>CAIKTE010000062.1 GCA_903830285.1 uncultured Chitinophagaceae bacterium | reverse complement strand
TGAACTTTTTTGTTTGTTTTTTAAAAAGGGCTCTTAAGTAGAAACAAAAGAGCGAATATGTTTATGAACTTTATTTTATAAATTTTGAACTTTTATTTTTTGAACTTTTTTGTTTGTTTTTAAAAAGAGCTCTTAAGTAGAAACAAAAGAGCGAATATGTTTATGAACTTTATTTTATAAATTTTGAACTTTTATTTTTTGAATTTTTTGTTTGTTTTAAAAGGAGCTCTTAAGTAGAAACAAAAGAGCGAGTTTGTTTATGAACCTTAGATAATAACGTTTGAATATCTTAACCGCATTACCGCATGCATACCTTAGTACACTTGATTGCGGCAAAGCTGATCATCAATAAATTTTTTTGCTACTGTTCTATTTTTTCATTTTCAGCTTATCTATCACGTAGGTACCTACTTTGATACCTAAGCCATGAGCTACTAGATTTGAAGGCATATAGTGAATTCCACCGTAGAAGCGACCGAGCATATTTTCATTTGCCGCATCCCTGAAAGATTTATACGATCTGTTCTTAATGCCAAATTCTATTTCAGTGCTATCCGTATAAGGATGATTGTCGCCAAAAATGCTTGTTAAAGCCTCGGCAGCAGAAGCAGAAATAGTGCAATGACCGCATGTATATTCAGGGAAAGAAGGCGTTTGTAAATAAGGTCTCCAGTTGATATCAAAATACTTATTGATCACTGATTCCGGTCTGATGGTATTGTATGTATACTTTACATACCAGCAACTGATAAATGCATCAAACAATGCAATGCCTGTTTTAGCAAAAGCATAAACTGTTGTTGCATAATCAGCATTCGCATTTTTTGCTGCAATACCTATGATACTCATCCAATGTCCGGATGGTGAAAATTTCTTGCTGCCGTACATAATATGTCCGGTAACATTCATTTTAAAAGCATTATCATCCCAAAAGTCAGCTATATGCTTTTGCTCAGCAGTTAAACTGTCTCCTCCGGCATTTTTCACAGCCATTACTTGTTTATAATAATCGCTGTTCTTGTCAACAACATTAAATTTATACGGTGCAGGTGCTGGAAATAAATTAGCACTATCAATCACCAACGTACGGATATCTTTCCAATGTGGCTCAGTAGCAGAAGCGTACATGGGAGGTGTAGGAACCCAACGTGATGGATCTTTTTCGTTTACAGTATATTTTTCAGCTCCGCGAGTTTCTAAATAATTATCTTTTTTGCTCCATTTAATGATTACAATACCAATACTATCGGCAAATTGCTGAGAAGCTTTTTCAATATTTTCAGGTAAGCCTTTGTCACGGGCCACTTTTAAAATACTGTCTTTGTAATGCGCCAAACTTCCTTCCGGAAATGTTACAGATTCACCTACTTTAATATAGGATAATAAAGCAGCTAATTCATAATCGATCGGCTGGTCTGCAATAGGTTTTGGTAATTCAGTTAAACCATGAACCTGACCGGCCAGGGATTGATATTGCTGAGGATTTTGAGCGGCAATTACTTCATAAGCTGCAATGGCTGCATAAGCATAATTACGTGCAGCGATCATTGGAGGAAAATTATTTCCCATTACAACATCATTCAATTGATGAACTGTAGAAGAAAACAGATCCGGATTATGTAAATAAGTCTTATAGTCAGTATTCGATTTGCAAGCAAATAAAGTGGTCACAATCAAGAGACCTAAAATGAATTTTTTCATTCCAGAAAATGATTTAAAAAAGATAATAAGTGATGTTAGAGCTGTAGATATACCCTATGCTTGCGGAGGTTGCTCTAACCTTTCGAGGTAAATTGAACTGAAGTTCTGAAATGTAGATAAGTTATGTACAGGTTTAAGAGATAAACTTAACTGCTGCATATCAAAATAATGATCGCCCGTGAAGTCCTGTATCGAATATTTTAAATTGTGACTGTGATTGCTAGATGATTTTTTGGAAGTAGAAAGATTTACAAAATCATTGGCCAGTTTACTGAATTCATCTCTGGCATTTTTAATAGTGGTCTTTGCCGTATTGGGGATACACATCAACTCTAAAGTATCGTTATAAAACCTGCGTTTTACATACTGATAACTTACGCCATGAATATCAATATTACCGTCTACTTTTTCGAAGTTTTTAGAATTGGGTCCGTAAGGAAGACTAAGCGGAACTTTGATCGTGATCAACTCTGATTCTGAGTAGTTGTTCAAGTCAAGCTGGGCCTGCATTTCATTCGAAGCTCTGTTTTCAAAATAATCTGCCACAAACCGGTAACCATACCAGTTAAACAGCAAAATGCCCATGAGTGCTATGACAACAATCTTTTTCAATACTAATTAGAGGTATGAAGATAAGTTTTTCTTTGATAAATCAGTCTCCATCTGGAAAAAAATACGACTATTTATTCACCGCAAACGTTTTAAGTTTGGGTCCCACACCCGTTATCGTCAGTTTTTTCCATTGTTTAGGTAATGCTGATCTGATCTGAATGATGCCATTGGCTGTAATTTCCAATCCGCCAAAACCCATCAATACACTTTGAATGATTCCCCCTGCGCCTGTTGCAAAATAAGGGTTGGTACCCCCTTTTGTTTCTGCAATTACATTAAATGGCGGGTTCAAATTGGGAACATAAGCGTCTTTGAACCAGTGGAATGCTTTTTCGCCATCGCCCAATCTGGAATACAGCAGGGTAAAAATGGCTTGTGTCATCGCCGGGGTTCCCTCGTCGGGGATCCTTTTTGCATAATATTCCAGATCAGCTTTGATCTGTTTGGGGTCTGTTATTTCTTTGAGGGGATAAGACAGCAAATTCGCATCGGCTTGCTTGATCCCTTCCCCATGATAAGTAGCATGTTCTTTTGTAACAGCATCCTCAAACTTTAAAATGGGAATATTTGTTGCAACATCGGTCCAATCTGCATTAGGAGTTATATTTAAAATCTTTGCCGCTTCATTAGCACTTTGTAAAACAGCTTTTGCGGACGCATTTGTAAATGCATCATTATCTATGTTTTCTGCCCACTCATCTGCTGCTACCACATTTTTAATATCATATTTTCCGGGACCATTTCTTTCTACCCTGCTTGCCCAAAAATCAGCCGTTTCCTTTAATAAAGGCCATCCTTTTTCTTTCAGCCAATCTTTATCCTGAGTAACACAATAATAATTCCAGGCAGCCAAACCCACACAGGCGGTGATATGATGTTCGAATGGTCCGCTCAAAGCCCAAACCGGTGTCTCTTCTACGCCTGTTCCTGCGCTTTCCCATGGAAACATGGCCCCTTTATAGCCATGATTGAATGCATTTCTTTTGGCAGCTTCCAGTCTTTCAAAACGATATTCCATCATACTCTTCGCCATTTCGGGATGTAATACCAATAATGCAGGATACATCCACAGATCGGCATCCCAAAATACATGTCCGTTATAACCCAAGCCTGATAAACCCATTGGCGATGGTGATAATGCCGTGCCTTCTCTTACAAACGAATAGAGGTGATAAAGCATGCTGTGAATGTCTTGTTGCGATTGGTCATCACCTTCAACTGTTATATCGCTTTTCCAAAGATCATCCCATGCTTTTTGATGAAATTGAATGAGTCTGTCTTTCCCTTCCAGCTTTGCAAATATGGTCATGCGTTCTGCTTCATTTAGTGGATCATCATGATGAGCAGAAGTAATGGAAGAGCCAACAATTGAATAATTGTAATGCTCTCCAGCTTTCAGTTCCTTTGCAAATTTCATCAGGTGCATATTGTTATCCCACATCTCATGGATCACCCGTGGTTCTTGTCCATGGGCTTCACTGAATAAAAATGTATTGGATGCACACATCAACAGTTTCCCTGTTGGACTTTTTGCAGTAGACGTAAGCAAACTGATTACCACATGCGGACGATCGATCTCATTATAATAATTCTGAACTTCCTTTAATGCATCAGGCGCTTCCATCACACTAGCCGCATTAATGGATATATCTTTTTTTGCGGTAACGCTGATATCCATCAAAACAGTAAAGGGCAGTTGACGCAAAGAATAGTAGGTATAAGTAACCGTAGCCTTATCACTGTAATCAAAAGATGCCGTAAAGCTGGCTTTATGCATATCCAGTTCCTGTTTAAAATTAGATGCGTTCTTTGCATCCAATCTCTTTCCATCTATCTCCACATATGCATTTAGCAAATTAAAGCTGCGCAAAAAATTACTCACTCTTCCTCTACCATAGAGATCATACGCTCCGGCGAGTACCACATCTTTCACTTTAAAAGGTTCGGGAGAAGAAACTATGCCGATCATTCCATTGGCAACGGTCACGCCGTAATAATTGCTGGGATCTATCTTATCGGCCTTTATTTTCCAAATATCAATCGTTTGCGAAAAAATAAAATTAAAGGAAACAAAAAACATATAACTGCAGAAAACAAACAGTTTCTTTTTCATAAGAGCTATCAATTAAAATGAATAAATAAAAATACAATTTATAATTACCACTCTCCATCGAATTTTACAATTTATTTTGATGTTAGAATGCTTATTTTGCAAAGCACTTAATGCCTTAATATGAAGAAATTGATGATTGGTTTATTCGTGATCGCAGCTATGCTGATCCTGAGCGTTTACATTTTCATCCCTGCCAAAATAACTGTATCAACTGTTCGCTATGTAAAAGCATATCATACTGCTGTTCTTAAGTTTCAATCAGACAGTCAAAAACTAGGAGGATGGTTACAAACAATTGCAAGTAAAACTGAAAATGGATATTCCTATAAAGGTTTCAATTATACAATCAAAAGAACCGTTTCAAATATTACCGAGTTCACTATACAGTCAGACAAGATCGATGTTAAAAGCAGTTTAATTTCTCTGAATGTTTATCTCGATTCTTCTGCCATCCAATGGGCAGCCGAAATTGAAGCCGGTGCAAATCCTATTGTTCGTTTCGCCAGATATCGTGAAGCGGTTCGCTTAAAAGAAAGTATGTCGGGCTTGATGGATCAAATGAAAATATTCCTCGACAATTCTGTAAGCATATATGGCATTCTTGTAACGGAAACTCAACTAAGAGATTCTGTATTGATCTCATCAAAGATCCAAACTTCAAAATATCCTACAATAGAAGCTATTTATTTGCAGGTAAAGAAATTGTCGAATTATGCATCTTCCAAAAATGCGACTGTCACCAATTCTCCCATGCTATTCGTGAAGCAGATCGACAGCACACATTTTGAATCAATGATCGGTCTTCCCATCAATAAAAGAATTCCGGAGAACAATGAGATCCGCATTAAACGAATGCCCTATAACGGAAATGTATTGGTCACAGAGATCAAAGGAGGTACCTACAGCATTAAAAAAAGTCTTGATCAATTGGAGATCTATTTAACAGATGCCAAAAGATCCAGCCCTGCTATTCCTTATGAATTGATGATCACTGATCGTTCCAAAGAAACCGACACTGCAAAGTGGGTCACCAGATTGTATTATCCCGTTATGTAATTATTTTTCAGGTTTAAACCGAATGATGATCGTGCTGTCGTTATTCTTTGATAGAATGTATGCAGGCTGATGACCAATATTGATAGACTTGATATGTCTCACCTGCCCTTTTATCTGCAGGCCATTGATATTCTCTGTCTTGAATTTGCCGCTGCCTTCATTCACTAATAATGTTCCATAATCAGCATCATATCTTCCCATCTGAATATTATTATCATAATAATTCCCTGTCAATAAAATATCCGGTAGTTTATCTCCATTCGCATCCAGCACCATGGCATCACGTAATGAACTCAATTGTGCTTCCCATGGCAATGCTTCAGTTGTAAAATTCATATCGCCATGATTGATCAATACTGCATTCGAAAAATAATTGGCCGTCAGCAGTTGAGATGCCTGCAACTTTTCTTTTGAGAAAATTCCTTCCAATGTTGATTTTGCAAAATCATCTGCATATAAAAATTTCTTCTTGATCACAGGCATCTGCTTTTGCAATTCATCTTTATTGGCAAAAGGAATTTCTTTCCCGTTCAGATAATAAGTGAGTATCTGTTCCTTTTTTCCATTATCATCAAAATCATTATAGTATAATCTTACAGGCTCCTTATCTGTTGCATGCAGGCGTGAATTCAAACCAAGATTACCTGCTATCAGATCTATATTGCCATCGTTATTTATATCAACAGGCAATATAAAGTTCCACCAACCCTTTTTATCTGTCAGCGATCTTTTGGTGAATGATCCTTTATTATTAATGAATGCATCAATGCCTCCCCATTCGCAACAGATGATCAGATCTTTCTGCCCGTCCTTATTGATATCGAACCATAAAGCTTGTGTGACCATTCCGATATTGCCCAGTTCTTTACTGTATTTATCTGTTACATCTATAAACTTTCCGGTGCCATCATTTTGCAATAAATAAGATCTCGGTGTTTTACCATATTCCCAAGGCACAGCTCTTCCACCAACAAACAGATCAACAAATCCATCTCCATTAAAATCGAAAGGAACGATACAGGATTGTGTTACATAAATTTCACCAAAAGCGTTTTCTAATTTTTTAAAATTCGCCTTACCATCGTTCAGATACACTCTTGGTTTTAAGTGTTCATCCTGTCCGTAATATTCATTTCCTCCGGTTGCAATAACGAGATCAAGATTCCCATCATTGTTCACATCGATCCATTGCGCATCCACGTCTTCCATCATACTGTCCAATGCCATCAAAGGTTGTTTGGTTTGTATGAACTTACCATTGGGTTGTTGCAGGAAGATCGCATTATGAAATGTTTTGGAAGATCCGATGAACACGTCTTCCAATCCGTCGTGATTGATATCGGCGACAGCCAATGCAGGACCTTCTGTTGAAACCATATGCGGGATCAGAAACTCACGATTGAATTCTATAAAAGGATTTTCATGATGTACATAATTCAACCCTGTTTGTGCAGTGATCTCTTCCATTGGCTTTGTTTCATTTTTCCAATGACCGGTGATCTTTGCATAATCAAATTTTGGCAATCCTTTTTGATAGGTAAATGAGATATGTGATGCTGTGTTTGTAAGACTGATCGTCTGAAATGAATTATCGGGCCATATCAAAAATGCTGAGTCAACTTTGGTATTCACCAATCCGATATGCAATGGGATCTCCATGCTTGACTGAAAACCTCTTGCCGGGTTTTTTTCATAGGTTCTGATACCTTTATTCGCAAACAACACAACTTTAGCTCCCAGTGCATTGATATTATTTGCCGCACCCTTTAATTTTATTTCTACAAATGCTTTATCTTTTTTATCGTTGCTTTTGTTTTCATACACGATCACTGCATCATCAATATTATTGACTACTACATCCAGATCGCCATCATTATCCAGATCGGCATACACTGCACCGTTTGAAAAAGTGGGTTTATCGTTACTGATCGATTCGCCTGCATCTTCAAAAGATAGATTGCCTTTGTTCAGAAAAAATTTATTGGGAATTTTTATCTCAGGGAATTTATTCACCAATGCCATATCCTTCTCATCCATTTTATCTTCCCGAAGTTTTTGCTGTATCTCTTCGTTGGAAACAAAATTCACATAATCCATATCGTTCATGCGCTTTGGAATACCATTAGAAATGAACAGATCTTTCAACCCATCATTATCAAAGTCCATCCACAATGGCGCCCAGCTCCAGTCTGTAGCATATATACCTGAATACAATCCCGTTTCACTGAACATGCCGTTCTTTCTATTGTACTGCAGATTATTTCTGGTGTATTGATAATTATATCCCACCGAGATCTTATGATAAAATATATCATACTCGTCTTCACCCAAGGATCGTTTCAACATATACGGATCTGAAGGAAGCATATCCATTGAAATGATCTCGGGATAACCATCATTGTTCACATCGGCTATATCAACACCCATCGAGAACTGACTGGTATGCATCATCCGCAGAGAGGTTTCTTCCGTAAATGTTCCGTTATGCTGATTGATGTATAAATAGTCATTCTCATGAAAATCATTACCGATATACAGGTCAGGCCATCCGTCTAAATTAATATCTGCAACAGCAATGCCCAATCCATAACTGATAGCCGAACTGTTGATCTTGCTTTCTTTGGTTACATCGCTGAAATGATTGTTACCGTCATTGCGATACAACCGATCGCCGGATAATGAATTATAAGTTCCTAAAAAATTATCCCTTGGTGCAAATGTTCCGTTTTGATGAACAGAATGATTCAATAAGAACATATCGAGGTCGCCATCCATATCATAATCAACGAAAACAGCTTGTGTACTGAATCCGGAAAAATCCAATCCGTATTGTGCCGCTTCATCTTCATAAAAAGGAATACCATTTTTAATTCCTTTGCAGATCAGCAATTGATTTTTCCCATGCAAGGTTTCATAGTTGCCCACTTTGCAGATATAAATATCAAGTAAGCCGTCGTTATTGATATCGATCACCGAAACACCGGTGCTCCATCCTTTATCTTGAGGAATTTTTGTATCCCCTGTAACATCTTTGAATTTTAAATTGCCTTCATTCAAAAACAATTTATTGTCTCCCTGATTCGATGCAAAGAACAGATCGATCTTGCCGTCATTATTAAAATCACCGGCGCCCACTCCTGCACCATTGTAGAAATACATGTAATGAAACATGTTGAATGAATCGGTGGGCGTTAGCTTATTGATAAAATGCAATCCCGTTTGATCTTCATTCAATGTTTCAAATAATACCGGTTTATCCGTTTTATGATTACTGCAGGATGATAAAACCGTTATGATGACGATCGCTGATCTGATATTTTTTATAAAGGCATTCATGAACACTGATTCTATTTTTTGTTGGGTGATACACTTGTTTTTAATTGATATAAATGCGGGACCGCATCATTTTGCAGGAATAAAAAATTGACCCCTTTATTAGATGGAATAACCGCTATATCCCTGACCATTCCTCTTAATTCCAATCCCGATGCATCGGATGCTAATAATTTAAAATTGCCTTTGCCGTCATTGATGAATACTTCGCCGAGATTGGCGTCGAGTCTTCCCAACTGTGGTTGAAAATTAAATTCATTACCGCAAACGATCAGGTCTTTGAATCCGTCATGATTCAGATCAGTACAAACAATTGACTTAACCGAAGACAATTGTGCCATCGGCGGTAAAGGCTGAATGGTGAATTTCCCATTCCCCTGATTGACCGCAATGATCGAAGATGCATAGTTGATCTGCTTTACAACAGTTTTCTTTAGCTGTTCCGGCGTAAACAATTCCTCCATTGATTTTTTGGCATATTCGGCATGATGCAGATTCTGTTTTTTTAATGCCGGCAATTCTTCCTGTACATCCCGTTTCATAAAAACGGGTTTGTCTTTTCCCTCCACCGTTTTACTCATGATCTTATCCATCCTTCCGTTCTCATCAAAATCACCATACCACATTTTGATCGGGTTTCTTTCATCCGGGCGTAAATTGAAATTCTCGCCTCTGTTGCCCAATATCAGATCTTCTTTTCCATCACCATTGATATCTGTTGCGATCACTGTTTGCCACCAACCCGATAATTGATCAAGGTTAGAACTTACTGCAACAAAATGATCTTTCTGAAATTTAAAGATCTTGGGGCTCATCCATTCACCTACGATCACCAATTCCTTTTCCTGATCGCCATCCACATCACACATCACGGCACCCGTAACCATGCCCACGGTATTGATACCGCTTAATTTATTTTCCGGCATATCGGTAAAAATGCCTTTCCCATTATTGATATAGATATGACTATGTGCAGTGATGCCATATTCTTTCGAAACAGAACTTGCACCAACAAACAGATCAAGATATCCATCCTTATTAAAGTCGTAAGCAACTACTGCCCCGATATTATCTTGATTCACAGGAAATGCAGTGTATGATATTTTAAAATTGCCTTTACCGTCGTTGATGAATAGTCTGTTCTGCAATTCTCTGCTGCCGGGAGTCATATTATTTCCACCGGCGCCTATGAACAGGTCCATATCTCCATCGCCATCCGCATCAAAGAATAAAACTGCCGCATCATCAAATCCGATGAACTGCTTCATTTCGGGGATCTCTTTTTTTACAAAGCCATTATTGGTTTGCAGATACAGTTGTCCTGAAGCTGTGGCAGTACCGCCAATGAAAACATCGGGCAAACCATCAGCATTCACATCGGCAACTGTTGCCTTGGGTCCCTGGTGTGATAGCATTTCGGGAATAGCTCGTTCAGCATAAAAATCTGTGTAATCAGGTTGCTGATGTTTATCAAAATTTGATCTTATTTCTAGTAATAAAGGATCTTTTTTAACCGCTTCAACAGCTTTTGTCTTTTCCCCTTTTTCGGGTTGAGTGATCGTTAGTACTCTATTGATCTCAGGATGAATGATCTTGGTAAATGTTAGATCGGGCCAATAAATGATCATCGAATCAATGCTATTATTTTTTCCGATACCGATGATCTGTTTATAATCGACCGATGATTGAAATCCGCGGCTTGGAATAACTTCTTTACTCAACTTCTGGTCCCCTTCAAATACAATGATCTTACTGCCCACTGCAAACCTGTTCTTATCTTTCCCTCTTAAAGAAACACCGATATAATTGTTGTGATTTTTTTCTCTGCTTAAATTCTTAAAGATCAGTGCGGGCTCATTTACATTATTCACTACCAGATCCAGATCTCCATCGTTGTCGAGATCACCATAAGCTGCTCCATTTGAAAAGCTGTTTTGCGTAAAGCCCCATGCGGCACCCTGATCTGCGAATTTTAAATTACCTAGATTACGGAACATTTTATTGGGCACTGCTATCGAAGGGATCTTATTCACTAATTCTGTAAGGTCTTTCTTTCCCGAAGCGATCATCTTCTCTCTTATTTCATTCGCATCAAAATCCAAAAAATCCTGATTGGTGAGATCCCTGAAAATACCATTACAAACATAGAGATCAGTAAAGCCATCATTATCCGCATCAAACATCAACGCTCCCCAACTCCATTCAGAAGCATTCACGCCACTGTAATTGGCAATATCTAGATATTTTCCGTTCCCCGTATTTAACTGCAATGTGTTTTGCAGAAACTGATGATGAAAATCATTACGTTCTTTCAGGCGGTACTGATCAATATCATCAAAACTTAAAGTGGTCTTTAAACGATAATCATCAGCAGGCAACATATCTGTTGTAAAAATATCCGGATAACCATCATTATTGATATCCCCAAAGTCGGCACCCATCGAAGCATAACTGGTATGCAGTACGCGACTGTCTAATTCATCTTTGAATGTTCCGTTATGCTGATTGATGTATAAATAATCTCTCTCAAAAAAATCATTGGATACATAAATGTCGGGATAATGATCGCCGTTCACATCACCTACTGTAACACCCAAACCAAAACTCATCAATGATCCATGAATACCTGCCTGCTGTGTTACTTCTGTAAAATGTCCGTTATCATTTCTGTATAAATGATCGCCACCACCTTTTAAATAATCCGGCACCTGCCATTTATCTGCTGGCAGATCACGCTGATGCGGATAGCCCAAATTGTTCACGGGAATGGGGCTATTGTTGATCATCATACAATCAAGATCGCCATCCATATCGTAATCGAAAAAACTGACCTGTGTGGTATATCCCGTATTGGCCAAACCATATTCTTCTGCACGTTCTGTAAATGTGAGGTCGTGATTATTGATGTACAATTGGTTCTTTCTTAATTCAGGGCTATTCATATTTCCCGCATTGCTCACATAAATATCCAGCCAGCCATCATTGTTCACATCGACAAATACAACACCTGTACTGAATTGCAGTTTGTCTTTGAATCCTGCTTTCTCAGAAATATCTTCAAACTTAAAATTGCCTTTGTTCAGGAATAATTTATTGCTACCCTGATTGGCAGTAAAAAAAACATCAGCCAATCCATCATTATTGATATCGCCAATGGCAACACCTCCGCCATTATAGAAATTACGGTAGTTTAAAATATTGATAGAATCATTGTCCTGTACTTTGTTGTTAAACACAATGCCGGTATTCTCCATCGACTCAAAAAGAAAATCATCTTTCGCTTTTTGCTTGCAGGAGGTTATCACCGCCATTATAAAAATAAAGCCGGCCAGAACTTTTAATATCATTTTATTATTACACATCAATCAATATTCATTTTATGTTACTACCATTATGCTGCTATGAAGCAACCCGTCCATAGTATAGCTTCGGTTCAGTCATTAAGCTACGCATTGTCACCCTGAGGCACTCGAAGGGTGAATTCGATTATTTTAAGATTCTCGTTCATCATGCTTCGAGTGCCTCAGCATGACATCGCATTCCTTAACTTAATTCATTGCCTTTTGGTAAACTTTTTTTAACTGTTATCCATTCTTCGGTTTTATTCAAAAACTCTTGTTACTTCTTACGATTAAGATCATTCAACTTAAACAAAACCGGATATTCATTATTCTGAAGAAACAGGAAAGCATCTTCTTTTTTTAGTTTTATTTTTTGAATATCTCTCATTTCTCCGCGCAAATGCAAACCTGTTTCAAAAGGATCCATTCGCACAAAATTCCCTTTACCATCATTCAGTAATACTTCACCCGGATTTGCATCCAGCCTTTGGTATTGCGGTAAAAATCCAAACTGATTTCCACCGGTGATGATATCTGTAAATCCATCATGATTGATATCGCTGCAATAAAATGCATTGATGCAACTCATTTGTGAAAGCAGGGGTAGTTTCTGTATGGTGAATTTTCCATCTCCATTATTGATCGCAACGATGGATGCTGAATAATTGAATTGTTTCACCGTACTTTTTTCGATCAATTCTTTGGAGAACAATTCCTGAATGGAACGCTTTGCATAATCGACATGCTTTAAATTATTTTTCTTGATAGAGGGCAACTGTTCTTCCAGATCATGTTTTACCACTACGGGTTTATCTTTTCCATCAACAGTATAGGTTACTACTTTATCCAGGATACCATTTTGGTCAAAATCATTCAACCATAATTTTACCGGCGCTTTCTCATTGGGTTGCAGATAAAAATTCTCGCCGATATTCCCGATGATCAGATCCTGTTTGCCATCATTGTTCACATCAGCAACTGCAATGGTCTGCCACCAGCCGAATAGATCATTCAGATTCGTTTTGACTTCTTCGAAATGATCTTTTTTAAATGAGAATATTCTTGGTGTCATCCAATCGCCCACAATGATCAATTCTTTGGCTGCATCGCCCACCACATCGGCCCAAACAGCATTGGTGACCATTCCTATTTTTGATATCTCCGGATTTTTGGTTGCTGCTATATCTGTAAAATGCCCTTTACCATCATTTACAAAAAGAAAACTGGTGGGGTCAGCTCCATATACTCTCGGATAATTTCTAGCACCAATAAAAATGTCGGGAAAACCATCCCCGTTAAAATCATTCACTGCTGCCACTGAAATATTCATCGATGTATTGGGGAAAGCATTGGCATCAATTTCAAAATTTCCCTTGCCATCATTTTTAAATAAACGCAATTGCAATTCTCTTGTGTTGATATCATTGTTATTTCCACCCGGACAAACCAGCAGATCCAAATCACCATCATGATCACAATCAAACAAAGTAACTGCTACATCTTCAAAAGAAGCAAAGAGTTGAAATGACTTTTCTTCTTTTTTGGTGAATGTTCCATTGGCATTCTGTAAATACAATTGTCCCACATGACCCGGTGTGCCGCCAATAAAAACATCTTCCAAACCATCACCATTCACATCGCCCACTGCTGCTTTCGGCCCTTCCTTTGAAAGCATTCTCGGAATATTTCTTTCCATATAAAAATCGATCACATCGTTTTCTTCATGCTTCTCGAATGATGATTTTATTTGCGTGAATAAAGTGGAAGCAGGGATCGTTTCTTTTTCGATCAGTTTTTCTTTTTCATCATCCTGCTGAATGGTCAATACCTGATTGATATTGGGATGAATGATCTTTTTAGTTGTTCTGTTAGGCCATGTGATCAGCATAGAATCAATGCTTGAGGCTTTGCCCAGACCAATGATCTGTTTATAATCAACTGATGATTGAAATCCACGGCTTGGAACCACTTCTCTTGTCAATATCTGATCCTTCACATACAACTGGATCTTACTTCCTATCGCAAATGTGTTTTGCCCTTTGCCTTTTAAGAAGACCCCGAGATAATTATTTTTATTGAGTTCTCTTGCATTGTTCTTATAAACAAATGCAGGTTGATTTTCATTGTTGATGATCAGGTCCAGATCTCCGTCATTATCCAGATCACCATATGCTGCTCCATTAGAAAAACTGGGTTGTGTAAAGCCCCATTGATCGCCGATATCAGTAAACTTTAACTGATGATCGTTCCTATACACTTTATTTTTCAATGCATTTCTGGGGATCTCTTTCAGCACCTGATCCACTTCATCTTTCTTTCCCGTTAATACCATTTTCTGAATAACGTCATTGGCAAAGAAGTTCATAAAATCCAGATCAGTCACATCGCGGTTCACGCCGTTACAAACATAGATATCATTCCATCCGTCATTATCCATATCAAACATCAATGCACCCCAACTCCAGTCTGTTGCACTAACGCCTGCATAATTCCCTATCTCCGTAAATGTTCCCGACTTACTGTTTAACTGCAAACAATTTTTTACATAGTGATAATAAAAACCTGCTTTCACTTTTCGGTTAAACATATCAATATCATCAAAAGCACCTGTTGTTTTAATGCGATAATCTGATAAAGGCAACATGTCGGTATTAAAGATATCCATGCGGCCGTCGTTATTGATGTCGGCAAGATCAGCACCCATAGATGAGAAACTGGTATGCTGCAGTTTATTTTCTAACTCATCTTTAAAAGTTCCGTTCTTTTGATTGATGTATAAATAATCTCTTTCATAAGAATCGTTCGATACATACACATCGGGCCAGCCATCTCCATTAAGATCGCCAACTGAAACACCCATCCCAAAACTGATCAGTGTTCCGTGGATACCTGCTGATTGAGTTACTTCAGTAAAATGTCCGTTATCATTTCTGAATAAATGATCACCGCCGCCTTTTAAAAATTCCCCTACCGGCCATTTGCTTTCCAGCAGATCTCTTTTATTGGCAAACTCTAATTGATTAACAGGGATCGGACTATTGTTGATCATAAAACAATCCAGATCACCATCGCCATCATAATCAAAGAAAGAAACCTGTGTAGTATATGCTGAAATATCTAATCCATATTTTGCAGCCGATTCTGTAAAGCTGTTGTTATGATTATTGATGTATAATTTATTTTTTCGGTTGCCTGTTGGCATATGCCCCGATGAGCAAACATAGATATCCAGCCATCCGTCGCCATTCACATCTGCAAATACAACACCCGTGTTCCATTTATCATCTTCAATGATCCCCGCGGATCTTGAAATATCTTCAAATTGCAAATTGCCTTTGTTGAGATATAATTTATTATTACCCATATTGGATGTAAGGAATACATCGGGTAATCCATCATTATTGATATCACCTATGGCAACACCGCCGCCATTATAGAAATTTCTGAACAAGAAACTGTTTTCTTTTTTACCATCAGCTACTTCATTATTAAAGTTGATCCCAGAGTTATCAACTAACTGAAATAAAGCTGTATCCTTTTTGGAGCTGCAGGAGCAAAGAAAAATAAATACCGATAAGAAAGCATACCTGTTACACAATCGCATCAAAAAATGTTTATGGATGATTACATAAAAAAAGCAAGGTCAATAATAAATATTGACCTTGCTCCAAAATTAGAATATAAAACGACAGATTGCTCTAATTAATAACCAGGATTTTGAGTTAAATTAGGATTAGCAGCCAAAGCCTGAGAAGGAATTGGGAATACTAAGTATTTAACATTATCTGTTGGTTTGTATTGATATAACTGACCTAATACACCAAAACGTACCATATCTGTTCTTCTCACACTTTCCCAATACAATTCTCTACCTCTTTCAGTCAATAATGCATTTGGATCGTATAAAGTTTGTTGAACTGTACCTGAACCTACTAATTTAATAGAAGGTAAAGCAGTGGCACCTCTAGCAGTTCTTAATGCGTTCACTATAGTTAATGCAGCAGCAGTATTAGGAGTTGCAGCGCGTAAATAAGCTTCGGCAACCATTAATGTTACATCAGAATAACGTAAGATCACGATATCATTACCTGAAGGACCTTCGTAATATTTTGTTCCGCTTGAAAAATCAGGTGCGTATTTTACGACACGGATACCTGTTACTTCAAGGTTAGATCCTGTTTCCTGCATGGTAGCAGCAATACTAGGATCGAAAGATAAAGCAGCGCCTTTTCTGTCTTTCAATGCAACACCTGCTTCATTGAATTGTTGACCGATCTGGAAACCAAGTCTTTGACCTGACATATTAGTTACACCTGCATAGAATCTTCCACCCAATCTTGTATCGATTGCAGTATCAGCATTAGTTGTAGCTCCTACATTCGGGAATTTAGTTACCGCAGTAGTTGCTTGCGTAGAAGTACTGAAACTGTTATAGAAATCACTGATAGTAGAGAAACCATTCCAACCGGCATTAGGATTATAATCAGTTTCCTGATTGTAATGTTCAGTCATACACCAACGACCCTGAGGTCCGCTGTTATTGGCAGGAACACCAGAAGAGTTTGGATACACTAACATATTTTCAGTTGAAGAACCATTGTTTACATCGAAGTTGCTGAAGTAATTGGTTGCATAACTGTATTTACCACTGGTTATAATTGCATTACCAAGTGTAATTACCTGTTGCATATCAGCATCAGCAAATGTTGGAGCAGCTCTATTGATCCATGCACCTCTGTTCAAATAACATTTCATCAATAATGCTTTTCCTGCATTTGCGCCAGCCTGACCTAAAGCAGGGCTAGCCGGTAAATTTGGAATAGCAGCAGTTAATTCATCAATGATAAATTGAGCTGCAGCAGCACCTGATTTTACTACTGGTGCATTCAATAAATTATCGCCCGGATTTCTTACAGGATATTGTCCGTAAAGATCCAGCAGATAATATAAAGAAACGGCTCTTAAGAATTTTGCTTCTGCTGCCTGTTGTGCTGAAGGACTAAAACCTAACACATTGGTTGCATCGAAGTTGAGCTTATTTAAGTTGTTAAATACACTTAATACTTGACCATGGTCTGCATTCCAGGTATGGTTATGAATTACACGCCATACACCGTTATCATCCCAGTCACCACCTCTAGTAGGAACCAAAGATTCATCGGCAGAATTTTCTTCCAGAGAAAATACCTGATCCTGTCCGGTAAAAGGTCCACCTAAATCAAGGTAGGCACCTTGTAATAATAAACCCACACCTGCACTACCCAACGCATTCGCTGTTTGGGTATTGGTCAAAGTGCTGTTTAAATGCTCATCTAATTTTGAACAGCTCACAGCCGTAACCAGAAGAAGAGCGTATAGTTTAAGATTTTTATACTTTATCATACGATTGATTTTTATATTGAATTATAAAGAAAAGTTTACGCCTAATGAAATTGTTCTGCCTGTTGGATAAGGAATATACTCAATTGATCTTGAAGGATAATTGCCGCTACTCTTATCGATATTAACTTCCGGATCGAATCCAGAGAATTTGGTGATCACTAACAAATTGTTTGCAGTAACAAAAGCATTCAGGTTCTTCACATATTTTCCGGCATTTCCGAAATGATATGCTAAAGAAACGTTTCTTATTTTAAAGAAGTTGCCGCTTTCCAGGAATCTTGTAGAAGCACCTACCGCACTTGTATTAGGATTTTCTGTAGAGTTGTAAGCTAACTTATCGATATTTCTACCGTTAGCAATACCGGCAATATTGGTTACACTTGTTCCTGTGTTATTATATACTAAATAACCACCTGCACCACCACCATTCACAACAAAAGTCAATTGTTTGAATTTCAAAGTTGTGCTGATACCATAGTTATTATGTGGATTTGGATCGCCTGCAAAACCAGGATTAGCTCCGATGATCTGAGCGCCTGTAGCATCAAATCCGCCAAATTGTTTCAGGTAGTAAGCATCAACCGGTTGGTTGTTGGCAATTGCCTGACCCAAAGTACCTGATACACCCTGACCATTGATCTGACCAGTTTGGATCAAGATATCTTTTCCGTTTTGAGTAAAGTTCTTCAACAGGTTTTTGTTATAAGAATAGTTAACGTTCAAATCCCATGTGAAGTTCTTATGATCAACCAGATTCATTCCTAAACTAAATTCAACACCACTGTTCATTAAGTTAGCAGGAAGGTTGATGAAGTAAATAGAAGCAGGAGCCGGTTGAATGGCAGTGCTTTGGAAAAGTATATTAGTTGTGTTCTTGCTATAGTAATCTACACTACCCCAGAATTTGTTATTCTTTGTAGCGAAGTCTAAACCGATATTATAAGAATTGGTTTGTTCCCATTTCAGATCTGGGTTGGCAACATTGCTCTGTTGAGCACTGTTGTAAGAATTGAAATAGAATTGTTCTTGAGAAGCACCTGCAGGGAACTCCTGGTTACCAGTGATACCCCAAGAAGCTCTTAATGCAAAATTAGAGAAGAGTTTACTGTCCTTCATGAAGTCTTCGTTAATGATCGCCCATTTAGCACCTACTGAAGGGAAGTAACCGTATTTATTATTAGCACCGAATTTGCTTGAACCATCAGCTCTCATTGTAGCAGTTAAAACGTATTTATCGTTATAGTTCAATACTGCTCTGCCGAAATAAGATTGTAATTCGATCTGTGGATCAACATAGGTAGAAGGTACATTTTGTGTATTACCATCTTGCAGCATGTTGGTATAAGGAATTCCGATGAAAGTAGCCTGAGTCAGGTTTGTATTAAATCCGGAAGCAGAGAATGAATTATTAGAATAATTAGATTTCCAATATTCAAAACCTGCGATCGCATCTAAATGCAATTTCTGTGTAAGGTTAGCTCTGTAATTTAAAGTATGTGTAAAGGTTTCAGAAGTTAAACGTGCATTAGAGATAGCACCATAACCTAAACCTGTTAAACCGGATACACCTTGTACGAAACCATAGTCATTGGTTGTTCTTGAACCAACGCTATTGTTAACCGCATACAGGAATTTGTATTCCAAATTATCCAATATTTTATATGCTGCAGATATATTTCCTAATACTGTATTTACTGAAGCGATATCAGAAACAGATGCCAGCATAGCTAATGGATTACCTGAACCGTTGGTAGGATACACATAGTTACCGCTTCCGTCTATCATCTTAGTGGTTGGATTCCATTGCAGCATTGAGCTGATCAGGTTACCAACTGAACCAGGTGTATTAGAAACCGGTACAATGCTTTCAGTTGTATGTCCTGAAGTTACATTGAAACCTAATGTCAATCTCTTATCCAGGAATTTGTATGTACCACTTACATTGGCAACATACTTGTCTAAGTTTGAATTTTTGATGATACCGTTGGTAGAAGATCCCATGAAAGAAGCACGGAATTTACCATTCTCATTACCACCGCTGAAAGCGAGGTTATAGTTCTGAGACATTTTTGTATTGGCCAATTCTTTAAAGGCGTCTACGCTTGCGCCATTATCCTGACCGGTTACTTTATATTTTGCTAAAGCGCTTCTAAAATCGCCTGCATTTAACACGTCAAATTTTTTCATATAACCTGCATTAAAGCCCAGACTTGTACCGAACTCTAATTTAGCAGGACCAGAAGTACCTGTTTTAGTTGTAATTACGATTACACCGTTTGCACCACGAGAACCGTAGATAGCTGCAGAAGACGCATCTTTCAATACATCCATGCTGGCAATATCATTAGGGTTAATATACATTAATGGGTTTGCATCGGGTGTAGCACCACCATAAGCAGGGTTACCCGGATTTGGTCTGGCAGATCTGCCATCTAAAGGCACACCATCAACAACATATAATGGATTGTTTACTGCACGGATAGAGTTATTACCTCTGATCTTAACAGTAACTGCAGCACCAGGCTGACCATTTGTTGCTGTAATTTCAACACCTGCTACTTTATTTTGAAGCAATTGATCAGGAGCCGCAGCAATACCCTGATTAAAATCTTTTGCCTGAACAGAAGAAACTGCACCGGTTACATCCTTTTTACGGGCAGTACCATAACCGATAACTACTACTTCGTTCAATTGTTCGCTGGTTGATTTTAATGCAACCTGAATATCAGTTTGGCTTCCCAAAGTGATTTCTTGTTTTGCATAACCAATTAATGACACAACCAGTTTTGTTGTAGATGCAGGAGTGGTGATCTTAAAACTACCATCCTGATTGGTTTGAGTTCCTGCTTTTGCAGAACCCCCTACAGCCAAGATAGATACGCTGGGTAAGCCCGAGCCATCTTTTGCATCTGTAACTTTACCGGTAATTACTTTGTTTTGGGCTAAAGCCGTTGTAGAGAGGAATGCCAGGCATAGGTATAGCATACCTTTGGCAAGTTTCGTTAAGTTCATAAACAAACGTTTAGTGTTAAGATGATAAACAAACAAACAAAATCTTTTCTAAAAAATCTTATCGATCCCGAAAGTTCAAAAACGAGATAAACAAGGTTTTATTTTTTCAGTAGAAATTATGTTTGATTTATGGCATCAAATCTATTCCAAATGCTGCATGTATAGTTAATTTATTTAACAAATACCGACCGCAAACGTTTGCGAAAATGGTTGCGGTGGAAAAGTTTTAGGCGTTTTAGACAAATCACTGCGATTTGTCATATTTAGTATGCTATAAGTGTCTCTTTTACACTTATTTATTCAAAGCCCGATTTTTCTGCCCGGTTTTAATACACATATAGATCCGCGCTAATTATTGGGGGAAATACCCCCGATTCTCTGCTACTTCTGGGGTAAATCAGGCCTGTTTTTCACCTGTTTCTTCGTGATTCCTTCGTACCCTCCTGCTGTCTTATTGCTGTTTTGTTCGAGGCATTACGAAGAACTCCCGAATAAACCAGCCAAATGACAGGGATCAGGCAATAAGTTGGTAGCAAGGACTGCCGAACCTTAGGTTCTTGGCTTCTGTTAGAATCAGAAATTCATGGCAACCATAAATCTCCACTGATTTTTGCTAATCTTTTCTCAAACTTTGTTACTTTATGCTGTAATTCAGAAGATCATGACCACGATTACCCTTAAAAAGATATCCCAGGTACTTGGATTAAGCATTTCAACCATATCGAGAGCATTAAAGAATCATCCTGATATTTCAGTTAAAACAAAACAAAAAGTTTTGGAACTGGCCAAGACACTCGATTATGAGCCCAATGCAAATGCCATAAATTTAAGAACCAGCAAAAGCAAAATATTTGGACTGATCGTTCCGCATATCTCTAATTATTTCTACGACTCATTCATTGCTGCGGTAGAAGAAGAAAGCAGATTACAGGGATATTCATTAATGATCCTGCAATCGGGCGATGATCCTGAAATTGAAGTGAGTAATTTGAAACTATGTCGTCAAAACAGGGTGATGGGCCTCTTTGTTTGCATCACCCCAACAACAAAAGATATCGATCCTTTTCTCCGCTTTAATGATTTCAATACACCCGTTATCTTTTTTGATAAAGTTCCTGCTGATCTTTTCTGTAATAAAGTTTGTCTGGCAGATGCTGAAGCTGCGATGATCGCAGCAGAAAAGATCATTCAGAAAAAAAAGAAAAAAGTGCTTGCTATTTTTGGTAATAAAGAACTTTCCATCACACAAAAAAGAGCAGATGCTTTTGTATCCCTCTTTCATAAAAAAGCCGCAAGCATTCCTTTGTTCATTGAACACGCACATTCCCCTGAAGAAGCCAAAGAGATCAGCAAGAAATATTTTCAGTCAAAGAATAAACCCGACACTGTTTTCTGTATGAGTGATGAAATATTGACCGGTGTCATGAAAAGCGTGCAGGACCTGCATTTGAAGGTACCTGATGACATTGCTCTCATTGCCATCAGCAATGGTTTTTTTCCAAAATTGTATACGCCCGAGATCACTTATGTTGAAACAAATGGCCATACACTGGGTAAACTGGCATTTAGCAGAATGCTTTCATTACTGGCAGGAAATACATCAACGGAGGAACTGGTGCAGGACTCAGTTTTAGTAGAAGGGGGCAGCATTTAAAAATCAATGCCGATCCATTTTCTTTTGTTCTTCTCGTATTTTTCGAAATTGAATTTGTATAATTTACCGGGACGATGCGGAACATCTTCTTCCATCTCACCCACATCGATCAATAAGCCCATGCTCGCAAATTTTTTACGGAAATTCCTTCTGTCTAAACTTACACCTAAAATGGCTTCATATAAATTTTGCAATTCACGCAAAGAAAATTTATCGGGCAGCAAATTAAATCCCAAAGGATGCTCCTGAATTCTTTTCTGCAGCCATGCATAACAGGTATCCAGGATCTCTTTATGATCGAATGCCATTTCTTTGATGGAAGAAAAACTATGCCAATGCAATTCGTTTGCATAGATCATTAATTCATGATGCTGGATATTCAATAAAGAGCAATAAGCCAGTGTAATCACTCTTCCGCCGGGGTGTCTTTGGGGATGACTGAATGCACGTACCTGATCGAGATACACATCATTCATTCCCGTCCTTTCTTTTAAAATTCGATACGCTGCACTATCCAGTTCTTCATTGTCTTTTACATTATCGCCGAGCAATGACCAAAAGCCTTTATACATTTCCAGATCACTTCTGATCAATAAAACTTTCAATTCATTTTCTTCAAAACCAAATATCACACAGTCAACCGTAATAGGTACTGTAGGGTAAGAGGCAACCAGTTTTACAGCGTCTTTGATGAGGTGGGGAGCATGATCAACAAATGCAGTAGTAGTTAATCTTTTCGTCATGGCAGCAAATTAAATAATATCCAATCATATAATCAAAAATCGAAATCGGCGAGTTAAGGTACGCCATTTATTTAAATGTGTACATCTTACACAATAATAAAAATTCTTTAAGTTCTCTTCAGCATTAATTTTATAGCCGAATATCTCATATGTACACAGAAGCACAAACCTTAGAAATAAAAAAATTAACAGAGCAGTTATTGCGATCAACCGAATCGATGAATGCAGCTGCAGCCATTGAATCGCTCAGAAAAGTATTGCGCTTTCATGAATACAGGTATTATGTGATGAGCGATCCCCTGGTGAGTGATCATGAATATGACCAATTATATAAATCATTAGAAAGATTTGAACAGGAAAATCCGCAACTGATCACCAAAGATTCTCCCACACAAAGAGTGGGCAGCAGTTTAAATGATGGTTTTGAAACGGTACAGCATTTGGTGCCCATGCTGAGTTTGGAGAACAGTTATAATGCGGATGATCTGATAGACTGGGACAGAAAAGCAAAAGAAATAACGGGTTTGGAAACAGTTGAATATTGCATTGAACCCAAGTTTGATGGTGCCAGTATCTCATTGATCTATGAAAATGATGCATTGGTTCGTGCCGCAACAAGGGGTGATGGTGTTGAAGGAGAAGACATCACCAACAATATTAAACAGATCCGTTCCATTCCTTTATCTGCACCGTTTTCGGAATATGGCATTCAGCAGATCGAGATCCGCGGTGAGGTGATCATGAGTAAAAAGTCTTTTGCGAAATATAATGACTGGCTGACTGAACAAGGTTCATCTGCATTAGCAAACCCACGTAATGCTGCCAGCGGAAGTTTAAGAATGAAAGATCCGAAAGAAGTAGCCAGAAGAGGACTGGAAGCGTTTTTATATCACGTCAGTTATTACGTAAATCGTGAATCGCAAGACGCTAGTTCAAGAACTCGCGATTTACGACTCACGACCCACGACAGCTCCCTTCAAATGCTTTGGGAATGCGGCTTTCGTTCTCCCCAAAAAGAAAAATTAGTAGTGAAAGGAATTGAAGAAGTGATCAAACATGTGCACGATTTTGAAGAGATGCGTGATACATTACCTTACGAAATTGATGGCATGGTAGTGAAGGTGAATGATTTTGCATTGCAGGATAAAATGGGTATGACCACCCATCATCCCCGTTGGGCCATTGCATTTAAATTTAAAGCCAGACAAGCCACTACAAAGCTTCGTGCCGTAGAATTTCAGGTAGGAAGAACCGGGGCCGTTACACCCGTAGCAAAATTAGATCCCGTGTTTATCGGTGGCGTAACCGTTTCCAGTATCTCTGTTCATAATGAAGAATACATCAAAGAAAAAGATCTGAAGATCGGTGATAGTGTATTGATAGAACGTGCGGGAGATGTGATACCGCAAATTGTAAAATCATTACCCGAATTACGCGATGGTACTGAAACAGATATACTGTTTCCAACCCATTGCCCGGTTTGTAACAGCAAATTATTCAAGGAAGAAACAGAAGCTGTTTGGCGTTGCATCAATATTGAATGCGAAGCACAGGTAGTGGAACGCATCATTCATTTTGTGAGTAAAGATGCCATGGACATTAAAAGCTTTGGAGAGGCCAATGTCAGAAAGTTTTATGAGTTGAAACTCTTGAAAGATATTCCCGGCGTGTATCGTTTACAATTTGATTCTATAGGTATACTTGAAGGTTTTGGCAAAAAGTCAATTGATAATTTACAGGCTGCCATCGAAGCATCCAAACAACAACCATTGCATCGTTTGATCTATGCATTGGGTATCCGTTTTGTTGGTGAGACCACTGCAAAGACATTAGCGAATGCAATAGAAAATTTATTCGACCTGCAAGAAAAAACAGAAGAAGCATTACAGCAATTGGAAGACGTGGGTGTGAAAGTGGCTCAAAGTGTATTTCAGTTTTTCCATAATCAGCAGAATATAGACATGCTGAATGAATTGAAAGAACTGGGATTGCAATTTAAAAATGAAAAGCGTGAAACTATTGCTGCAGGCGGATTAGCAGGGCAAACTTTCTTATTTACCGGTACCCTTGCCAAACTAAAACGCAGTGAAGCAGAAACAATGGCCGAAGAGCAGGGTGGTAAAATTGTAAGCGGTGTTAGTGCAAAATTAAATTATCTGGTGGTAGGTGATGATGCAGGAAGTAAACTGGAAAAAGCAAAAAAGATAAACACTATAAAAATTATCACAGAAGATGAATTTCTTCAATTAGTCAAGCAATAAAATAATATGTTACAAACAACAACGATCAAATTCTTAAAGGACCTGAAGAAGAATAACAGCAAGGAATGGTTTGATAAAAACAGGAAACAATATGAAGCTGCGAAAGCAGATTTTGCCGCTTTGGTGAATGCTGTGATCCTGCAATTCGGAAAGAAAGATGGGGGCATTGCAACATTAACAGCAAAGGATTGTATGTTCCGTATCAATCGTGATGTGCGTTTCAGTAAAGACAAGAGTCCTTACAAGACCAATATGGGTGCTGCTTTCAGCAAGGGTGGAAAGAAAGCCATCATTGCAGGCTATTATTTTCACTGCGAACCCGGACAAGCATTTGTGGGCGGTGGATTATGGATGCCTGATGCTGATGTAGTTAAAAAAGTAAGACAGGAAATTGATTATTGTTTCAATGAATTCTCAAAGATCATCAAGCATAAAAAATTTGTAGCGCAGTATAAAGGTTTAGAAATATCAGATGAAACTTCGTTAACACGTGAACCGAAAGGATATGAAAAAGATAATCCTGCTATTCAATATATCAAATTAAAAAGTTGGCTGGCAATGTCATCATTGACTGATGCTGATCTTACAGATAAAAACCTGACCAAGAAAATAGTTGCAGCATTTGAAGCATTGCAACCTTTCATTGAATTTTTGAACAGAGGGATCGAAGGATAAATGAATTTAATTCCATCGCACTGCTGATTCTATCCTGCTTTTAATGTTTGGATAGAGCCTGCGATATAATTCATTATTGATCTCTTCTTTGTTCATAAAATTTTGGTTCCCTTTTTTATTGATCAGTTTCCAATCGTTATCATCCAATGCACGTTTATCGCCGGTAAATGTGGCATATTCATTTTTGTAAGAGAAATCATCCGTATAGGAATCTAAAGAAATACTTCTACGCGCATTGAAATCAGTTATTTCTATGTCCATCTTTCCTCTTACGATAAATGTTTGTTCGTAAATAGTTATACTGGCTGTAATGGGTCTATACTTTATTCCACCAACACTATCACGCCCGTTCTCTACATTCTTACTTACATTTTTGATTCTCTTTTTGTCTAGCGGTCTGGGCAGTTCAAAACTCTGATAGGAAATATTTACACTCCAGTCAGGCATGATATTCATTCTTCTTGCATCCCATTCGGTATAAAAACGTGCAGGATACAGAACAGCATAATTACCCCCTAATTCCCTGGTCAGTGTTTGATTGAAGTTGTCGTAAGAAAAATTATTGAATGTATTCCATTTGCTGCCCATCATCCAGTTATTATCTTTAATAGGATTGATCACTACATTGATGATCGAGTTTTGCCAGGCAATATTCATGAGGTTTTTAACGTCTTTATAACCGGGCAACCAATTATCAGATCGCCTAAATAAATTGTAAGCCATTTTTGCATCGCTTTTACTTCCTGTATTATTCAACCGAACTGCTTTCTGATAATAATCTTCTGCTGCATCCCGGCGAAGCTGCACAATGTTTGACTGATAGTTTTCTGCCTTTACCAAACCGGAAGCAATTGTTGATGATGTAACAGCATCATACATTTTTTGCAGGCTGTTGTATTCTGCAGACAGGATATCCCAGCGAGACTCGTCATTGATCGTACTGTTCAATTCTATATTGCCTAAATGCTGTTGCTGCAATTTTGGATACAAAACTGTTATAGCCTGCTTTGCTCCTGCGTCTTCAGGGTTTTTATCCAGGTATTTTACAGCATCCAGAAACGCTTTATCTTGATTACGGCGTGTGAGAAAATCGCCACTGGGCTTACAGGAAAAAAGAAAGACAAACAGTGTGAATGCAGCGTAGAATTTATTCATAGAAACTTTCTTTGTATAAATAAGGCAAATCGAATGCCAATAAATTTATAATTTATTAATCTTTCAAATAATTAAACGACTTACCAATAGCATCGATAACATCGGTTGCCAACAGGCTTTCTGTTGATTGATTTTCAAGTGCAAGATCGGCTGCCAGTCCGTGTAAATAAACGCCGATCAATGCTGCCTGTAATGGCTCATAGTGTTGCGCAAGCAAGGAAGTGATCATTCCCGTAAGCATATCTCCACTCCCGCCTTTGGCCAGCCCCGCATTACCTGTGTCATTGAAATATCCCTTGCCATTGGAAGCGATTAATGTATAATGACCTTTCAAAACAATGATGAAAGAATATTGAGCAGACAGTTCAATAGCTTTATTCAATCGTTCAAAATCATTTTCGCACACACCAAACAATCTTTCAAATTCTTTCGGGTGTGGAGTGATGATAGAATCTGCCGGGATGAGTTGTAATAAATTTTTATTTTCTGCAATGATGTTTAAGGCATCTGCATCGATCACAACAGGTTTCCCATATTCTTCCAAGACAAGCGGGAGTATTATTTTTTCATGTTTCTCTGTTCCCAAGCCAGGACCAATACCAATTGCAGAATATTGATGAAATGCAATTTCATCGGCTCTGTCAGTCGTCATTGCTTCGGGAAGAAATGTATTGATCGTTGAATGGTCTTCTTTCGGAATATTCACTGACACTAATCCTGCACCCGTTCTTAAACAGGCTTTGGCTGCTAATAATGCAGCACCCATCTTTCCTTTATTTCCTGCGATCAGCAAAGCATGTCCATAATTTCCTTTGTGGCTAAAATCCTTACGGGGCTTGATACTAGAAGCGATCTGTTGCTGCGAAACGATCTCAAAGACCGTATCTGCAGATTGCAGAAAATCAGGATGTAAACCAATATCCAATACATGCAATGCAGCAAAATGATCAGCATTTTCAGTAAGCAAAAAACAAAGTTTCAATGATTGAAAGGTGAGCGTATGTGTTGCATGAATGATGGCATTTCCTTTCGAACTCTTATCAATACTCATACCACTCGGAACATCGATAGAAATAACAGCTGCACCCGAAAGATTGATATGATCAACAATTTCTTTACTTAATAATTGCAATGGTCTGTTCAATCCCGAGCCATATAAAGCATCAATTACAATATCTTCTTTTTCAATAACAGGGATGAATTCTGCTGACTGGATAAAATATATCTCGCTGCTGAGTTGATGCAATAAATGTAGGTTGACCTGAAAATCATCGGTACCTCTTGCTCCAAATTCTAAAATATAAACAGAAACATGGTAATTCTTTTGCAGTAATAATCTTGCAATGGCAAGTCCGTCGCCGCCATTGTTACCTTTTCCACAAAGTATCTTAATCTTTTTGTCGGAGAAATCATTGGCAGAGATCCAATCCACACAACGTTGTGCTGCCCTTTCCATCAGGTCGATGGATGCAATGGGTTCGTGCTGCATAGTAAATGCATCCCATTCCTGTATTTGCTGAGCGGATAATAATAGCACTGTTGAATTATTACTGTTTTATCAATTCAACACAAAGTTAGACAAAGGGAAACAGAATGAAGAAATCGGTTCTTTATTCTATTACCAATTTTCGTTGCAGATCTTCCAATGATACACCTTTGGTTTCAGGAACACTTGTTAGCACCCAAACCAATTGAAGGAACATCATAAAGGCAAAGAATGCAAAAATGGGCCATGGGTTTTCTTTGAATATACCTTCATTTTTATCTAAAAATACAGGAGTTATCAATGTGATGGTTGCTGCAAAGATCCAGTGTACACTACTTCCGAAAGCCTGACCAAAAGCCCTGATCTTATTGGGGAATATTTCAGAAATGAATACCCAGATAACTGCACCTTGGCCAACAGCATGTGATGCGATAAAGAACAACAAAAAACACATCAGCAGTAATGAACTGGCATGTGAATGAAAGCACCAAGCAACCATGGAAAGGCTGATGATATAACCGATAGAACCAATGATCAATAATTGTTTTCGACCAACCCGATCGATCAAATACAGACCAATAAATGTGAAAACAAGATTGATACCACCTATTGCAATTGAATTAAACAATGATTCTTTAGAGGCCAAACCTGCTTTCTCCAAGATTTCAGGTGCATAGTACAAAATGAAATTAATGCCCGAAGCTTGATTAAAAAATGCGACCAGAAAAGCAAGCCATAGTATTTTTTTGTATTTGATCTGAAAGAATGATTGTGATGATGCAGCGTCAACTGCTTTATTATTTGCTTTGATCAATTCAATTTCCTCATCCACATTCTCTTCGCCAAGCAATAATAAAATCTCTTTGGCTTTGGCAATCTCATTCTTTCTGGTTATTAACCAACGTGGACTTTCAGGAACAGTCATTACCAAAAAAGTGTAAAGCAGAGAAGGTATAGCAAGGATTCCCAACATCCATCGCCAATCATTTTCACCACCAATGCCTTTCAAAAAATAATTGGAAAGAAATGCAACCAAAATACCAAACACAATATTGAACTGATACAGTCCAACCAATTTACCTCTGTTCTTTGAAGTAGATATTTCAGAAATATAGGTTGGAATGGCAACTGAGGATGCGCCGATTGCTAAACCGCCAATAAAACGAAAAAATGAAAATGTATAGGGATCAGGTGCAATGCCTGTTACCAAAGAAGAAACCGTAAATAAAATACCGATCCATATCAACATTTTTTTTCTGCCAAAGATCTGTGTGGGAATACCACCAAACAAAGCACCAACAACAGTTCCCCATAAAGCCATTGACATGATAAAGAATCCATGAAACAAAGGTGATAAATGCCATAACTCTTTAATTGGAAGATTCGCGCCGGAAATTACAACCGTATCCAAACCGAAAAGAAGTCCGCCTAAACCAACGGCAATAGACCACAAGGCAAGTTTTTTATTCATTTTATTTCGTTAGGTGATGAAAAGAAAAGTAATTTATGATTTTATTTCAGTTCAAACACAATTGCTTCATAAGGTTTTAATTCTTTGCTCCTAGATGCAACTGAATAATTGGATAATAATACTTTAGCCTTCGACAGGTCCATTGTTGTTTTAAAAGAAGCTTTATCTTTTGTAAAGTTTAGAACGATCAATAATTTTTTACCCTCCAGCTCTCTGGTATAAGCATATACTTTGGAATTGTCTTCATCGATCAATTCATATTTACCATACACTAATACTTTATTTTGCTTGCGCAACTGAATGGCTTTTCTAAAATAATTCAAACAAGAATTGGCATCTTTTTCTTCAGTTTCAGCATTGATGGTTATATAATTCGGATTCGCAGGAAGCCATGATTTACCTGTGCCGAAACCCGCATTGGTACCAGCATTCCATTGATAAGGTGTACGACCGTTATCTCTTCCACTTTCTTTCAACTGAGCCAAGAATTTACTTGTATCGCCGTTAATGCTTTGCACATATTTATAACCATTCAACGCAGCAATGTCTTTGTAATCTTCAATCTTATCAAATCGAATATTCGTCATTCCCAATTCATCTCCATTATAATAGAAAGGGGTACCCCGCATGGTTAATAAAAATGTGGTCAACATTTTTGAAGAGACATCTCTGTATTGAGGGTCATCATTACCAAAGCGACTAACCAATCTCGCATTATCGTGATTAGCCAGAAAAATACTTAACCATCCTTTATTTACAAAAACACTGTCCCATGTAGAAAATATCTTTTTCATCTTCAGCATACTATAATCTTTTGACCAACGTGTATCTATTGGATCAAAAGCATACGCTAGATTCAACTCCTTACGATCAGCATCCACCAAATCATGTGCGTCTTGAAAATTCCTTCCGGCGCCTTCTGCAACACTCATCACATCATATTTACTCAGAACATTATCATACATTTCTTTCAAATAACTGTGAATGGGTTCAACCATTGCATGATATTTTATAAAATCGCTTGGATAATCCTCTTTTGGAAAAACAGGCCAAGTAGTGTCTTTACTAGCAAATTGAAACGCATCTAATCTAAATCCATCAACTCCTTTCTTTGCCCAGAAACCCATCATATCAAAAACCTCTTTTCTTACTTGTGGATTTTCCCAATTCAGATCGGGTTGCTTGATAGAAAAATAGTGCAGATAATAAGCATTGGTCAAAGAATCGTATTTCCATGCATTACGATGCACATCAAATTGGCTGAATCGATAAGGCGGTTGTCCTTTTTCAGCCGGCCACCAATGATAGTAATTTCTGTAGGGATTTGTTCTTGAACTTCGTGACTGTTTAAACCATTCGTGTTCATCGCTGCTGTGATTCACTACTACATCCATCACGAATTTAATTCCACGTTCATGCATTCCTTTTAGCATCAGATCAAAATCCTGCATTGTGCCGAATTCTTTCATGATATTACGGTAATCACTGATGTCGTAACCGTTATCATCATTGGGTGAGCTGTAGATCGGATTCAACCAAACTACATCCACTCCTAAACTTTTAATATAATCTAATTTTGAAATGATCCCCTTCAGATCGCCAACGCCATCCCCGTCACTGTCTTTAAAACTCCGCGGATAGATCTGATAGACCACTGCTTCTTTCCACCATTTTTCAGAACCTGATCTTGTTTGGGAAAAAGCATTCATGAAGATCCCTGAAATAAAAAAACCGGCACAAATAAAGTATTTGATGCCGGATCGTTTAGTGTTAAGCATGCTGATTGTTCTAAGGTTTAACTGCAATTCAGCTGAATTGGTTGGAATAAAAGTAGTTGAACAATTCATAGAAATTATTTAGTTATTTCCGAAATCGATTGCGGTAACGATGATTGTGGAAATAAACAATCATTTATTCGCAAGCTTGTTTATGTCTTGTATCAATTAAATACTGGATCTTCCATTCACCTGATAACTTGACCAATGTAAAATCATCGGCACCACAGTGCGAAAAAGCATTGTTGAAATAGAATTTGTATGGCGCCCAAACATTAGCCAATACTGCATCAATATGAATCCCATCAAATACAATTCTTTCATCAGCCGCATTCTTAGGCAGTTTACCGATACTGTTGATGAATTCCTGCAGGCTTTCATCTTTCACGACTATTTTTCCTTCTTTGTTTACAGCAATCGATTGTATGATGGGATTAGTTGTGAAACAAGACCTCAATAAGACCGTATCGGCATTTTTCATAGCCGTAAACATATTGTTGATGGTTGTTTTGACTGAATCCTGTTGGGTTTGTGCTTTAACGGAAGTAAAAAGAAGAAACAGTGTAAAAGCAGATAGCATATTCTTCATCGTTAGGTATTTGAATTGAAAAATAATCATTTTAGTCAGCAATACATAAGGAAAATAAAAAGGAGATGAAAAATCATCTCCTTTAAAAATTCACTGCAATTTGCTTTTATAACAAGCCTTTGCTCACTAAATATTCTGCGATCTGCACTGCATTGGTTGCGGCGCCTTTACGGAGATTATCACTTACGATCCACATGTTTAAGGTCTTTGCCTGTGTTTCATCTCTGCGTAATCTTCCAACAAACACTTCATCTTTTTCATGAGCCCATAATGGCATTGGGTAGATCTGATTGGCGTCATCATTCTGCACGATCACTCCGGGTGCTTTGCTTAAAAGATCCTTCACTTCATTCAGGTCAAATTCATTTTCAAATTCAACATTCACGCTTTCGCTATGACCACCCACTACAGGAATTCGAACCGTTGTTGCTGTAACACGAATAGAATCATCTTTCATGATCTTGCATGTTTCCTTCACCATTTTGATCTCTTCTTTGGTGTAACCGTTGTCTAAGAAAACATCGATCTGAGGGATCACATTCAGGTCGATAGGATATTTATATGCCATTTCAGTTTCCACACCTTTTCTTTCGTTGAATAATTGATCAACGGCTTTCTTCCCTGTTCCGGTAACACTTTGGTAAGTGCTTACCACCACTCTTCTTATTTTGTATTTTTCATGCAAGGGCATCAAAGCAACCACCATCTGAATAGTTGAGCAATTCGGATTAGCGATAATAAAATCATCTGCCGTTAATACATCTGCATTCACTTCCGGCACTACTAATTTTTTAGTAGGGTCCATTCTCCATGCAGAAGAATTGTCGATCACCTTAATTCCTGCTGCTGCAAATTGTGGCGCCCATTCTAATGATGTACCACCTCCAGCTGAAAATATGGCTACTGCCGGCTTTGCTGCAATACCATCGGCCATACTTACCACCTTATATTTCTTTCCCTTGAATTCTACTTCCTTACCCACTGATCTTTCAGATGCAACGGGAATTAATTCCGTTACCGGAAAATTTCTTTCTGCCAATACCTGTAACATTTTGGAACCTACTAAACCGGTAGCTCCGACTACGGCCACTTTCATGTTGTTTTGTTTTTAATGATGAAATAATTTTTATGTTTCAAACTTTTGTGATTCGCTTTGATAACAGCTTCAACTTTTCCTTCCCTCCTTCAGGGGTTGGGTAAAAAAAAACCTTCCCGTTTCGGAGAAGGCCTTCAGTTAGTTATGGTTGTTATACATAAAACATTAAGCGTCTTCTCCGGTAGAGTTGATCTTCTTTATGTTCTTTGTATGTTTCATTGAATTGTTCATTGCGCAGCGAAAATAGAGTCAATTTGAATTATTGCAAAATTTATTTCTATTCGCTCAGGTCAATATCAAAATTCACTAATTGCACGAATTCTTTTAAACGCTCGTCCATATCGGCTTTCGTTACCTCTCTCAAACGCTCTGTACCGAACTTTTCAACACAAAAGCTTGCCATTGCACTTCCTACAATGATGGCCGTTTTCATGTTCTCGAAAGAAATGTCTTTTGTTTTTGCAATATGGCCAATGAAACCACCTGCAAAAGTATCTCCGGCACCTGTTGGATCAAATACTTCTTCCAAAGGTAATGCCGGTGCAAAGAAGACCTTTCCTTCATGAAACAATAATGCGCCATGCTCTCCTTTTTTGATGATGAGATATTTTGGTCCCATCCCTAAAATTGTTTTTGCAGCACGAACCAAAGAAAAATCACCGCTCAATTGTCTCGCTTCACTATCATTCACCATTAATACATCTACTTTTTTCAACAGTTCTTTCAGATCATCCATGGCAATATCCATCCATAAATTCATGGTGTCCATTACGATAAGCTTCGGGCGAACTTTCATTTGGTCGATCACGCTCATTTGTACCGAGGGCGTTAAATTTCCCAGCATTAAAAACTCACTGTCCTGATAACTATCCGGTACAATAGGTTTAAAATGTTCCAGCACATTTAACTCTGTTACCAGGGTATCACGTGAATTCATGTCCATATGATATCGGCCACTCCAGAAAAATGATTTCTCATCTTTCTTGATCTCCACTCCATCCAATGATACACCACGAGCCGTTAATGCATCCAGTTCTTCCTGCGGAAAATCGCCGCCGATCACAGAGATCTGGTTCACTGCTGTAAAATTAGAAGCACACCATGCAATATAAGTAGCTGCGCCACCAACGATCTTATCGCTTTTACCAAAGGGGGTTTCAATAGCGTCAAAAGCCATTGAACCAACAACAATTAGAGACATAGTTTATGATTTAGTATCGGCCGCGAAACTAAAGCATTCAAGGCAAAAAGGAACACAGATGACACAGATTAAAATGGATTTACACAGATTGCTTAAATAGTAACTACTCTAAAAGCTGCACAGAGAGAAGAAAGTACAAGTGAGCTCTTCTTTCACTGAAAGAAACGAGACAAGGGAGGATGCCATGAAAAGGGAATGCAGGCTAACAAAAATCTTCTTTTGTACTAACATATGTTAGCGTAAATTTGAAGAATTATGGGAAGAATAAAAACAGAAAACAACAGCAGCCGCAAAGATGTGATCATTAAAAAGGCGGCCGAATTGTTTAAAGAAAAAGGCTTTAAGGCAGCCAGCATGCGTGAACTGGCCGAAGTTGTTGGTGTTGAAGCCGCCAGTTTATACAATCATATCCGCAGCAAAAGCGAGTTACTGCATTTGATCTGTTTTAATGTAGCCAATCGTTACAACCTGATGATGGACGAAGTAGAATCAGAAAAAACGACCAGCCTTCAAAAGATAGAAAAAATAGTGCGCTTTCTCATTGCCGGCATGGTACACAATTTTGAAGAAGTATATGTAAGTGACCGTGAATGGAAATATTTAACAGAGCCCTATTTATCCAATTTTCAGGCACAACGTCGTGCTTATCGCAAACGTTTTGCTGCCATTATTGAAGACGGGATCAAGAAAAAAGAGATTAAGAAAATAGACTCTACTACAGCAGTGCTGATCATGTTGCACGCTATCAGCGGCATTGAAAGCTGGCACCGCAGCAAAGAAAAGATCAACGGTAAAGAACTGGAAGAAAACATGATCACTATTTTAGTAGGTGGATTAAGAAAATAGTGATCCAATAAACCGATTGTAAACATGTCACTTCACTTTCATTCGCTTTTCATCAAACAAATCAGAAAAGAAACAGACGATTGTGTTTCTGTTGCATTTGATATTCCTGATGAATTAAAGAATACTTTTCAATACCAGGCCGGCCAATATCTCACACTTCGCAAAGTGATCAATGGTGAAGAAATCCGCCGTTCCTATTCTTTGTGTTCATCACCATTGCATAATGAATGGCGTATTGCCATTAAAAAAAATGAAGGCGGTATTTTTTCGACTTACGCAAACGAAACATTACAAGCAGGTGAAAGTATTGATGTAATGCCACCTCTTGGGAAATTTTCAGCATCACCCAATGCTGCAATTAAAAAGAATTATCTCTTCATTGCTGCAGGGAGCGGTATCACACCTGTATTTTCCATCATTCAAACTATTTTGGAAGCAGAACCAAGCTGCCATGTGACTTTAGTGTATGGAAACAAGAACCGATCTTCTATCATCTTTAAAGACGCATTGGATGCTTTGAAAAATAAATACATCGATCGCTTTCAGCTCATTCATATTTTAAGCAGGGAAAAAACAGATGCAGTTATTCATTACGGAAGAATTGATAATAACAAATTGATCGAGTTAATTAAGTTGATCGGGTTAAGGCAAATCGATGAATTCTTTATTTGCGGTCCCGAACAAATGATCCATAACACAAAGGCATTTTTAATTGCTCAGCATATTGATGCTAAGAAGATCCATATTGAATTATTTGCTTCAAAGAAACGTGAATTGGTAGTCGTTAATCGCGAGTTACAAGCAATCGATAATTCACCCAGAAGTAAAATCACCGTTAAGCTAGATGGTATCAGTTTTGATTTTGATCTGGCATTCAACAGCAACAGCATTTTAGATGCTGCGTTACAACAGGGTGCTGACCTGCCTTATGCCTGCAAAGGCGGCGTTTGCTGCACCTGCAAAGCAAAACTGATAGAAGGTAAGGTGAAGATGGATGTGAATTATTCATTGGAACCAGAAGAGATCGCAGCGGGGTATATTTTAACCTGTCAATCTCACCCAACAACAGAAACAGTAGTGGTAAATTATGATATTAAATAATAGTTCTGCATGGAAAGTAATTATATTGAAGATAAAAAATTCGAGAAATTAAATTTTAATGAAAAGCCGCTTCTACTTGGCACCTATGAAAATTGTGTTTTTAATAATTGTGATCTTTCCAATGCCGATCTCTCTCATTTCAGTTTCTCTGAATGCGTGTTTTCGGGTTGTAATATCAGCATGGCAAAATTAGCTAAGACCAGTTTCAATGATATTGTTTTTAAAGGTTGTAAATTATTGGGATTGCATTTTGAGGATTGCCATACTACACCATTCATTGTTTCATTTGAGCATTGTATCCTGAACTTCTCCTCCTTCTATAAACAAAAATTGAAAAAAACGGTATTCAGGAACTCGTCCATTCAGGAAGCTGATTTTACAGACGCCGATCTACACAGTTCTGTTTTTGATCAATGCGATCTAACGAAAACAAAATTCGAAAATACCATATTGGAAAAAGCAGACCTGAGAACAGCTTTCAATTATTCCATCAATCCTGAATTGAACAAGATCAAAAAAGCAAAGTTTTCAATACCCGGAATTATTGGTTTGCTGGATCAATACGACATTGAAATTGAACCTTAATAATTCTATTACTTCAAATACGGTTCCATGATCTTTTGCCAGATGGCATAGCCCTTCTCATTCATGTGCAGATTGTCCTGTAAAAATATTTCCTGTTTGATCGTTCCATCTTCATTCAGCATCGAATCAAAGACATTGATGAATTTTGAACGCTTTTGCTGAGCAATAAAATCTTTTATCAACTGATTGGATCTTTCAACAGTTGCTCTGAATTTTGCACGGCTCGGGCTTGGCTTGATGGAAACAAAATCGATCTCCACTTTTTTCATCTTTGAACGGATGAGAAAATACAATTGCTGATACCGTTTCAACATGATCTCTGCTGTGATCGTATCTGAAGACGCAATATCATTCTCACCGCAATAAATAATGATCTGTTTGGGATGGTAGGGAAACAGTATATCATCTGCATAATGGATCACATCGGGTATCGTGGATCCGCCAAATCCGCGATTGATGATCTTATGATCAGGAAAATCAGCTTGCACATTGGTCCATTTTCTGAAAGAAGAGCTACCGGCAAATAAGATCTGTTTCTTGGCAGGGAATGCTGCACTGTCCAATTTTTTAAAAGCGTTTATTTCGTCCGCAAAGGGATAGCTTTTACTATTTTGTGCATTTGCAATTAAGAATCCGGAAAATAGTAATGTCAGCAGGATAAAAATTCGTTTCATAGAGATGAATTCAGTTGGAAAATTACAATGTTATAGCTGACATTGCTAATAATGCTGTTTCCTGTTTCTCATTTAGTTTACCCTTACAGCTTTTCCTGGTTTGGGTAATACCATAGCCCTATTTGCTTCGGAGATGTCCCGAGTATATCCCGAGTATATCCCGAGTATGACCCGAGTATAACCCGACATATAAGATACTTGGCTTATTCCTGGATCACTATCGGGTTACAGCTTGTTTATAGAACAAGCAGTTATAGCTGAAAGCAGAAGCAAGCAGGGCCACGGTATCCCTCACCCGGCTATCAGAATAGTTTGTAATTCATTATTTGATAAAGCAGTCAAGCTTCAAAAAGGGACTTGTGTATAACCAAATCAAGATATCATACTAACAAATGTTAGTCCTTCTGAAAAAGATCATTATTTTTATTGCAGATGGAAACAAACCAAGAAACTATATTTCAGGATAAGGTCGATCATGAAATAAAGATCGAACCGAAGGACTGGATGCCGGAGAAATATCGGCAAACACTGATCCGTCAGATCTCTCAGCATGCGCACAGTGAAATTGTGGGCATGTTACCCGAAGGCAATTGGATAACACGTGCACCGTCCTTACGCAGAAAAGCCATCTTAATTGCAAAAGTTCAGGATGAAGCAGGCCATGGTTTGTATCTCTATTCTGCTGCCGAAACTCTTGGTATTTCCAGAGATGAAATGTATGATCAGTTGCATACAGGCAAAGCAAAATATTCTTCCATCTTTAATTATCCCACATTAACATGGGCTGATATAGGTGCGATCGGTTGGTTGGTTGATGGTGCAGCTATATTAAATCAGATACCATTATGCCGAACATCCTTTGGTCCATATGCAAGAGCAATGGTGCGTGTTTGTAAAGAAGAAAGTTTTCATCAAAGGCAGGGATTTGAATTGTTGCTTACTTTATCGCAGGGAACAGACGCGCAAAAACAAATGTGTCAGGATGCCATCAATCGATGGTGGTGGCCGAGCATCATGATGTTTGGACCAAATGACGATGCATCGCCACATACGGCTCAAAGTATGAAATGGAAGATCAAGCGTTTTACCAATGATGAGCTAAGACAAAAGTTTATTGATATGATCGCTGAACAGGTAAAAGTATTGAACATGCGTTTGCCTGATGCTGATCTGAAATGGAATGAAGAAAGAAAGCATTATGATTTTGGAAAGATCAACTGGGAAGAATTCTGGCAGGTGGTTGGGGGAAATGGTCCTTGCAATAAACAAAGATTGGATGCGAGAAAAAAAGCATGGGCCGATGGTGCCTGGGTAAGAGAAGCTGCGACCGCTTATGCAGAAAAGAAAGCCTCCCTAAATCCCTCCAAAGGAGGGACTTCAGAAACAGTATAAATTTTAATCAAAAAATAAACCATGATTTTACTTAGAAAATTCTATTACGGTGATTATGGTGAAAGCAAATTAGGTTCTTCATCAGATAACGAAACTTCTTCTTCCCCTTCAGGGGCCGGGGGTGAATGGCCTTTATGGGAAGTTTTCATCAGAAGCAAGCAGGGTTTGGATCATAAACATGCGGGAAGTCTGCATGCGGTTGATGCAGCGATGGCCATTGAAAATGCGAGAGATGTTTATACGCGAAGAATGGAAGGTGTGAGTATCTGGGTGGTAGAGAGTAAACATATTCATGCTTCTAATCCTGATGATGCAGGTGCATTGTATGATCCTGCGAATGATAAAGCTTATCGTCATCCTACTTTTTACAATTTACCCGATGCAGTAAAGCATATGTAAAGCCCCCTTAATCCCCCAAAGGGGGAATAAAAACCAAAATATAAAAAATGAACGTTTCGAATATCAAGAATTCTCAAGTCTCTCCTTCGGAGGGTTTTAGAGAGGCTTTCACATTGCACTTGGCCGACAACGCACTCATCATGGGGCATCGCAATAGTGAATGGTGCGGACATGGGCCCATCTTAGAACAGGATATTGCTATTTCCAATATTGCATTGGACCTGATCGGGCAATCAAGAAATTTTTATCAATACGCTGCTCAACTATTCAATCAATCAACTAATCAACCAATCAACTTAGCAACAGAAGATTCACTGGCTTATTTACGTGATGTTAGAGATTTCAAAAATTGCTTGCTTGTAGAACAACCAAATGCTGATTGGGCACAAAGCATCTTAAAACAGTTTTTCTTCTCCACCTATCAATATTATTTATATCAGCAATTACAAAATAATAAGGATGAGCAATTGAAGGCCATTGCTGCCAAGGCTTTGAAAGAAGTAACCTATCATGTTCGCTGGAGCAGCGAATGGGTGATACGTTTAGGCGACGGTACTGAAGAAAGTAAAAAAAGATCATTGAAGGCTTTGGATGAATTATGGATGTTTACCGGAGAATTATTTGAGCCTGCTTTTTATGAAACAACAATGAATATTGATTTTGTTTTATTGAAGGAAGGATGGACTAAAAAAATAAGATCGGTTTTTGAAGAAGCAACAATTGATATTCCTGTAGAAAACAAATGGCATCAAACAGGAGGGAAAATCGGAGATCATACAGAGCATTTAGGTTTTATTTTAGCAGAAATGCAATTCTTGCAAAGAGCTTATCCAAACAGCGAATGGTAATTGCAGATTAAATGATTTGCTATGATTGAATTGAATGATATAAGAATTGTTAAAAAAATTTGGGAAATACTAGAAACAGTTACAGATCCTGAAGTTCCGGTTCTTTCAATTATTGATCTGGGGATAGTAAGGGATGTTCAATTACTTAGTGATGAAGTTGAGATCTTTATTACACCCACTTATTCTGGTTGTCCTGCAACAGAAGCCATCAATATGAATATCAGAATGGCATTATTGGAAAATGGTTTTTTCAAAATAAAGATCGCTCAACAATTATCTCCTGCCTGGACAACGGATTGGATGAGTGAGATTGGAAAAGAAAAATTAAAAGCATATGGCATTGCTCCGCCAAATTCCAAACAAATAGTTTGCTCACCGGATAGTTTTCAAAAAGAAGAAGCCATTCAATGCCCGCAATGCAATTCTTACCATACAAGATTAGTTTCGCAGTTTGGTTCTACTGCCTGCAAAGCATTATATCAATGTAATGATTGCAAAGAACCTTTTGATTATTTCAAATGTCATTAAAGTTTTACGGGTGCTACCTTCTCTGTCCAGTCAACACTTTTCTTAACAAATTTTGGCGGGTTGATCCTGAACCCTACATAAAACTGAAGTGAATAAAAAAGCTTTACTACTTTTTCATCAGCCTGATTATTGTGCTGATATTCCCTGTAAATAGCATCGGAACCAAAATACCATTTCCTACCAGTATAACCGAGTCCGATCCTTGTTAAATAACCGAACGACATCAATGTTTTTGAACGGGGATCATCACCAATAGCGCTTAAAGAATTTGTTTGATAAATATCTACACCAATGCTCGGGCCAATGCTTGTTGTAACATACCAGTTCTTTGCAAAAACCAGTGTTCCTGCAAATGGCAGCACTAAATTAATATCGATATCCCGCAGATAATCGCCGCTTGCATAAACTGCACTCATCGTATCAGGTTGATCATATAGCCTGAAATAGTAAGCATATAAAGAGGGAATAAAACTCATGGCCGAACGTAGCTGCTTTTCTTCACCGCTTGTTATACTTCTTTGTGAAAACCTCTTATTGAAATTATAACTCAGTTGAAATCCTATTTGAGAATTGGTCAATTCGGGTAATTGAATATAGGGTTTGCCAGGATTCCAGGAGCTATCGTAATCCTGTGTGTTTTCTACAAAAAAGCCTTTTGTTTTAGCATAATCAAATCGAAATTTCCAAGCATTTGTATTTAAAGAAAGACCAAAACTCTTACGGGTTGTATGACCTTTTATAGGATCAGAATTATTTAAGAAGTTAGGCGAATAAGAAATGCCAACTGATATGAAACGATAATCAAGATCCAGAGATAACTGCTGAATTTCATTGGGCATTAAAACTAGCTGTAAAGAGTTTGGGTAATCCAGTGAAAAAGCAAAATTTCTTGTACTCATTCCGGTTGTAATATTGATATTATCGGAATATGTTTTTATAAATAAAGAATCTTTGTTAGCGATCTTAGTAGAATCTTTAAAACCGACATGATATGAGTCAACAGTATTCTGACCCATACATGCAATTGAAGTAATGATCAAAAAACACAGCAACAGGGTTATTGCAGCACTAAATTTGTATATAGTATTAGTCATCACTAAATAATAGCTTTGTAAAATTAATTAATAGTTTATATGACCTCTGTTTTATTTGAGATAAGAAATAATATCGGATTCATTACTTTGAATCGCCCTGATAAACTTAATGTTTTCAACAGAGAGATGGCATTGCTGCTGCAACATAAATTAGATGAATGTGCGTCATTAAAAGAAGTTCGTGCTGTATATATTACAGGTGCAGGGAAAGGTTTTTGTGCGGGACAGGATCTGGCTGAAGTTGTTGATCCTACAGGTCCGGGTATGGATACAATTTTAAGCGAGCATTATAACCCCATCATAACAAGGATCAGAAATATACCCAAGCCTGTTGTTGCAGCAGTTAATGGAGTTGCTGCGGGTGCGGGTGCTAATATTGCATTAGCATGTGACATTGTAATAGCAAGTATTTCAGCATCTTTCATACAGGCATTCAGTAAGATCGCACTGATACCCGATAGTGGTGGTACTTATACTTTACCAAGATTGATCGGCTGGCAAAAAGCAAGTGCTTTGATGCTTTTGGGTGATAAAGTTTCTGCAACAGAAGCAGAAAAAATGGGTATGATCTATAAAGTTTTTGAAGATGATCTATTCGATGCTGAATCAAAAAAAATTGTAAGCACATTATCACAGTTACCTACAAAGAGTCTTGGTTATATCAAACATGTGCTCAATTATTCTGCAGACAATAATTTAGAAGAGCAATTATTACTCGAAGATCAGTTTCAGCAAAAAGCTGCTGCAACAAAAGATTTTAATGAGGGCGTAAATGCATTTTTGGAAAAAAGAAAAGCAAATTTTACAGGAGAATAGGATCGCAAATTGCACTGATTTAAAAACAGATCGTACTGAGATTAAAATGATATTGATGAATAACGAAAAAGATATACTTGCAAAAAAAGTAGTCGAAAAAATGTTGATGACGGATGAATTCTCCAAATGGTTGGGCATTGAAATAATTGAAATAAGGGATGGATACAGTAAGCTAACAATGAGCGTTCGTAATGAAATGATCAATGGATTTGGAACAGCACATGGAGGTATCGCTTTTTCTTTGGCTGATAGTGCTTTTGCGTTTGCCTGTAACAGCGATGGTAAAATGACCGTTGCCTTGGATGTTTCCATTTCTTATCCCAAAGCCGTAAAAGAAAATGATGTATTGATCGCCGAAGCAAAACAGATCAATAAAACCAATCGCACAGGATTATATCTCATCGAAATAAAAAATCAGCACAAAGAACTGGTAGCATTATTCAAAGGCACTTGCTATAAAACAGAGAGAAATTTGCTGTAATTATTAGAATACCTCTTCCTGTTTTGAAGATATCATCCATTACATCCTTCCAAAGGAATCCTTATGGGGCCAATCTTGAGCAGTATAGCTTTATGTGGCAGGCATTCCATCAATTACACTAATGGCATCGATTAGCGTATCTTCGCAAACATTCAAATATTTAAATGGCAGAGAAAAATAACTTTATAGATTATATCCGCATTTTTTGTCGCAGTGGCCACGGAGGAGCAGGACAAAGGCATTTTATGCGTAATAAATTAACCGCAATGGGCGGTCCTGATGGTGGCGATGGTGGTCGTGGCGGTCATATTATTTTAAAAGGGAGTACACAATTATGGACCTTATTGCATTTGCGTTATTTTAAAAACGTATTGGCCGAAGATGGCGAAGCGGGAAGTAAAAATAATTGTACAGGTCATGATGGAAAAGATATTATTATCGAAGTACCCTTGGGAACGATCGCGAAAGACGAAGTAACAGGAAAAATAGAAGCAGAGATCTTAGAAGACGGACAGGAAATAATCTGGATGAGAGGTGGTCGTGGCGGATTAGGCAATTCCAATTTTGCAACACCAACCAATCAGGTACCGGAACATGCGCAACCCGGTGAAGAAGGTGTGGAAGGTTATAAATTTTTAGAACTGAAAGTATTGGCAGATGTGGGTTTGGTAGGCTTTCCCAATGCAGGAAAATCAACTTTACTAAGTGTGATCACAGCGGCTAAACCTAAGATCGCCAACTATGCATTTACCACATTAATTCCGCAATTAGGCATGGTTGATTACCGTGACGGAAAAAGTTTTTGTATTGCAGATCTGCCGGGGATCATCGAAGGAGCAGCAGAAGGAAAAGGATTGGGTCATCGTTTTTTGAGACATATTGAACGTAATTCTGTTTTATTATTTTTGATCCCTGCTGATAGTGCCGATCATAAAAAAGAATTCGAGATCTTATTAAATGAACTGAAAGAATATAATCCCGAAATGCTACAGAAAGATTTTATCATCGCTGTTAGTAAAAGTGATATGTTGGATGAAGAATTAAAAGAAGCGATCGTAAAAGAATTGCCGGCAAATATTCCGCACTTATTTATTTCATCACTCACCAATAAAGGTTTGATTGAATTGAAAGACCTGTTATGGCAAACATTAAACAAGCCTATTACTGTTTAATTTTAGTTGTGCTTATTTAGTCGCAAAAAATTTTTTTGTATCTGTTAATAATTCCTTAACAAAGGCTAACTAAAATATCTTGGGTTACCTTTTTTAGGTTACGGTATTAATGGTAACAAAAGCGGACCGGCTCGTTACAATCTGAAACGCCACTGCTTGTCGAAATGAAATAATATCCTGATTGATTTGCAACTGACCATTTAATGAAAATTTACTGACGAACATGTGACAATTCATGTGTGATGCTTGACGTATGAGGTAACTATTTTTTAATCATTAAAAAGGAAAAAACATGAAAAAGCAAACATTAAAGACAATCGCAAGGAAATTTTTTGCAGGAAGTATTTTAGCAGCAGTATTATTTTTATCAACTCAAAACAAAGTTTACGCTAATTATACTAACCACAATAAGATTTCAACTGAAAAAAGCACTGGTAATGCTGCAATTAAGTATGTAGGATTAAGCCAGGAAAATTTATTGTTCAACGTTAAGTTTGACAATGCAAATGCCGAAAGTTTCGTATTAACCGTAACAGACGAAGTTGGTGAAGTAATTTACAGAACTGTTTCTAAAGACAAACAATTCGCAAAAACTTTCGCTTTACCTAAATCTGCAGAAGTAAGTAAGGTTACTTTCAGTATCCAATCAGGTAAAACAAATTACCGTGAAAGTTTTGATGTAAACATCAATACAAGTGTTGTTGAAGATGTTGTAGTAAGCAAAAGCTAATTAAATTATGTAACGCAAATAAAAAAGGAAGACCTAATAAGTCTTCCTTTTTTTATGCAAGTTTTTAAGCTATATTAATTATCTGCGATAGGCGTTAAAGAAATCGTACCGCCCGGAAAACCTTTCAATACGAGCGTATAACTTTTACCTGCAGTAGCATCCATAGAAGGCAAACTAGTTATAAGTACTGTTGTCCCGGAAATAACTGCCGACACACTGAATGGTCCCGGATCAAAAGCGGTATATGCTGTTAAATTAGTGAGCGTATTCTGATCGTTAAAACTACGAGAAGAAAAAAGTTTTGTTGTACCTGCTCTTAAAATATCTACAGTATTTCCTCCGTTAACAAAATTAAAGAATCGAATATTTACTTTCCCTGATGCCGGTGCTGTTCTGTCGTCAACAATTACAGTGCCTTGTACTTTAGACAAAGAATCAAAAAGAAAAATGGAATTATACGAGTCGGCATTTAAAGTAATATTCCCGGTGATACTTGCAGTGCTGGAGCCCGTTGGTGCAACCGCTGCATTAATGGTTCCGCCTGTTGTTTTAATATAACTGCTGTTAGCCCCATATCCAACTCCTCCTATAAGTAATGCATTGTTTATATAAAGATCGAATGTCGAAGAGTTTGGCGATAGATTCACCAAACGTAGATTGGCAGTTGTTCCGGAACTGCTTTTGTTACAAGACCATATCCCAAAAGAAAAAAGGGCAATTATCAGAATTGATGTTTTTTTCATACTGGCTGAATTAATGATTTAGAGCAAATATCAATAAAAAACCTCCGAAAAAATTCGGAGGTTTCTAAAATAAATATATTTAATACAAAATGAATTATCCTAATGCTTCTACTTTCATGGTTCTGGAGGCTTTCTTTCTGTCTTCTTCATCCAGAATGGTTTTACGCATCCTGATGTTTTTGGGTGTTACTTCAATACACTCATCTTGTTGAATATATTCCATACACTCTTCCAAAGTAAACTGAACTTTTGGTGTAATTCTAACGCTATCATCGCTACCACTTGCACGGTGATTGGTTAATTTTTTCATTTCAACTGCATTTACATTCAAATCACCCGGTTTAATATGCTCGGCAATGATCTGACCTGCATAAACTTCTTCAGCGGGATCAATGAAGAAGCTTCCGCGATCCTGTAATTTATCGATAGAATAAGCTGTTGTTACTCCTTGAAATTTAGCGATCAAAACACCGTTATTTCTTCCCGGAATCGGTCCTTTCCATGGTTTGTATTCATTAAAACGATGCGCCATTACAGCTTCACCTGCAGTATTCGTCAGCATTTGAGAACGCAATCCTATCAATCCTCTTGACGGGATCTCAAATTCAAGATGCTGCATCTCTCCTTTGCTTTCCATAACGTGCATTTCCCCCTTGCGCTGTGTAACCAGATCAATTACTTTACCGCTGAATTCAGCAGGAACATCCACCACTAATGTTTCAAATGGTTCATTTTTTTTGCCTAATAATTCCTTCACCAAAACCTGTGGCTGTCCAACAGTTAATTCATACCCTTCACGACGCATGGTTTCGATCAAAATACCCAAATGCAAAATACCACGACCAAATACCAAGAAACTATCAGCACTATCTGTATCTTCTACACGTAATGCCAAGTTCTTTTCTGTTTCTTTCATCAAACGATCACGCAAGTGACGTGATGTAACGAATTTCCCATCTCTTCCATAAAAAGGAGAGTTGTTGATAGAAAACAACATACTCATCGTTGGCTCATCCACACTGATAACCGGTAATCCTTCGGGTGTATCAAAATCACAAATCGTATCACCGATATTAAATTCTTCCAATCCAACCACAGCGCACAAATCACCAGATAATACTTCTGTTACCTTGCGTTTGCCCATTCCTTCAAACACATATAATTCTTTTACTTTAGATCTTTTTACAGAACCGTCTGCTTGAACCAATGCAATGGTCTGGCCTTCTTTCACTGAACCACGTGTTACCTTCCCAATTGCAATCCTTCCCAAGAAAGAAGAATAATCCAATGAAGTGATCTGCATTTGTAATGGTCCTTCATTGACAGTTGGAGGCGGTACAAATTTGATGATGCCATTCATTAACGGAATAATATCTTCTGTCTGTTCTAAACTATCATTGAACCAGCCATTCTTTCCACTACCGTAAAATGTAGGGAAGTTTAATTGTTCTTCAGTTGCATCGAGGTTAAAGAACAATTCAAAAACTGCATCATGCACTTCATCAGGACGGCAGTTTGCTTTATCTACTTTATTGATAATAACAATCGGATGCAGGTTCAGGTGTAATGCTTTTTGCAGTACAAATCTTGTTTGCGGCATGGGTCCTTCAAAAGCATCAACTAATAATAAAACCCCATCTGCCATTTTCAAAACACGTTCTACTTCACCGCCAAAATCACTATGGCCCGGAGTATCAATCACATTAATTTTAACGCCATTAAATTGCACTGAAGCATTCTTGGAAAAGATGGTAATGCCTCTTTCTCTTTCAAGATCATTACTGTCCATGATCAGATCACCGGTTTCCTGGTTATCTCTGAACACTTTAGTAGTTTGTAAAATTCTGTCCACCAAAGTCGTTTTACCGTGGTCAACGTGAGCAATAATAGCGATGTTTCTTATTTCCATGTAAAAATTTGAGGCGGCGAAGGTACGCATTTAGAGCGGGTTTCAAGCATTTTATTGGTTGTTTAATCGTGAAATAACATATATTATAGTAAATTAGCTGCAAACCTGCCAAGATGAAAAAAATACTGCTGCTCACCTGCCTCGCTGTATTCTTTGCATTTATAAGTGATAAAAAATTTACAGCTGATAAACTTTTAGCCCCGCCGGGTACTGTTGAACTGGTCGATAGCCTGTATATTGATAAATGTGAGGTAAGCAATATTGCATGGAGGGAGTTTGTGAATTATATACTTAAAGTGCAGAATGATCCCGATCTCTATATCAAAATGCTTCCTGATACAACTGTATGGAAAACACAGTTATTCAATAATTCAATTTTCATTGATTTTTATTTTCGTCACCCTGATTACAATGATTTTCCTGTAGTGGGCATCAGCTATGAACAGGCAAAAGCATTTTGCGAATGGCGGACAGATAGAGTGAATGATCTATTAGAAAGAACACCCAAGGCCCCCTACAGAAAAATATTATACCGCCTACCCACAAAAAAAGAATGGGAATTGGCTGCAAGTGGAAAACTGGAACTTGAAAAATTTCCTTTTGGCTATGAAAGCTCCGAATTCAAATCACACGGAAAAGTATATAACACTTTCAATTGTTTGTATCAAAGAGTAGATTCAACCGCTAATCTGCGTGAAATGGTTTTGCCGGTGCTTTCTTCGGAAGCCAATAAATACGGTATTTACAATATGATCGGCAATGTGTCTGAAATGGTTGCAGAAAAAGGAGTTTCAAAAGGCGGCCATTTTAATTTATATATCGACGATTGTAAAATTCAGAAAGACCGTAAATATTATTTCCCCGAATGTTGGCTGGGATTTAGGTGTGTTTGTGAAATAGTTGATAAAAGCCCGCCGCCTGAAAAAAAGAGTAACAAAAAACACAGGGGTTCAGAAAAAACAACAGCACAGGAATAATAAAATTAACGGCTGAACTTTTATACATTTGCGCCAACAGTTTCTCTCATGAACCTCTGGAAAAATATTATTAAAAGCCCTACCTAGTTGTTAGCGATTCGTTTCGTTCAGTTATTTTTTTACCCAAGCTGTTGATTTAATTGGCATCATCGTTGCATCGCACTCTTGTGCTGCATCAACCTTACGCAACTTTCAATGTATAATAAATCATCTGCTTTCTTTATTCACTCATTATATCAATAATTCAAACAATCATTAAATCTTACGTATGCAAACAATCATAGAACCTTTTAAAATAAAATCTGTCGAGCCTATTCATTTTACAACAAAAGAACAACGAGTTACTATACTTCGTGATGCTTTTTACAATCCTTTTTTAATTAAAGCAAGAGATGTGATCATAGATCTGCTAACCGATAGTGGCACCAGTGCCATGAGCAGTGAACAATGGGCAGGCATCATGCGTGGCGATGAAAGCTATGCGGGCAGTGATAGTTTTTTCAGGTTTGAAGAAACTGTGAGTTCCATCACACATATGAAATATATTATTCCAACGCATCAGGGAAGAGCATCTGAAAAAATATTATTCAGTATCACAGGCGGAAAGGGGAAATATTTTATCAGTAATACACTATTCGATACTACACGTGCTAATATTGAATTTGCAGGCGCCGAAGGAATTGATCTCTTGTGTGCAGAAGGGAAACAGCCATCGTTTATCGCACCATTCAAGGGCAATATTGATTTGGTTGCACTCGAAAGCTGTATTAAGGAAAAAGGTGCAGAAAATATTCCATTGGTCATTATTACAGTTACTAATAATTCAGGTGGGGGGCAACCCGTGAGCATGGCAAACATTAAATCTGCAAGTTTGATCTGTAAGAAATTCAACATTCCCTTTTTCATTGACGCATGCAGGTTTGCGGAGAATTGTTATTTCATTAAACAAAGGGAAAAAGGATTTGAAAGCAAAACCATTTTTGAAATTGCTCAGGAATTATTTTCTTATGCTGATGGTTGTACGATGAGTGCAAAGAAAGATGCATTCGCAAATATTGGAGGTTTTCTGGCGATGAATGACGAAGCATTAGCAATGAAATGCCGCAACCTTTTAATTATCACTGAAGGTTTTCCAACATATGGAGGTCTTGCAGGTCGTGACTTAGAAGCGATCTCAATTGGTTTGAAAGAGGTGATGGAAGAAGATTATTTGAAGTACCGAATTCGCAGTATTGAATACATTGGCGATAAATTAGATGCAGCAGGTGTGCCCTATATTAAACCAACAGGTGGGCATGCGGTTTATTTAGATGCAAAGGCTTTTCTACCTCATATTCCTGCAAATGAGTATCCCGGTCAAGCATTATGCGGTGAATTATTTTTAGAAGGCGGTGTTCGTGGTGTTGAGATAGGAACTGTAATGTTTGGGAAATATGATTCAGACGGAAAAACAATTCCTGCGCCAATGGAATTGGTAAGACTAGCCATTCCGAGAAGAGTGTATACACAAAGTCATATTGATTATGTTGCTGAAGTGATCATTAAAGTATTTAAAAGAAGACAAACAATTAAAGGTTATAAAATAATCTATGAAACGCCGTTGCTCAGGCATTTTACTGCAAAATTTGAACAATTATAATACATTCAATGAAATAAAAAAGCTGTTTGAATTCAAACAGCTTTTTTATTTCATTTTGCTTTATCTATTATACACGTAAATAAATTTTTCTTTTGTCCATTAAATACCCGACACTCCAACAAACAAGCATAAAAGTTATGGCAAAAGCGAGGGAACCGAAATAATCGCCTGCATAACTGAAGATATTATCGTAGATCCATTCAAATAAATTTTTATCGCCGATCTGGATCATATAAAAAACAGTGGCCATTAATTCGGAAAGCAAATAAACGGTCAATGGGTTTTTACCCACTACTTCGAAAAAGAAAACGCCTTTTGTTTTATGCCGGAAGTCGATGATATAAATAATCGCCGCCAAGATCATACAATCCAAACCCACGGTATGCAAAACGAAACTGCTTGTCCATAATTTTTTATTGATAGGGAATGATAAATTCCAGAAATAAGCAATTACAACTAATGCAAAACCTGTCAATAATAATTTTGCCAATCCTTCATAAGATTTTCCTTTTTGCTGAATGAATTGCCCCGCAATATATCCGCCAACAACGTTACCAATGGCAGGAATGGTACTTAACCAGCCTTCAGGATCAAATGCAACACCTTCGCCATGATACATATGTTTATCCCCCATTAACCAGAGATCGAATTTTAATCCTGCATTGCCTTCCAATGTATAATCGCCAAAAGCATACATCAATATCCAATATGCGAGCAATAAAACAATACTTACAATAACAGATAATCTTGGTTTTAAATAATAGATCATCAAAGCTGCAATGCCATAACATAGAGCTATGCGTTGCAAAACGCCGAGTATCCTTGTTTCGCTAATGGGTGCTGCTATTACATGACCGGTTTCATCTAATCGGATAAAGGGGAACCAATACATCAAATAGCCTAATAAAAAAATCAATGCAGTTCTTTTAAATATTTTGGAAAGAACTTCTGTTTGTTTTTTTGTATCCCATTTAGCCATTACAAAACTCATAGCATTCCCTACAGCAAATAAAAATGAAGGGAATACCAGATCGGTTGGTGTAAATCCATCCCATTTGGCATGATGCAATGGAGAAAAAGTTACACCATTACCGGGCGTATTAACGATGATCATAAAACAAATCGTCATGCCGCGAAAAACATCAAGTGCTTGAAACCTTTGAGGTGAAGACATGGCAGCAAATTTTGGTTTTTCGAATATAGACAATCTACCAGAAAATAAGATGTGTTAATTTTTGTTTGATTCCTTTTTTATATTCGTTCATGCATGATTTGTAAATGATAACTTAATTCAGTAGTTTTAAAAAACTCTCCAATGCGTTTAATAAGAAATATTATTTTTTTATTAGTTATTTTACTCTTGGTTTACATTCTTGGCCCGCACCCTTCAAGGCCCAAATATGATTCAAATCTTCCTTCAGTCCCTGCCAACAGCAATATTCTGCAGCAATATGTTGCAGCTAAAGAATCTGCTCATAAATTAAAACCTGATAACGAGGCCAGAATAGTTTGGGCTAATGATTCTCTAAAACAGAAAACAGAATATGCAATTGTGTATTTACACGGTTTCAGTGCTTCCCAGGAAGAAGGCAACCCTGTTCACCGCAATATTGCCAAACAATTTGGTTGTAATTTATACTTATCAAGGTTAGCCGAACATGGGATCGATACAACAGATGCATTGATCAATTTTACAGCAGATAAATTATGGGAAAGTGCTAAAGAAGCCTATGCAATCGGCAAACAATTAGGCAATAAAGTTATCCTGATGGGTACTTCAACGGGTGCAACAGAAGCCTTGCAATTGGCAGCAACTTATCCTGACGTTGCCGGATTGATTTTATTATCTCCCAATATTGCTATTAATGATCCCAATGCCTGGTTGCTTAATAATCATTGGGGATTACAAATTGCAGGATTGGTAAAACAGTCAAAATTTAATACCATTCCTAATGCGTCTCCTGCATATAAACAATACTGGAATGACAAGTACAGATTAGAAGCAACTGTTGCTCTACAGGAACTATTAGAAACAACGATGAACGAAAATACATTTGTTAAAATAAAACAACCTGCACTTGTTTTATACTATTATAAAGATGAAAAAAATCAGGATAAAGTAGTAAAAATATCAGCCATCAAAGAAATGTTTGATCATTTAGGTACCGATATTGCTAAAAAGAAAATGGTCGCAATACCGAATGCAGGTGATCATGTTTTAGGTTCTCCAATTGTATCGCACGATATTAAAACACCTCAAAATGAGATCGCATCATTTCTAATATCGATCATGCAATTGCAACCAATCAAATAGTTACCCTGCTCTTTAAAGAATTTTAAGTTACCACACCAAAATTAAATTCTCTTATCTTCACTTTTCATTAAAAGCGATTGTTATGCCCCGCAGCAAAATTGCAGGTATAGGGATGTATGTACCTGAGAAGATCTTTACAAATAATGACCTGCTAAAATATATGGATACCAGTGATGAGTGGATCCAGGAAAGAACAGGCATCAAGGAAAGAAGATATGCCCACAGAACAGAAGAAACAACGGCCACCATGGGTATTGAGGCCGCCAAGATCGCTATAGAAAGAGCCGGTATCACTGCTCAGGATGTTGATTTTATTGTTTTTGCTACAATTTGTCCCGACTATTATTTTCCCGGATGCGGAGTATTAGTACAACGTGAATTGAAAATGAAAGAGATCGCAGCATTGGATGTTCGCAATCAATGCAGTGGTTTTGTCTATGCATTGAGTGTGGCAGATCAGTTCATTCGTACAGGAACTTATAAAAATATTTTAGTAATTGGTTCTGAGAAGCATTCATTTGGCCTGGATTTTTCCACAAGAGGAAGAAATGTTTCAGTCATCTTTGGTGATGGCGCCGGAGCTGTTATTTTACAACCTACTGAAGAAGCAGATCGCGGTATTCTGAGTACACATTTACATAGTGACGGTGAAAGCGCTGAAATTCTGGCAATGTATAACCCCGGCACACATGCTAATCATTGGGGAACTAAGAATTATGCTGATTTTGATGATGCTGAAATTTCAGATATGTTCATGAGTCATGCTATGATTGATAATTCACAGAATTATCCTTTCATGGACGGCCCTTCCGTATTTAAAAAAGCTGTAGTGAAATTTCCTGAAGTAATTCTAGAAGCTTTACATGCCAATGGGTACGAGCCTTCAGATTTAAATATGCTGATCCCGCATCAGGCAAATTTGCGAATTGCACAATTCGTGCAGCAAAAATTAAAACTAAGAGACGATCAGGTGTATAATAATATTCAATATTACGGCAACACTACTGCGGCTTCCGTTCCAATCGCATTGTGTGAGGCATGGCAAAATGGGAAAATTAAGGAAGGTGATCTTGTTTGTCTCGCTGCATTCGGTAGTGGCTTCACCTGGGCAAGTGCATTGTTAAAATGGTAATTAACCCTATTTGTTAGAATATATTTGATGAAGAAAGTATTCTCGTGATGGAAAGAAAAATAATTTATCTGATCAACCCTATCTCCGGCACATCGAAGAAGGAAGGAATAAAAAAATTGATTGAAAGGGAAACAGCTGCTAGAGAAATTCCTTTTGAAATATTATCCACAGATCCGCATGGTGATTACGACTTTTTAAAAGAAAAGATCATTGCAGAACAATATACAGATATTGTGATCATTGGAGGCGATGGAACTGTCAATCAAGTTACGAACGCATTAAGGCATTTGCCCGTAGTATTCGGGATCATCCCATTTGGTTCAGGCAATGGACTAGCATTTGCTGCAGATATTCCTAAAAAATCGGAAGCCGCCTTAGCTATAATATTTTCGGGCAATAGTAAACCGGTTGATGCATTTTACATCAATGAACATTATTCCTGCATGCTGAGCGGTTTAGGGTTTGATGCACAGGTAGCTCATAATTTCGCTGCAAAAAGTACAAGAGGTCTATTTACATACACTCAGGAAAGTTTAATTAATTTTTTTAAGGCGCACCCTTTTCAATTTGAAATTGTGTGGAATGATTTCTCATTCTTCACAGATGCATTCGCCATCAGTATTGCCAATAGTAATCAATTCGGGAATAATTTGACCATTGCACCCAAAGCTAATTTGAACGACGGATTGCTCGATATTGTGATCATCCAGAAAATGAGCAAAGCCAAGCTGCCATTTGCATTGCTTCAACAAATTCGTGGCAATAATAAATTACGCGAGTTAGTAGACGATATGAGCAAGAAAAGTGTTCTTTATTTTCAAACAGCATCACTCACTATCAGAAATTTAAAATATGCGCCTCTGCATATTGATGGTGAACCAAGAGAAACTACAGAAGAATTCAAGATCGAAGTATTAAAAGATGCATTTAATCTATTACAACCCTAGCATTTGAATACAGATGATCGATTCATGATATCGACTTTAGTTTTTTCCAGCAATATTTTTGCATGCAATCAATTCAACGTTTTACAAATAGCAGCCAGTCATTATTTAGACTTTAGTAAATAAAAAACCGACATTAACGATAGCAATAAGAGCATCCCTGTTAACTGATGCAATTGTGCCAGCCATTCAAATATCCTGAAATGCCCCAACACAATATTCGGGCTGTTCAACAAAGTAAGAATGCCAAGTACTATTTGAATAAATACAAATATTAATGGCCAGTGTTTTGCTTTGTTGAATGAAACAGTATTCTGTTTTTTTGCTTTGAACCACCATATCAATATCAAAACAAAAATGATATACGCCAAGCTGCGGTGTATAAAATGAATATTGATGATATTGAAAAAAAGATCAGTACTGAGATTATCACTAAACATTTCTTTGGGAACTATCATGCCGTTGATGTCCGGCCAGGTGGGTGCAGCAATAGCTCCTTTCATTCCTGCCATAAATGCGCCATAGAACAATTGCACAGTAACAGCAATAATAATGGCAACTGTGTATTTTTTTAATCCGGGAGCGACAATAAAATCATTTTGCGGAATAATCAATTTTAATCCAAATATCAAGGCATAACAGATCAAAACCATTGCTGAAACAAAATGTATAGCCAGTCGTATATGATTCACATAGAGGTTCTCATCATTCAGCCCACTTTTTACCATGATCCATCCAATGGCCCCCTGCATTCCCCCAAGTATGAATAAAATAACTAAGGGCATGATCATCCAATCCTTAAAATACTTCTTTACAATAAAATAAATAAACGGGATCAGGAACACAATACTGATCAGTCTCGCCCACAGACGATGAAACCATTCCCAGAAAAAAATAAATTTAAAATCCCCAATTGTAAAATGATGGTTGAGATATTTATACTGAGCGATCTGCTGATATTGTTCAAATGACTGTTGCCATTGCAATTCATTTAGTGGAGGCAATGTTCCTAAAATAGGTTTCCATTCAGTGATGGATAAGCCCGACCCTGTTAATCGCGTTATGCCTCCCAGCAATACCTGAACGATAAGCATTGCTAGACCTATAAATATCCAGTTGGCAACCATTCTTGTGGAACGCTCTTTCGTCATAGTCAGTTATTTGAATCCGCCGCAAAGGTATTGGCTCAAGAATTCTGTTTACTATTTTTTGATAAAAGAATAGTAGATCTGTTTTCGCATCACGATATTTGTTGAATAGATGGCATCACTAAAAGCATATTTTCAAACCGAGTTCCTAGAAGCTGGTTGCGATGAAGCCGGCCGCGGTTGTTATGCAGGACCAGTATTTGCAGCTGCAGTTATTTTGCCGAAAGATTTTTTTCACCCCTTATTGAATGACAGTAAACAGGTAAAAGAACAGCAGCGGAATGAATTAAGAGAAGTGATCAAAGAAAATGCAATAGCATTTGGTGTTGGAATGATTTCGCATAGTGAAATAGATCAAATCAATATTTTAAAAGCCTCATTCAAAGCCATGCATCTGGCCATCGATCAATTAAAGATCAAACCCCAATTTTTATTGATCGACGGAAATCGTTTTACAGCGTATAAGAAAATAAACCATCAATGCATCATAAAAGGAGATGCTACTTATGCCAGTATTGCAGCAGCAAGTATTCTTGCAAAAACGTATCGTGATGATTGGATGAAAAACCTGCACAAAGAATTCCCGCAATATAACTGGCAAAAAAATAAGGGTTATGGTACTGCCGAACATCGTAAAGCCATTCAGGATTTTGGATTATGCAAGTATCACAGAAAGAGTTTTAATATTTTACCCGATGAAATAAAATTATTCTGACCATTCCCCTGCACCTTGTCTTATCACTTCATATTCATCCTTTGTACAATCGATCACTGTGGAGGGGATCATTCCACCAATGCCGCCATCCACAACAATATCAACCAGATTTTCAAAGTTTTCATAGATCAGTTCCGGGTCAGTATATTCCTCTACCATTTCGCCCGGCATACTGGCACTTAAAATAGGATGACCCAATTCTTGCAGAATGACTCTTGCGATATTATTGGAAGGAACACGTAAGCCGATCGTACTTTTTTTACTTTGCAATAAACGCGGCACTTCTTTACTGGCAGGCAAAATAAAAGTATAAGGACCGGGTAAATGGCTTTTCAGCATTCGGTATAGCGGTGTTGAGATACTCTTAGTATACTTACTCAGATCACTCAGATCATAACAAATAAAACTGAGTTGTGATTTACGATAATCTGTATTCTTGATCCGAGAAATCCTTTCAATTGCTTTTGTATGAAAGATATCGCAGCCCAAACCATAGATCGTATCTGTTGGATAAATGATCACCCCTCCATCTTTTAAACATTCAATGATTGTTTTGATATGGCGTGGATTGGGGTTGTCAGGATGAACTTGCAGTAACATAATCAGGTACAAAATACGAAATAAGAAATATTCATTTATTATAAAAGATACGGCAGCCAATTGGCTGCCGTTTGTGTTTGCTTTTAGACAAAAGCAAAAACCCCCTCGTTGAATATGTTTATTTTCATTTGTCTTTTAAAAACAGCGATTAGAAAACCGCCGTTATTTGCATATATAACCCCCAAAATGAATAAAACCAAAACACCTGAGAAGTTTTAATTATTTAAGGCATGGAAATGTTTTTTGTTCTGTTATTTAATATGCTACCTGTATTCGAACTTGTAAATGGGATTATTCCATTGGTTTGCATAGTTCCGATAACTGTACAGCAATCAGTTCCGCTACAATTTGCTGAATAAGACACACAGTTCTCGTCTGTCGGTAACATCATTACTGTAGCTCTGGAATTGCTGTTGCTAGTCTGCATATGTCCGTTTATATTGCCAGTCAATGTGGGCAATTTCCCTTTGCCAATAAGAATATTTGAAATTTTACCATCCTTTATGAATGAAACCAATGCACAAACTCCTACTGTTACTTTATAATATGTAATATTTGTTAAAGTAATATTTGGGGGTTGACTATTTTCCGTTGACTTAAATTCTGCAAAGTGGTTTACTATTTCATTTTTTAATTCTTCTGTTGAAGCTGCAATCTGATACCCTTGAGGAGAGGTTAAGCTAATAGTATGTAAAGATCCTTGTTGAATTGATTCACTTTCTGTTTTAGAACAGGAAAGAACGAACAGGCAAGAGCCTAATAAAATAATAAACGTTGTTAGAGTCGATTTCCTAATTTTCATCCTTTAGGAATTTAGAGGTTTAGAATATGGATTTATTTCGAACAACTTTGTAAATGTAGTAGGACTATAATTACTAAACAACGGGAAAAACACCCATATTTTTAATTTTACAGTCTTTTGTAAGCCTATTTCTAATAAAAATGCCATCCTGATGAACAGAATGGCATTCTACAATAATATTTTAACTATTTTATATGATTTCCCAAACCTCGTTTCCTCGAAGTAATTTATCAAGATTTCCTTTCCCCTTGGCTGTGATCACTTCTTCGATCTGCAAAGCCATCACTTCTTCATAACAAGGTCTTTCGGTTTCGTAGAATACACCGAATGGTCTTGGTAAATGGCTTGCTTTTCTCGGGTCATCAAACATTCTTACCAAGATCTGTGCTTTATAAAAATCTTTATCATCATGTATCCAGAGATCATCAGCTGTAATACCATTGCCTAATTCAACAACAACAGGTGTAAATCCGTCCAGTTTGATCCCTTTATCTTGATTGGCGCCAAATATCAATGGTTTGCCATTTTCGAGGAATAATATTTCTTCTTGTTTTGTTGCTTTCTCTGTAAAGATCTCAAAAGCACCATCATTAAAAATATTACAGTTCTGATAGATCTCGACAAATGAAGATCCCTTATGTGCGTTGGCGCGAATTAATGTTTGCTGTAAATGCTTTGGATCTCTGTCCATACTGCGTGCAACAAAAGTTGCATCTGCGCCCATTGCCAATGCTAATGGATTGAACGGATGATCGATACTTCCATATGGTGAGGTCTTGGTAACTTTATGTTCTTCTGAAGTAGGAGAATATTGACCCTTTGTTAAACCGTAGATCTGGTTATTGAACACCAGCATGTTCACGTCAAAGTTTCTGCGAAGCAAATGGATCGTATGATTACCTCCAATGCTTAAACTATCCCCGTCACCACTAACTATCCAAACACTCAATTCAGGCCTGGCTGCTTTTAAACCGCTGGCAACAGCAGTTGCACGTCCATGAATAGAATGCATTCCGAAAGTATTCATATAATACGGAAAACGGCTACTGCAGCCGATACCGGAAATAACTACTACGTTCTCTTTAGGAATACCTAATGTGGGCATTACTTTCTGCACTTGTGCTAGAATGGAGTAATCACCACAGCCCGGGCACCAACGAACTTCCTGATCGGTGGCGAAGTCTTTGGCAGTGAGGGTTGGCGCAATCAATGTTTCACTCATAATTGGATATATTCCTGCAAATTTATTTGTTTAAACGTCAACCAGCAAGAAATCTTGGATTATTGGGCTTTTATTAATTCTTCCCAATATTCAGCCGCCCTTCTGGTATGCGGTATTACAATGGTTCCGCCCACAATATTAGCCACTGCAAAAATTTCGTACATCTGCTCTGTATTGATGCCTAATTCATGGCTTTTACCCAGATGATATTTAATACAATCATCACAACGAAGCACCATACTGGCAACCAGCCCCAGCATTTCCTTTGTTTTTTTATCCAAGGCACCGTCCTCATAAGTATTCGTATCTAAGTTCCACAATCTTTTCATTACCAGATTGTCTTTACTCAATATCACTTCATTCATTTTGACCCTGTAATCATTGAATTCTTGAATCAATTCGCTCATAAAAAAGTTTTAGGCATTAAAAATACAAAACAGGCACTGCTCATTTATTTTTCATTCATCATTTTATTCATTTCGTAAATAGGGAATTTGTATTTTGAGTGTTCAATTAAACACCATGAAGAAAATTGTACTTGTTCTAGCTGCTACCCTGTTTGTGTTTTTTCTTTCGGCACAAACTGCAAAAGAAAAAATAAAAGTGACGGATCTGTTGAACGTAAAAGCCATTAACGCTGTTGCACTAAACAATGATGGAAGCAAATCCGTTTTCACCCTTACTTCGATTGAAACGGATACCGAAAATAAAGGCGAGTTCAAATATGTGAATCAGATCTATTTAGTACCAACTGACGGATCTTCATCACCCAAACAATTAACCACTACCAAAGAAGGCTCATCACAAGCTGCCTGGAGCCCTGACGGGAAACAATTGGCTTTTGTAAGATCAGCTGATGGTAAGCCACAAATATTTTTATTGGCATTGGATGGCGGCGAAGCCGTTCAGCTCACAAAATTCAGATATGGTGCAGGAACACCCAAATGGACTGCTGATGGTAAAAGAATCATTTTTTCATCCAATATCTCTTTAAAAGATCTGTTGAAAGATTCTGTTCTCAATCCTAAAAAAGAAATTCCTAAATGGCCATATGAAAAGCCAGGATTTGATAACAACGAGAACCTAAAAGCATCAAAAGCCAAAGCCGATGCCGATGGCAACATAGAAGAAATAAGAGCATATTTAGAAAATAATGTGACCGATAAAAAAGCAAAGGTTTTAAACAAATTGAATTTTCAGGAAGAGTCAACCACTTCAGCAGAAATAAACTTTACTCATTTCTTTATTGTAAATGCGCAACCCAATGCAACAACCACTGAATTAACACATGGATTTTATAGATATGCATCTGTTGATTTTACTCCCGATGGTAAACAATTAATTATTTCGGGAGATATCGATTCAACCGAACATCCTGATCGTTCTTTGGAAAATGAAATTTTTATTGCTGATGCTGATGGAAACAATCTTCATTTATTGTTAGGCGCTGCAGGAAAAAGATTTAGTAATCCTTCCCTTTCACCATCCGGTAAATGGCTGGCATTTCAATCAGGTCAAACTTCTTTTGTAGATGTTCCGGTTTTAAACATTATGCCTTTGAATGGCTCTGCAAAAGATATCATCACCATTAATTTAGACAGGAACAAAGGAAATTTGATCTGGACCGCCGATGAGAAATATTTGTATACCAATGCCCAGAGTAATGGCGGTGCCCCTGTTTATAAGATCAATGTGTTCACAAAACAAGTGGATCGCTTATCTGACTATGATTTTGGTGCAAACAGCTTCGATATAAAAGCAAATACTATTGTGTATGCAAAAACAGAAGCATCCGATCCTTATGAATTGTATGCTGCAGATGCTCAAATGAAAAATGCAAAACGTATCAGCAGTTTTAATTACGATTGGTTACAGACAAAACAATTATCTGCTCCTGAAAAACATTCTTTCACCAATAATAAAGGAATGGTGGTTGAATATTGGGTGATGAAACCCATCAATTATGAAGCAGGTAAAAAATATCCTTTGCTTTTAAATATTCATGGCGGACCATCTGCCATGTGGGGGCCGGGTGAAAGCAGTATGTGGCATGAGTTTCAATACTTCTGCGCAAAAGGATATGGAGTTGTGTATTGTAATCCACGTGGTAGCGGCGGTTATGGTGCAGACTTTCTGCGGGGCAATATCAACGATTGGGGAACAGGGCCCACAAGCGATGTATTTGCCGCTTTGGATAAAACTGTTGCAGAAGGCTGGGCCGATACAAGCAAACTGGTTGTAACAGGTGGTTCTTATGCGGGTTATCTGGTAAGCTGGATCGTTGCACATGATCATCGTTTTAAAGCCGCCTGCTCACAACGCGGCGTATATGATCTCAATACTTTTTTTGGCGAGGGAAATGCATGGCGATTAGTACCCAATTATTTCGGCGGCTATCCGTGGGAAGAAAAAGCAAAACCCATTTTGCAGAGAGAATCTCCTATCAATTATGTTCAAAACATAATAACACCCTACATTATTTTTCATGGCGAGAATGATCTGAGAACAGGAACCATACAGGGTGAGATGCTGTATAAAAGTTTAAAAGTGTTGGGTAGGCCTGTTGAATATGTTCGTCATCCGGGTGGTACACATGAATTAACAAGAAGCGGCAATAATCGTCAGCGTATCGATCAGATGCTGCGTACTTATGAATTCTTTGAACGATGGATCAATAAATAATTCTGCAAATAAAAAAGCGACCTACATAACAAGTCGCTTTTTTATTTTTATACCAACAATAATATTCTATGGCTTCGACTGTTTCGTCATTTTAAAGGAATCAGTTTGTTTCAATCACTTCAATTGCATATCAAAACGCACCCATTTATTTTTTTACATCTTTCAACCAATCATTCAACCCGCTCATGATTTGTCTTGCAACTGCGGCCTGAAATTTAGTGTCGAGGATCCTTTTCTCATCAGCCTCATTACTTAAAAATCCTATCTCTAATAAACAATTTATAAAATCGGTTGGTGCATTTAAAGTGAAATTAAAACTGCCCACATTACCAAACTCATTCATCTTTATATCAAGCATCCGCTTTAATATATTTTCAGTCAATGGACGGAATCCAATATGCTTATAATAAGTACTGCTTCCATTCACCAATACATTGGCAGAAGAATTTAAATGCAGACTGATCAATACATCAGGGTTTTCCTGCTGTAAAAACAATACCCTGTCTTTATTATCAAAAGTTGTATCCACCTTTCTTGTCATCACTACATTCACTTTTTGCTTACGCAATAATTTTTCCAATTCTTTGGCAAACTTTAAAGTGATTATTTTTTCAGATGCATTTGTTTTTATTCCACTCGCCCCTGTATTGGTTCCACCATGTCCTGCATCAATCGCGATCTTCAAATTCTTCAACAATAATATTTGCGGTTGACGCTTTACTTTCACTACCAGGTTTTTATTATTGTAAGCAACACTATAACCCCAATGTTGCTGATGTTGCAATTCGATGGTTACTCGTAAAACATCATCTTCTATCTGATTATAAAAAACGTTTCTTATTTCTTTTGCCGAGGATAATTGTGTGATCCAGTTGGTATTACTTTGAACACCATAAATGTCGAAGACAATTTTTGAAGGGTCTATTTCCATCCAGCTTTTATACGGAAGTCTTTCATCTAAATTGATGGATAAAATGTCAAAGCTGCTATCCATCCCCTGCACTTTCCACGAATTAGATAAATAGAATGGTTTCTCTTTGATGGTAGAATCTTTCTTAATAAAAGCCTTCTCAATAAAGGCGGTATGATTTTTAGAAAGCTGCAATTCATACATGGCGTTGGTACTGTCAATGATCTTGAATATAATATTCGTATCTACAAAGCCCATTTTAGCGCCACCTAATCTGTCGTCACCCAAGCCATAGGCGAGTGCCGGTAATTTTCCTGTTGATTTTCCTAACCAATAAGCAGGTGAGGAATTTTGGGCAAAGAGGCATGATGAAATAAATATGCAAGCAATTAGGGGTGTGATCTTCATGCTATGAAATTAGTAAAAACCTGTTTGCGAAGAGAATAATGATTCTTTTCTTGCTTAATTCGGGTGTCCTACACTAAATAAGCTTTACATAAATGGGGAGTAACTAAGTAAATTGTAAAACTTATGAGTTCAACGAAGAAAGAGGGCCGTCCTCCCATTTATCCAACGGAGTTAAAGATTG
>CAIKTE010000061.1 GCA_903830285.1 uncultured Chitinophagaceae bacterium | reverse complement strand
CGCCGAAGCATCCTGATTACAAAGGGGTTTGCGTTGGTGATCAGAAAACAAGGGATCTGGCATATCACCAGGGGACAGTATGGCCATGGTTGTCAGGACATTTTGCAGAAGGGTATCTGAAGATTTATAAAAAGGATGGGCTGAAACTAGTTAAAAAGATGTATGAGGGTTTTGAAGAAACTATGTTTGAGCATGGAATAGGAACAGTTTCTGAAATATACGATGGAGATCCTCCACATAAAGCCCGTGGCTCAATATCCCAGGCATGGAGCGTATCTGAAGTTATCAGAATAAAGAAGCTGATAGATGAATACAGCAAGAAGAAATAATTGTAAATCTTAAGTCATAAGAAGAATTACGATTAAAGGATAAAATTATATAAATTATAGTAAAAAATGAAGGTTTTAATGTTTGGTTGGGAGTTTCCTCCGCATATAACAGGTGGGTTGGGAACAGCATGTTTTGGTCTTACAAAAGGTATGGCAAAACAAGGAGTTGAAGTAATATTTGTTGTTCCAAAAGCCTATGGAGATGAAAACTCTGAAGATATAAGATTAGTTGACGCAAGCGATGTTGAAGTTGATATTCGGGATATTGCAATGCAGGAATACTGGAAAATGATAACTTTTATGGAAATTGGGTCAAATCTGGTTCCATATTTATCTCCTGAAGAATTTAAAAAAATATCAACTCAAACAGATGTTGACACAGAAACAATTACAAAAGGAGTATTTAAAAGGAATTATAAATTTTCCGGGAAATATAGTCATGATCTGCTAGAAGAGGTTTCAAGATATGCTATAGTAGCATCAGCATTGGCATCTCAAGGAAATTTTGACATAATCCATGCGCATGACTGGCTAACTTACCCTGCGGGAATAGCTGCCAAAAAAGTGAGTGGCAAGCCTTTAGTTGTTCATGTACATGCCACAGAATTTGACCGTTCCGGAGAACATATAAATCAGAATGTTTATGAAATTGAACGTAAAGGTATGCATGAAGCAGACAGGGTAATTACTGTGAGCCACCGGACACGCGATACAGTAATAAACCGATATGGAGTTGACCCTAATAAAGTATTTACCATACATAATGCAGTTGATGCTGTTGATTTTTCACATTATCTTGAAGAAAAAAGACATTTAAAGGAAAAGATAGTAACATTTCTGGGAAGAATAACATTCCAGAAAGGACCGGATTATTTTGTAGAAGCTGCATATAAAGTTATACAGAAAGATGATAATGTCAGGTTTGTGATGGCAGGCGAAGGTGATATGCTATACAGGATGATTCGCCGGGTAGCTCAGCTGAAAATAGGCACTAAGTTTCATTTTACAGGATTTCTTAAGGGAGAAAATGTTGACAGACTTTTGTCAATGAGCGATGTATATGTTATGCCTTCGGTATCAGAACCATTTGGCATCTCTCCCCTTGAAGCCATGCAATCAAATGTTCCTGTAATTATTTCAAAGCAATCAGGAGTTTCTGAAGTATTGCGTCATGCATTGAAAATTGATTTCTG
>CAIKTE010000060.1 GCA_903830285.1 uncultured Chitinophagaceae bacterium | reverse complement strand
GATGATCCAGATTTGCTTCTGATTTAATGTAGCGTGGTTGTATATGAATAAAGCTATCCAAGAACTATGGTGGTAGGCAAAAACTGGACCAGTGGTTAAGATATAAATTGATGTTAAAATCGCGGATTTTTGAGAGTTCAAAATTTTAAGATTTTAAAGAGGATTTTTATTATGTCGGTAAAGAAAAAATATACAGCTGAAGACAAAGCAAAAGTAGCTATTGAGGCTCTGAAAGGAGCAATAACACTGAATGAGATTTCATCAAAGTTTCAAGTTCATTCGACTCAAATTAACAGCTGGAGGAATATTGCCCGCAATGCTATTGTAGCCAGCTTTAAGGGAGAGAGTAAGCATGTGCAACCGCAAGATCAGGAGCTGGTGGATGAACTATATCGACAAATAGGTCAGCTTAGAGTAGAACTTGAGTGGTTGAAAAAAAAATCTGCCTTGTTCTCTGGTTCATAGGAGAAATATGGTGGATCTAAATGTTGCCAATATTAGCCTGAATCGCCAGCTTGAGTTGATAGGTATGAATAAATCAAGCTACTATTATACGCCAGTTGAGATGTCGCCTGAAACATTGCAGTTGCTACAATTAGTTGATAAAATTTATACCGATTATCCAACATTTGGCACACGTAGCATGTGTAGTTATCTGCATAATGAGTATGAACAGCTAATTAGTAGAGATCGGATGCGGGTGCTATATAATAAGTTGCAAATTCGAGCTATATATCAGGAACCTAAGGCAACAGTAAGTAATCCAGCGCATAAGAAATACCCGTACTTGTTACGTAATGTGGAAGTAAGTGCAATTAATCAGGTGTGGAGCACTGATATTACTTACATTCCGCTAAAACATGGGTTTGTATACTTAAGTGCAATCATCGACTGGTATAGTCGTTATGTATTGAGCTGGTCGTTACACATTGATATGGAAGCAATTAACTGTGTGGATTTACTCCAAAGCGCTCTAGCGCAGCATGGCAAGTGCGATATATTTAATACAGATCAGGGATCTCAGTATACGTCGAGTATATTCACAGATTGCTTGTTAAACAATGACATTAAGATCAGTATGGATGGGCGTGGGCGTTGGGCTGACAACATTTTTATTGAGAGATTGTGGCGCACAGTTAAATATGAATGTATCTATTTAAATGATTTTAGATTAGTGGAGGAATGCAGACAAATACTAACCAAGTTTTTTATTTTTTACAATACTAAAAGACCACATCAGAGCCTAAATGGTGTGCCACCAGCATGGGTATATAATAAGGTTCAATATGGAAAATATTTGCAAAAAAATGAAAAATAAGTTGACATTGACGTAAAAGGTGTGATAAAATCTATTTATAGATTTTTGAGGCGCACGTAACAAAGGCTGAAAAAATGTGTGATTTAACTATATAAATTATATCTTCAAAATGCAGTTTACTGGTCCAGAAAAATCCCCCCACCATATATAAAGTAGAGGCAAAAACTAAATTTATTTCAAATTAACCGGTATTAATGGCTTGTAATCATCTTGTATAAG
>CAIKTE010000059.1 GCA_903830285.1 uncultured Chitinophagaceae bacterium | reverse complement strand
TGCAGGGTTTCCTGCTACTCTTCCTGCTGCTGCAATTCAATGGCTATGGCCAGCAACCGGCACATATTACGATCGATCAGGTATACCAGCTGGCCAGAAAAAATTATCCGCTGATCAAACAAAGAGACCTGATCAGTAAAACAAAAGAGTATTCCGTGTCGAATGCATCGAAAGGTTATTTACCTGCATTCTCGCTGAATGGTCAGGCCACTTATCAGTCGGATGTAACCAATTTCCCCTTTACTATTCCGATCCCCGGCTTCAGTATTCCCCAATACAGCAAAGACCAGTATAAGATCTATGGACAGGTGGATCAGGTGATCTATGATGGCGGTATTCTCAAAAATCAAAAACAAACCGCAGAGACCAATGAGATCGTTCAGCAACAGAATCTGGAAGTACAGTTATATACTTTATACGATCGAGTGAATCAACTATTCTTTGGCGCGATCATGATGACTGAACAGCTTAAACAAAATGATCTGTTTAAAAAAGATATTCAAAACGGGATCGATAAAACAAAAGCATTGGTTGCTAACGGAACGGCTTACAGAAGCAGTGTGGATGAATTATCAGCTCAACTTTTGCAAACAGAACAATCACGTATAGAATTAAAGTCTGCAAAAAAAGCTTATCTCGATATGTTGAGCCTCTTCATCAATACTGCCATTGATGAGAATACTATATTAGAAAAACCACCCGTACCGGTGTTTACCGATAATATCAATCGTCCTGAATTATTATTCTACGATTATCAGAAAAAGACTTTCGATCTGCAGGATCAGTTATTGAAATCACAGCTCCGTCCCAAGTTCAATTTCTTTGTGCAGGGAGGATATGGCCGTCCCGCATTGAATATGCTGAGTAATGATTTTGCATTGTATGCTTTAGGAGGAGTAAGATTGAATTGGAATCTGGGCAGTCTCTACACTTTAAAAAATCAAAAACAATTACTGGACATCAATAGAAAGACGATCGATGTTCAGAAAGAAACATTTCTATTCAATACTAGTCTTACACAAAAACAACAATCTTCCGAAGTAGCAAAATATATGGAATTGCTGAAAGAAGATGATGAGATCATTTTACTGCGTCAATCAGTTAAGAATGCTGCTGCCGCGCAATTGGAAAACGGCGTATTGAGTTCACATGATTATATCACACAGGTAACCGCCGAAAACCATGCAAGACAAAGTTTGATCCTGCATGATATACAATTGTTGCAGTCGCAGTATAACTATCAGAACACAACAGGAAATATCAAAAAACAATAATTATTAAAGTCTTAAAATAAAACAAATGAAAATTCGGATATTCTTATATGTTGGTATGCTGTCTGCACTGATGACAGGTTGTAATTTGAACAAACAGGCATCTGATGCTTCAGGAACATTTGAAGTAGATGAAGTGATAGTGTCTTCGGAAGTACCCGGAAAAATTCTGTCGCTCAATATACAGGAAGGCTCTATACTTACGAAAGATAGTATCGTGGGTATCATTGATTCTGTTCCGCTTCAATTGCAAAAAGCACAGGTGGAAGCAACCATGAGTTCACTGCAGGAAAAGACACTGGATGTAAAACCACAGGTAAAATTATTGCAGGATCAGATCCAGGTACAAAGAGCACAACTGAATAATGCAAACTTTGAAAAAGCCCGTGTGGAAAGGCTGATCAAGGCAGATGCTGCCACAACAAAACAACTCGATGATATCAATATACAGATCGATGTGATACAAAAACAGATAACGGTAAATGAACAACAAATAAAAGTTCAGGAAAATGCAACGGGAACACAGAACAGTTCAGTGCTGAGTGAATATAAGCCCTTGCGCAGATCAGTTGCAGTGATCGAAGACCAATTAAAACGTGCCAATATTACCAACCCTATCAACGGAACTGTATTGACCAAATATGCCATGGCAGGAGAAGTTACGGCTGCAGGAAAAGCATTGTATAAAATAGGTGATCTATCCGTGATCACATTAAGAGCTTATATCACAGGCACTCAATTGTCGGAGATCAAATTGAATCAGCAGGTGAAAGTTTTGGTGGATAGCAGCAACAATAAATACAGAGATTATACGGGTACGATCATATGGATTTCCGATAAAGCAGAATTCACTCCCAAGACCATTCAAACAAAAGATGAAAGAGCCAATCTGGTCTATGCCATTAAAATTCATGTAAAGAATGATGGCTTGTTGAAGATCGGTATGTATGGCGAAGTAAAATTTACCCCCGCCCCCGTCCGATCCGGCACGGGCGGGCCTAAAGGGGAGTGAGTTCAATTAAGATTGTCAAGCATTGCATTTAACATTGAAAACATTGAAACACTTTATGAAAACATAAATCTCTTTGAAACGGACTGTCACCCTGTCCACAGGACTCCTTCGGAGAGGCGCTCGAAGGGTGAATTCAGAAAAAAACATTCCGTTAATCATGCTTCGAGTGCCTCAGCATGACATTGAACTCTTTAAAAAAGCAGAGAATATTATTTAAATAAAATTATTGGAATTGATCGCAGATAAAAAAAATATTGATCTAATAGATTCTTCAGGGAATAAGGCTGCCAAAGCAATTACCGTGGAGAATATCGTGAAAACATACACTGTTAAAAAAACGGTGGTGGATGCATTAAAGGGGATTTCGTTTGCTGTTGAAAAGGGAGAAATATTTGGCATCATTGGTCCGGATGGTGCAGGCAAAACTTCTTTATTCAGGATACTCACTACTTTATTATTAGCCGATAGCGGGAAAGCGACAGTAGATGGTTATGATGTTGTAAAAGATTATAAGGCCATTCGCAATCGTGTAGGATATATGCCGGGTAAGTTTTCTTTGTATCAGGATCTGTCCATTCAGGAAAACCTGGAATTCTTTGCAACCATATTCAATACCAGTATTGAAGAAAATTATGACATGATCAAAGAGATCTATCAGCAGATAGAACCTTTTAAAACAAGAAAAGCCGGACAATTATCAGGCGGCATGAAACAGAAGCTGGCCCTGTGTTGTGCGCTGATACATAAACCAAGCGTTTTGTTCTTGGATGAACCTACTACAGGTGTGGATGCCGTATCCAGAAAAGAATTCTGGGAAATGCTACATCAGTTAAAACTGCAGGGCATCACCATACTCGTATCAACACCCTATATGGATGAAGCAGGATTATGCGACCGTGTGGCATTGATTCAAAAGGGCGTGATACTTTCTATCAATACACCGAAAGGCATCACCGGTGAATTCGGCAAACCGCTTTGGTCGGTGAAAGCAAATGAAATGTTTCATTTGATGAATTCCATTAAAGCAGATCCTGAAGTGGAAAGTTGTTATCCTTTCGGGCAATACCATCATGTGGTGTTTAAATCGCAGGAAAATGTAAAAGAGAAACTGGAACGCATTGCACGTGAAGGAAATTATACCGGATTTGAAGTGCATGCAATAGAACCCAATATTGAAGATTGTTTTATGGCTTTGATGAATACCCATAACCCCTAAAGGGGGATTAGAAAATTTCTATGATGGATAAATGAAAACAGTAAATGGAAAATAGCAATAAAAATAATTCAGTGACTAACAGCTCCCCTATTAAGGATGGAAGCAAAGTGATCACTGCAAAGGAATTAACGAAACGGTTTGGTGATTTTACCGCCGTTGACAAAATTAGTTTTGAAGTAGAGAAGGGAGAGATATTTGGTTTTCTCGGTGCCAACGGTGCCGGTAAAACAACAGCGATGCGCATGCTTTGCGGATTATCGATGCCTACCTCAGGATCGGCCACTGTTGCGGGTTACGATGTGTACAATCAGAATGAATTGATCAAGAAGAATATCGGTTATATGAGTCAGAAATTCTCTTTATATGAAGACCTGACCATTCGAGAGAACATAAAATTGTATGCAGGGATCTATGGATTGAGTGATGCGCGCATCAAAGAAAAAACGGCGCAACTGCTGGAAGAACTGCATATGCAGGGAGAAGAAAAAACATTGGTTCGTGCATTGCCTTTGGGATGGAAACAGAAGCTTGCATTTTCCATCGCTATCGTTCATGATCCTGCCATTGTTTTTTTAGATGAACCAACAGGTGGTGTTGATCCGATCACCAGAAGAGAATTCTGGACATTGATCTATCAGGCATCTGAAAAAGGCATCACTGTTTTTGTGACCACGCATTATATGGATGAAGCAGAATATTGTAATCGTGTTTCTATCATGGTTGACGGAAGAATGGATGCATTGGATTCACCCGCCAATCTGATGAAAACCTATTCAGCAAAATCGATGGATGATGTGTTCTTGCAATTGGCGAGGAAGGCGGTAAGGGTAGAGTAACCCCACCCCCCAACCCCCTGAAGGGGGAGTTATAAAGGCAATTAAAATTTGAATGCGTTAATTATTAGAATATGGGTATTAGAACAACAAATAAGGAAAACATGTATCGCTCCCCTTTAGGGGCCGGGGGTAACCAGTTCCTGATCTTTGTAAAAAAAGAATGCCTTCATATCTGGAGAGACAAACGCACTCTGTTTATCCTGATCGTAATGCCCGTTGTACAGATCTTACTATATGGCTTTGCACTGACCAATGAAGTGAAGAATGCGAAGATCGCCATCTTTGATCAGTCAAGAGATGAAGCAACAATGGTTATTTCTGACAGGATAGCTGCAAGCCGTTATTTTGATCTCATTAAAAATGTTCATTCGTATAAAGATGTTGAAGCCACTTTCCGTGAAGGGAAGATAAGATTGGCGGTTGTATTTCCGCTTGGGTTCAGGAATGATCTTTTGCATACGAATCATGCGCAGATACAATTGATAGCAGATGCTACCGATCCCAATACGGCCAATATGCTTACCAATTATGCCACTGCCATCATTAATGATTATCAGCAATCGATCACACAAAATCAGCAACTACCTTACAGCATCAAGACGCAAGTGCGCATGCTGTATAATCCCGAATTAAAAGGTGCGTATAGTTTTGTTCCGGGTGTAATGGCTTTGGTATTGATGCTGGTATGTGCGATGATGACATCCATTTCCATCGTTCGTGAAAAAGAGATCGGCACCATGGAAGTGATACTGGTTTCTCCTTTAAAACCATTCAGGATCATCATTGCCAAAACAATTCCTTACCTGATGGTTTCCATGCTGAACATAGCCAGTATATTATTATTGAGTGTGTATGTTTTGGATGTACCCATCGCAGGTAGTCTGGGTTTACTGATCGCTGAAAGTGTTTTATTTACCATAACCTCGCTATCGGTTGGGATATTAATATCAAATACTGCAAAGACACAGCAGAACGCACAGTTCACATCTCTGATGAGTTTATTTCTTCCTACACTATTATTCAGCGGATTTCTTTTCCCGGTAGAGAATATGCCTCTACCCTTACAAGTGATCTCTAATATAGTGCCGGCTAAATGGTATTATATCATTGTAAAATCGGTGATGATCAAAGGGCTTGGATTTACTGCCATCTGGAAAGAGACATTGATCTTGATGGGCATGACCATGGTATTGTTGGGTATCAGCATTAAAAACTTTAAAATCAGGCTGGCATGAGAGTATTAAAATTTTTATTGCAAAAAGAGCTGCGACAGATATTCCGTGATAAAGCGATCATCAGGGTTTTGTTTATCATGCCCATGATACAATTACTCATCCTGCCATTGGCTGCAGATTATGAGATCAAGAATATCAATCTGGGCGTGGTGGATCATGATCATTCAGAATATTCACGCAAGCTGGTAAACAAGATCATTTCTTCGGGATATTTCAGATTGAAAGATTATAGTCCGAGTTTCGAACAGGGATTACATGCCATTGAAAAAGATAAGACAGATCTGATACTGGAAATACCTGCAAAATTTGAAAGAGACCTGGTGAAAGAAAATGAAGCAACATTATTAGTAGCAGTGAATGCGATCAATGGTGTGAAAGCGGGACTGGGCGGTGCATACATACAAGGCATCATTCAGGGATACAATCAGGATGTGAGGATGCAATGGATACAATTTCCACGTATCAATCCTCAACCCACTATTGAAGTCACTTTTTCAGATTGGTTCAATCCCAATATGAATTACCGGGTGTTCATGGTGCCGGGTATATTGGTGATGCTGGTGACCATCATCGGTTCATCCTTTGCATCAAATAATATTGTTCGTGAAAAAGAAATGGGAACCATTGAACAGATCAATGTTAGTCCGATCAAAAAATGGCAATTCATTTTAGGTAAGTTGATTCCTTTCTGGATGCTTGCATTGGTTGTGCTCACAATTGGATTCACCATTGCAAGGGTGGTATATGGCATTGTACCGCTCGGACATTATATTACCATTTACATATTTGCATCGATCTATCTGTTGGCTATTTTAGGATTAGGATTATTATTATCCACCTATGCACAAACACAGCAGCAATCGATGCTGGTATCCTTTTTCCTGACCATGATCTTTAATTTGCTGAGTGGTTTATTCACTCCTATCGAAAGTATGCCTGCATGGGCACAAATGATCACAAAGTTCAATCCGGTATCTTATTTCATAGAAGTGATGCGAATGGTTGTTTTAAAAGGAAGCGGATTGAGTGATATCAGGTATCATATTCTGGCCATGCTTGGATTTGCTATCTTTTTTAACAGTTGGGCCATATTAAACTACAGGAAAAGATCAGGTTAAGTATGCAAACAGGCATTCAATAAACCGATTACAGGTTTAATAATTACTGTATATCATTTCTTCCTGTTTTCGAAAGGGAAAAATTTTGTCGATAGTTTTTATAGACTATATTTGTGCACCAAACTTATAGACAAGTACAGATAATGCTTTTTATCTACTCCATAAAGTGTATGCATACATGTTGTTGCTGATCATTAGATTCAGCAGCAAGTTCTACCTTTGTTTGTTTCCCGACTTTCAGGTTTTACAATATCAATGCAAATGACACATACACAACAAGTCCTAATACAAGAATTATCACAACAACTTCCATCGAAAACAATTGGAGAAGGATTAGCAATACTGGCAAATCAGTTTCCTGCACATGTTACATTCTCCAGCAGTTTCAGTTTCGAAGATCAGATCATTGCGCATGAAATATTGAGCAATCATTTAAACATCAGCATCTTCACTTTGGATACGGGAAGATTATTTGCAGAGACCTATTCAGTATGGAGCAGTACCAACGAAAAATATCATACACATATCACGGCCTATTATCCTGAACATGCAGCAATTGAAAAATATATTTCTGAAAAAGGTCCCAATGCATTTTACGAATCCGTTGAAAATAGAAAAGAATGTTGTCATATTCGGAAAGTAGAACCATTGAAAAGAGCGTTGGCAGGAAATGCTGTATGGGTAACTGGTTTAAGGGCCGAACATTCGCCTGCAAGAAAAGACCTGCAGATCGTTGAATGGGATGAGGGCAATCAGATCATTAAATACAATCCCTTATTGCATTGGAATACTGAACAGGTTACAGCGCATATTCATGAAAACAATATTCCTTACAATCCGCTGCACGATAAAGGTTTTATAAGTATCGGCTGCGCACCCTGTACCAGAGCGATTAAAGCAGGTGAGGATTTCAGGGCCGGACGTTGGTGGTGGGAAGACGCTAGTAAAAAAGAATGTGGTTTGCATACCCCCTAACCCCTAAAGGGGAGTTTGCAATAACTTATAAATGAATTAAACGGTGAAAAAGATATATGAAAGATGAAATAACAAATAATACTAACCATACTAATTCCCCTTTAAGGGTTAGGAGTTTAGATTATCTGGAGCAATTGGAATCGGAGGCGATACACATCATGCGTGAAGTGGCCGGCCAGTTTGAAAGGCCTGCTTTATTATTCAGTGGTGGCAAGGATTCTATTGTATTGGTACACCTGGCATTAAAAGCATTTCGTCCCGGGAAATTTCCTTTCCCCTTGGTACATATTGATACGGGTCACAATTTTCAGGAAGCATTGGATTTCAGGGATTCTTTGGTGGAAGAACTGGAAGAAAGATTGATCGTGAGAAAAGTGGAAGACACGATCAAAGCAAAACAACTGACAGAATTGAAAGGAAAATTTGCTAGTCGTAATGCGTTACAGACCTATACTTTATTAGACGCCATTGAGGAATTTGAATTTGATTGTTGCATCGGCGGTGCCAGAAGAGATGAAGAAAAAGCAAGAGCAAAAGAAAGGATCTTTTCGGTGAGAGATGAGTTTGGTCAGTGGAATCCTAAACTGCAAAGACCTGAATTATGGAATACCTATAATGGTAAAATACATAAAGGTGAAAATGTACGAGCCTTCCCTATCAGCAACTGGACCGAACTGGATGTATGGAATTATATACGCAGGGAAAATATTGCATTGCCTTCTATTTATTTTTCGCACGAACGTGAAGTGCTGGAATATGATGGGCAATTAGTGGCTATTTCAAAATTCATACAATTAGAAGAATCAGATATCATATCCGTGAAGAAAGTACGCTATCGCACAGTGGGTGATATGACCTGCACTGCAGCTGTTGAATCAGATGCAGAAACATTGGATGAAGTGATCAATGAGATCATTGTAACAAAAACAAGTGAACGCGGCGAAACAAGGATCGATGATAAAGTAAGTGAAGCTGCGATGGAAGACAGGAAAAAGAACGGGTATTTTTAAACCCCCAGCATTAGAAGGACAATGACATTAAGTTAAGGATTGTCACTCTGAGGCTCTCGAAGAGTGATATTTGAAAAGTATGTTTTTAAATCATGTTTCGAGAGCCTCAACATGACATCGTACTTCTTAACTTAATTATAACCCTAAAGATGATCAAGGGAAAACATAAATAATATTAATAACGAAAAACAAATTCCCCTTTAGGGGTTAGGGGTATGGACATTTTACGATTTATAACAGCAGGAAGTGTAGATGACGGCAAAAGCACGTTGATAGGACGTTTACTGTACGACAGTAAAAGTATTTTGATCGATCAGCTGGAAGCCATTGAAAAACAAACCAAGAACAGAGAAGACGGTGAGATCGATCTGGCATTGTTGACTGATGGTCTTCGTGCTGAAAGAGAACAGGGCATTACGATTGATGTGGCCTATAAATATTTCTCTACGCCAAAAAGGAAATTCATTATTGCCGATGCGCCGGGGCATATTCAATATACGCGTAACATGGTTACCGGTGCTTCCAATGCAAACCTAGCTATCATTTTAGTGGATGCAAGGAATGGTGTGGCAGAACAAACGCGCAGGCATTCGATCATTACATCATTGCTGGGTATCAAACACGTAGTGCTTGCCATCAATAAAATGGATCTGGTAGATTATTCGCAGGACGTGTATAATAATATCATGATCGATTATGAGCAGGTTGCAAAAACACTGGGATTAAAAAACATTAAATACATTCCCATCAGTGCTTTACACGGAGATAATATTGTTGATCTCTCAGATAAATATCCATGGTACAATGGAGATTCGCTATTACATTATTTAGAATCAGTAGAAGTTCATGCAGATATCAATTTAACCGATGCACGCTTTCCCGTACAATATGTGATCCGTCCGCAAACAGAAGAACTGCATGATTATAGAGGATATGCAGGAAAGATCACCAGCGGCATTTATAAAAAAGGTGATCAGGTGATCGTTCTTCCGGCAGGGATTGAATCAATTATTTCTAAAATCGAGATCGCAGGGAATGAAGTGGAAGAAGCATTTGCACCGCAAAGTGTTGTGCTGCACTTAAAAGATGATATTGATATCAGTCGCGGAGATCTGATTGTTCAAAAAAACAATCAGCCAAAAACAGAACAGGAAATAGAAGTGCTACTCTGCTGGATGGATAATAAACCATTGATCAAAGGCAATAAATATTTATTACAATTGAACAGTCGCGTGGTTAGAACAGTGATAAAAGATATCGAATACAAACTGGATGTGAACAGTTTGGAAAGGATCTATGAATTTGAAAAAACAGGATTGAACGATATCGTAAAAGCAACGCTGAAGACAGCATCACTACTGCCTTTTGATTCCTATAAAGACCTGCCGAATAATGGCGGTGCTATTTTAATTGACGAAACAAGTTTGGTGACCGTGGGAGCATGTATGCTCCAATAAGAAATTATTATTACTGAAAATAAACCACATGGGACAAGAAGCATTTATTAAACAATTATTTATACAGAACTCAAAAGCATTCTCGGCATTTCCTGATAAGGAATTGGCTGAAGAATTTATTGATCAGCTATTCGATTTCTTATTTCTCC
>CAIKTE010000058.1 GCA_903830285.1 uncultured Chitinophagaceae bacterium | reverse complement strand
CGCAGAGTATGGACTTTTACAGTATCAAACAATTACAATTACTGTAATTTAATGATAGCGCAAAAGTTAAGAAAATTAAAATTCCATTTGTGAAACTCAGTTTAAAAGCTAGTATATTACAAGTAAAATAAAAAAGTAAACTATGACTATTTTAATAGGAGATGATCACAGTGTAGTAAGGAGAGGTTTAAGAAATATATTAAATGATGCCTTTCCATTTGCACAAATTGAAGAAGCTTCAGATGGTATCGAATTGTTGGAAAAAGCATTGTCACAGGATTGGAGTATTATCATATCAGATATTACAATGCCAGGAAAAACAGGCATTGAAGTCTTAAAAGAATTGAAAGAAACAAAACCTAAACAACCTGTATTAATATTAAGCGTTCATGCTCCAGAGCAATACGCAGTAAGAACATTAAAAGCTGGTGCTGCAGGATATCTTACAAAAGAAAGTGCACCGGATGAACTAGTGAAAGCAGTTCAACATATTTTGAGTGGCAGGAAATATATCACATCCGAAATAGCTGAATTACTTGTAGACGTTAATTCTAATGATGACAGCAATAAGAAACTACACGAAATACTTTCGGACAGAGAATTTGAAGTACTGAAATTAATTGCATCAGGCAAAACTGTTTCTCAAGTTGCTGAAATATTATCATTGAGCATTCATACCATTAGTACTTATCGTTCACGAATTCTGGAAAAAATGCGCATGTCGACTAATGCTGAAATTACTAAATATGCAATCACTAATCAATTAGCTTAAAGGTTAGAAGCAGTTTTTTATTGTCGTTTTACAAGTGCTATCCTTTAAATGTGACTCTATTCGCAGTTACTATTGATAACCCTTTTTTTCAATCCAATGATTCTTGAAATTCTCTGAAATCCTATTTACTTAATTAGAAATGATAAAAGGCTCTTATACTGGGAGCCTTTTATCATCTCTAATTGGAGCATATCTTAAGCTGACTTTCTTCTTTTTAATTCTTTCCTGATTAAGCTCAGTTCTCTTCCAGTTTGACCGCTCATACTACTGTTTTCCTGTGCCCTTCGCATTAAATAAGGTATGACATCTCGGATTGGCCCGAAAGGCAAATATTTACTCACATTACAGCCAATCTTTGCAAGATTGAAAGTAATATTATCGCTCATCCCATACAGTTGCGAAAAATGAATATTGGGGTGATTGAATGGCAAATTGTTCTTTTCAAGAAGTTGAACTCCAAGCATATTGCTAGCATCATTATGCGATGCAATGATCGAAGAAATTTCATTAATATTTTTGATACAGTATTCAACTGAAGCATCAAAATCTTTATCTGTATTTTCTTTATCCACTTGAATGGGCGATGGATACCCCCTTTGTGATGCTCTTGTTCTTTCTTTCTCCATATAAGCACCACGAACCAATTTCATTCCTAAAACAAAACCCTTTTCTTTTGCAATACGGTGAGAAAGGCGTAAAAAATGTAATCGGTCATGACGATACAATTGAATAGTATTATAAACAATAGCCTTTTCTTTATTAAAGGTTTCCATCATTTCCATACAAAGCCTGTCAACAGGATCTTGTATCCAGCTTTCTTCTGCATCTATCAACACTCCTACGTTTTTCTCAGCTGCAACTTCACAAATTCGGTGCATTCTCTTTCTAACCCTATCCCACTCATCTATTTCAAGCTCATGATCATGAATTCCACTTCTTAAACGTGGCGCATCATTCAATGTTTGTAATAAAGAAAATCTTGCAAGCCCGGTGACCTTTATGCTGATAAAGGGTATATTAGATTGCGTTGCAGCATAATTGATCACGTCAATAAAAACATCAGCCGCGTGTTCAAAATTATCTTCTCCTTCTTTTCCTTCTACTCCATAATCTAAAATAACCTGTACTCCAAATTGCTTTAACAAACCGACTACTTCAGTTGTTTCGGGTAATGATTCTCCTCCAACAAATTGTTTAAAAATAGTATTTCGGATTATACCATGGATTGGCAATCCTGTCTTCATTAAAAAAGGGGTAAGCCTTGTCCCGATAGGAACAAACAAAGGATAATCCATTGTATTGAATAGAAATTTTGATTGCTTTAATTCTTTATCAGTTTTATAAGCAAACGCATTTTCTGTATTGTCGAAGGAAATATTCATTTTAGAATCATTGGTCATACGAATATCGGAAGCAGTTATTGAACTAAAAAATAACAGTTATGCAGCCTTGTTAATTTAATGCAGATTTTATCCTGTTTTAAGGTGCAGCACTTATTGTTCCATAATTGTCCACCTTGCTCTTTCTAACCCAATAACGTAATTCTATAAAGATTGTTGCAAAAATTTAGAATAAAATAGGGCGACTTTCTCTTCTATTAATGATTCAAGCAAATTGAATAGAATAATTAACTTGCCTAATAATTAACAGGTTATGAGAATTATAAAGACTGAAATCTATAAATACCCTATCCCGATGGTGCCTTTCACCATTGCCACTGGAACCATGCACTTTGCACAAAACATATTCATAAGGATCCATACGGATGATGGGATCATTGGCGTAGGCGAATGTTCTGCTTTTCCGATGATCTCAGGAGAAACTCAAAATACTTGTTTTGAACTGGCTAAGGATTTTGCAAAATTGTGGAAGGGTAAAGATGCTTTGAATATAAAAGAAAGATTAAATGAGCTGTATTTATTCATAGCAGGCAATTACACGACCAAAAGTGCATTTGATATGGCTTTATATGATATTGCCGCTAAACACGCTCAATTGCCATTATATCAATTTCTTGGCGGATCCAAAAAAGAGATAGAAAGCGATCTTACCATCGGAATTGATACTCCTGAAGCAATGGCATCATCTGCAGTTGATTTTGTTCAAAAAGCTGTTAGAATGATCAAAGTTAAACTCGGTAAGAAACCCAAAGAAGACGTAGAAAGAATAAAACAGATCAGAGAAGCAGCAGGAGACAAAGTAATTCTAAGAATTGATGCCAATCAGGGATGGAATTACGAGGAAGCTGTATATGCATTGACTGAATTAGGTAAATATGATATTCAATTCTGCGAACAACCTATGCGCAAATACAATGATGAATTATTACCCCAGCTTTGTAAAATCTCTCCGATTCCCGTAATGGCTGATGAAAGCGTTTTTACACATCATGATGCAGAAAGGATCATCAGAAATAAAGCCTGTGCCTATATCAATATCAAATTTGCAAAAAGTGGCGGTATCAATGAAGCAATACTCATTAATAAAGTTGCTGAAGAAAATAATATTTCCTGCATGCTGGGAAGTATGCTGGAAAGCAGGCTGGCTTTAACTGCCAACGTTCATTTAGCGATGGCTTGTGATAATATTAAATTCTATGACCTGGATACTTGTTTATTAGGTCAGTTGAAAGATCCTGTTATTGGGGGAGTAACATATAACGGAATGAATCTGGAAATTAGCGATGCCATTGGCATTGGTGCTGATGTGGATGATGCTTATTTAAAAGAAATGGAAAGTGTGGTTATTTAAATGTGTTCTGAATTCTGAATTTATACGTAGCTCGTCGCACAATTCTGTGAAGTACAAGTTCCGATAAATCGGCAGCGACGCAAGAAATGTCGCCAAAAGATTTGCAGTTAGTCAAACAATCATTTTAAAAATTAACTTCGCAACAAATCAATAATTCATGGAAGGTAAAAAAGCAAGTGACAGTTTTACAGTGATGAATGAAATTGTACTCCCGAACGATACCAATACTTTCGGTAATCTCATGGGCGGACGATTAATGTACTGGATGGATATTGCTTCTGCAATGGCTGCCATGAAACATTGCAATACTCCCTGCATGACTGCAAGTGTAGACAATTTAAGTTTTAAGAATCCTATCAAACTGGGGAATATTGTTCATATTGAAGCGAAGATCTCCAGGGCTTTTAATACTTCTATGGAAGTTCATGTGCAGGTTTGGGGCGAAGACAGTTTGCATCAATATCAATACGAAAGCAATGAAGCTTTTTTTACTTTTGTAGCACTAGATCCAAACGGTAAACCAAGAACCGTTCCTCCTGTTATTCCTGAAACTGATCATGAGAAGAGGATCCATGAAGGTGCGTTAAGAAGAAGACAGCTTCGTTTGATTTTAAGTGGAAAGATGAAACCTCATGATGCAAGTGAACTGAAAGATTTCTTTGCACCACCAACCGAATAAGATCATTTATCCAAAGCATTGATGAGATGATGTTTTCCCTTCATCATGAATTTTTTACTTTGCTCGATCGAGTCCATCACCTGATCTAAGATCTCGTCAATGCCTTTTGTGTAATCAATAATCAAAGGTTCCTTAAAACGAATGCTTAATAATGACCCTTTCTTTTTAAAGCCTAACCCCTTTTTATTAAATGCACGCCAGAAGCCATTGATCACCACAGGTATCACAATGGGTTGATTATTTTTAATGATATAGGCAGTTCCTTTTCTTCCCGGAGCAAAAGGTTTGGTAGTTCCCTGAGGGAAAGTAATGACCCAGTTATTTTCCAGCGCTTTATTGATCTTGCGGGTGTCAGATGGATCCAATCCTCTTCTCACTTCCTTTCCTTCAGCGCGCCAGGTACGTTTTACAGTTAATGCTCCTGCTAAAATAAATAAGCGGCTGATCCAACTGCCTTTCATGGTCTCTTCAGCAGCAACAAAATAAAGATTTGTAAAAGGATTCAATAAATAATATGGAACACCTAATCTGTTTTGCTTTCTCCATTTAACAGCACAGAAAATATGAATGAAAGTGATCACATCAGCAAAATAAGTTTGATGGTTACTGACGAATAATACGTTTTTCTTTGGAAGATTTTTGAGATGCTCGGTGCCTTCAATTCTTATCTTATTAACAAGCATCAATCCCGGATAAGTTGCAGCGCCCACTACTCCATAAATAAATGAACGTACGATCTTTATATGCTTTAGTTTTTCTCCTAAATTCATTTCTGTTGGTTTTGGCAAACAATACATCGCAATATAAGGAATGTAAATTAATTGATACCATCTTGAAGTATTGTTTTAAAATTCATAATGAATCCTTTTTCTTTCGTTTATGAGATACATTTGCAATCATTAAAAAAAGAACATGCAACTGAATACTGTTATTTTCGATATAGATGGTTTATTGATCGATAGTGAACCTTTGTGGCAGGAAGCTACTGCTGAAGTGTTTGATGCATACCATATCAAATTGAGCTATGAGCAATATATTTCTTCCACCGGATTAAGAACAAAAGAATTTGTTCAATGGTGGTTGGCTTATTTTAAAATCCCCGAAACTGAAGTACCCAAAGTAGCAGAAAATATTATCAGCGTTGTTTTAGAGAAAATAAAAAAGAACCCTATCATCTTGCCCGGTGTACCTTATATATTCGATTTCTTTCACAAAAAGAATTTCAAGATAGGTTTAGCCACTTCTTCGCCACAAGCATTGATCGATCTGGTAATTGAATTACTGCATTTGGAAAAATATGTGAATGCAACTGCCTCTGCAGAAGATCTTGAATTCGGCAAACCCAATCCGCAAGTTTATTTAAACTGTGCCGAAAAATTGAATAGCTCTCCTTTCGAATGCATTTGTTTTGAAGATTCTTTTAATGGTATGATCGCAGCAAAAGCTGCAAGGATGAAATGTGTGATCGTTCCGCATCATGCACAATTAAAAGAAGAACGTTGGGGTGCAGCTGATCTTAAATTATCTTCTTTACAAAATTTTGGGGAATTACTTTTTGATTTGGTGAATGGATAATTATAGTTTGTAGCTACTCTTTTCTTCGTAGTTTTCCTGAATTATAATAATTCATGGTCTTAATATATTCTTCAATTGTATCAAGCCCAACTGAATTACGCCTTTCATTTAATTTCTTCGGTTCAATAACAGGCATTGGTTCATAAGAAGAACTGTCTTTGTTTAACATCATTTGCGTTCCATAAATCTGCAGTTCATGTTTGTCAGCTTTAATTCTATCAATTAAATATGCATAGTTAGCCGCTCTTGCATTTTTATTATCTACTTCTATTTTTAAAAGTTTAGAACATTTTTCTTGAAAATCTGGATCAGTATCTGCATGTTGAATCAATGTCCAAAAATCATCAGAAGATCTAACACCAACTAAGTCGTATCCGGGATAGCCATATTTAGATACAATGATTTTTGATTCTCTTAGATTCGTGCTATCGGTCAGTGTCCCTTGTTGTTTAATATATTTTTTCAAAGAAGAGTCAGTTAAATGACCTTCTGAAAAATGCGAATCCATGTTTCTCCACTTTTGATCTTCAGAAACTAAAGAATCAATTTTAACTGCTAATTCAAAATT
>CAIKTE010000057.1 GCA_903830285.1 uncultured Chitinophagaceae bacterium | reverse complement strand
TAGCTCAGTTGGTAGAGCAACGCTTTCGTAAAGCGTGGGTCGCAGGTTCAAGTCCCGTAGGTGGCTCTATTATTTTTTTAGTTCTTCGAGTATCTTCTCAACATCTGTTTTTTTGCATAATGCAGTTCCTGCATTCATTGTGGCTGCTGTTCCGCAGGCAATACCATATTGTAAAACATCATTCCATTTCATCTCTTTACTGATAGCATAAACCATTCCCGCCACCATACTGTCACCTGCTCCTACTGTGCTTTTCACTTCAATATCCGGAGGTACGACATGAAAATTTTCATCTACTGTTACCAATAATCCGCCGTTCTTTCCCATCGAAACAACCATTACTTCACAGCCCTTTCGGTTGATGATGGATTTGGCTGCAAATACTGCTTCATCCATCTTTAATTCTTCTTTGCCGTATAAAGAACTTAGCTCGTTTAAATTGGGCTTGATCATGAACACACCTTCCTGTACAGCTGCCTGTAAAGCTTCGCCTGAAGTATCTACGATTAATTTAGCATTAGACTTTTTAACGATGGCAGATACCCTTGCAAAAAAGTCCAATGGAACTCCTTCCGGTAAACTGCCGCTGGCAACAACATATTCATAGCCGGATTGTTTTTCTAATTTCCTGAGAAATGATTTCCAGTCATTTTCCTTTACGGGATGACTCACCATTCCAAAACGATATTGTGATCCTGTTGATCTTTCTACAACAATGATATTGGTCCTGATATTCGTTTTTACAGGCACCACCAATGACTGGATCTTTTCTTCGGTGAGCATTTTCTTAAAGAAATGCGCATTGAATCCACCGCCGAAATACATGGCCAGACTATCGCAACCCAAATGTGCCAATGCTCTTGATACATTGATGCCTCCGCCACCGGGTTCATAGGTTGGCGAAATGCAAGGCAGCTTTTTTTCAGGAACTATCTTTTCGGTAGAAGTTGTTTTATCGATCGCTGGATTCAATGTGATCGTAATGATCTTGCTCATTCGTAGGTTTTAGGATTAAAATTACGAAAGCATTTCTTCTAATGCGGCAGAAAGAAAAACGGATGTTGGAAGGCTTTTGATGATTTGGAGATCTTGAAGCAGATCGGTCTCATTATCTAAAAATTGTAAAATGGTTTCGGGGTTACATTTGGAAAAGATGTCTGAGAATATTTTATCAGCATTTAGTTTTTTATTAGCTAATACATTTAATAAAACACTGTCGTAGAAATGAAACTTTTTCTCTGCAAATGAAGTTTTAGTGAATGGATGATCATATTGAAGCAAAGACTGAACAATACTTTTTGTTCTCTTTTGTATGAATTGAAATGCATACCCGCTGCTTCCTTTGGCTGCACCGCCTGCAATACCTATGTTTACAATATTCCCCTCATGCTTAACAAATCGATGATTCGTCATGGGGATAATACCAAACTCTTCATGCACGATACTATAATCACTGATCTTTAGATGTGCACTGATGTATTCTTTTAATGCGCTGCTGTATTCTTCCTGTTCCAATAATTGTTCGGTAAACAAAGTATATTCAACCAATGCTTCTGTTGATGATAGCGGCAACACATACATGAATTCAGTTCCGTTCTTCTGATCAATTGTAAAGTCCATGAATGTGGCGATAGCAGGATCAAATATTTGTTCTTTTGTTTCGATCACCCATCCTTTAAAATGTTGCTGCAATAAATGTTTGCCTTTTACTAAAGTTGGTTTTTCAAACAGGATACTGTTGAAGATAAAATCAGCAGTATAGGTATGCTGATCGGTGATCGCAATGGCTGTATTATTTTCTGATCTAATCGATCTTACATTTTCGTATCTAAATTCAACATTGGAGAATTGCGCGGCATATTGCATAACGTATTGATAAAAATCAATGCCGCGGATCATTTTATATGTGTATGGTGCAATAGCTAATGTGGAAGAAAACTGCTGAGACTTAAAATTCAATGAATGCCAGTGATGATGCACAATGGGTTCGAATAAACCCTTCTCTTTTTCCCAAAAACACCAGGTACGATCATTCTTATTTTTAGGAGATTGATCAAGAAGTAATATTTTTTTGTGACAGAGTTGTGGTTCCTGTAATAAACGCATGAGCAGGCTTAATCCTGCACATCCTGAACCTGTAATGATATAGTTGTAACCCCCATCCCCTGAAGGGGAGTTTGAATATGAAGTATCATTTTGCAAATGATTGTTGATTTAAAAACTTAAAGTACAAGTGTGCTACCTAACAGTTGATCCTATGAAAAAATAAAGCTGGTTACAACCTATTCTTCTGCAATGCTTCATCGCGCTTTACTTTATCCCAATACTTTTTAGCAACGAGTAACATTCCGAAACTTTCACCCTCCTCTTTATTCAAGTGCTTGTGATGCATCTTATGTGCCCAGCGAATGGCTTTGATATATTTATTATCGCTGCGGGTAAATAATTTAAACCGTTGATGAATGATGATCTCATGCACCAGAAAATAAGCAGCACCATACAGAGCAACTCCTGCACCTATGCTGATCGAATAATAATTTTGATTCATCGCTCCTAACAGAATACTGAGAAAGCTTGGAATAGCGAAGATGAGAAAGAAGGCATCGTTCTTCTCAAAAAAACCACCAGTTGGCTGGTGATGATCTTCGTGCAGATACCACAAGAAACCATGCATCACATATTTATGTGTTAGCCAGGTAACAGCTTCCATCACAGCAAATGTGGCGAGTGTAATTAAAAAGTAAAACCAGACCATAGTATATTATTAGATTGAATACATTGCATGTCTCACTTAAACCTTATTACTTATAACTTAAAACCTATTACTTACAACTGTCTACTTCCCTTCCACCATTCATATACTTTAGGAAATGCAATATGAAACCAGGCAGTATAATGGTCTTTCCCGGATGCTAATTCTCTTCTGATCTCTTCCATAGATCTATACTCAAAATCAGCTACTTCATTTGCATTGGCATTGATCATTCCATTATAAGTTCCTACAAATACATGGTCAAATTCGTTCTCTGTTAATCCATTCTCAAAACTCACCTGATAAGTAAAATCGAACACTTTATGGATCTCAGTCACAAATCCCATTTCTTCTTTCAATCTACGGGTTGCTGCAGTTATAGTTATTTCATCCGGGCGTGGGTGACTGCAACAGGCATTGGTCCATAAACCACCACTGTGATATTTTGATAAAGCTCTTTGCTGCAACAGCATTTCCCCCTTCTCGTTGAAAATAAAAACACTGAAAGCCCTGTGCAACAGCGCTTTTTCATGAGCTTCTATTTTTTCCATTAAGCCTGACTCACGATCATATTCATCTACTAAGATCACTTGTTCCATACAATAAAATTAGAAAGATAAATTATAAAAAATTGAATTGTCTTCTGATGCCTGCTTTTGCAAGAATGAGTAATTTACTGTGATCGGGAATGCGAATCCTTTGCTGCAAGATCTTTTGAGGTCTGATCTTTTTGATCTTCCTGAATAAAGACAGATAATATTTATACGCTACATACACACCAAACCTCGCTTTGAAAGGTAATTGCAAGATACCCTCGTATGCAGCTTCCAGATCTTTCTGAATATCGGCTTCGATGGCCTGTTTTTCTCTATAATTGAAATTCCTGAAATCACATCCCGGGAAATACATTCTGTCCAATCCCTCAAAGTCAGCTTTTACATCACGTAAAAAATTTACTTTCTGAAAAGCAGCACCCAGACTTCTTGCAGAAGGTTTTAATTTTTCATACAGTTCTTTATTGCCATCACAAAACACATACAAACACATCAATCCAACAACTTCGGCACTACCGTAAATATATTGTTCGTAGCCTACTCTGTCGTAACTGCGTTTACTGAGATCCATTTCCATACTGTATAAAAATGCATCGATCAAACCACGGTCAATATGATATGCATTTACAGTAAGCTGAAAACTATTCAGGATCGGATTCAGACTAATGCCGCGATCCAATGCTTCGTAAGTCGCCTTTTTAAATTCTGTTAATAAAAGCGTTTTATCGTGATCATGAAATGTATCAACGATCTCATCGGCAAAACGTACAAATCCATATATATTATGAATAGGTGAACGCAGGTCTTTATGCAACAGGTTAATGGCACTCGAAAACGAAGTGCTGTATCGCTCTGTTGTAATGCGACTGCATTCCTGACTTACCTGATGAAACAATTGCATCATAATTTTTTATCCCTTTTATTTTAAGGCCTAATATTTTATTATTCAGGTTCTTTTATTCTATGAAAATGCTTTCAACACTTCTTTTGCCACTACTTCACCGCTGATCAAACTGGGTGGTACACCCGGTCCCGGAACTGTTAACTGACCAGTATAAAACAAGTTCTTTACTTTCTTACTCCTGCAACTTGGTTTCAGAATAGCAGTCTGCATTAATGTATTCGCCAACCCATATGCATTTCCTTTAAAAGCATTGTACTCACTTACAAAATCACTATGCGTAAAAGATCTTTTATAAACAACAGCATCTTTGATCGAATGGCCCAATCGCTTTTCCATTCTTTCCATTACCATATCATAGTAATGTTCACGCAGTTCTTCTGTATCATTTTTCAATCCTGCTGCAACCGGTATCAGGACGAACAAATTCTCTGAGCCTTCGGGAGCAACAGTGTTGTCTGTTACAGATGTTGCACTAACATAGAATAATGGATCGCTGGGCCATTCCTTGCTTGTATAAATTTCCTTCCCGTGCACTGCGAATGATGTATCAAAAAACAAAGAATGATGCAGAATGTTCGGGATTTTTTTATTTAATCCGATATAAAAGATCAAACAGCTTGGTGCCATCACTCTTTGATCCCAGTATTTGTCTGAATAGCTTCTGTATTCGGGTTTCAATAATTTAGTTTCAACAAAATGATAATCAGCAGCACCGATCACTACATCTGCCTCAAACATACCTGAATCAGTCATCACTTTTTTTGCAACACCGTTTTCTATTTGAATAGCATTTACATTTTGATCAAAACAAAATTGCACACCTAATTCAACTGCCACATCATACATGGCTTGTACAACTGCATAAAATCCCCATTCAGGATACCAGGTACCGCCTTTGATATCTGCATAATTCATCAAACTATATAAAGCAGGTGTTTTCTCAGGTAATGCTCCTAAAAACAGGACCGGAAACTCCATCAACTCTTTTAATCTGGAGTCTTTGAAATGCTTGGCCACATGGGCCTTCATCGAATTAAAAACGTCTAATCTGAATAAGCCTCTGATCAGATCCATGTCCATAAATTCAGTGACAGATAGCCCTGGTTTATGAACCAGTTTATTGATACCAACACTGTATTTAAATTCGGCTTCTTGTAAAAAAGTATCTAATTTTTCAGCAGATCCTGCTTCGATGGAATTAAATAATTTCTTCAGTTCTGAGTAATCGGCGGGAATATCAACGGGACCATCATTCCAATACACACGATAGGAAGGATCTAATCTTTTTAGTTGATACAGATCAGCAACCGATCTTCCGAACTGATCAAAATATCTTTCAAACACATCGGGCATCCAGTACCAGCTCGGTCCCATATCAAAAGTAAATCCATCAGCTTTTAATTGTCTGGCTCTCCCACCCGGCATTGAATGCTTTTCCAAAACGGTAACAGCCCAACCTGCTTTCGCCATAAAAGAGGCGGCCGATAATCCTGCGAAACCCGAACCGATGATGACAGCTTTCTTATTCAATGATCCTGCTGCTCGTGTTGAGATCTTAATATCGTTCAATTTGTGTCTTTAATAATTTTCTGGCAAAGTGAATTCTGCTTTTGATGGTTCCTAATGGCTCATGCAGCATATCTGCAATCTCATTATACTTGTATCCGTCAAAGTATAATTCAAAAGGGTTACGGAAGATTTCCGGAAGATGATGAATGGCTGCCTGCACTTCTTTCAGGTTCATTTTTGAAATAGCATCATTGGTTACAGCGCCCTGATTATTATTGATCAGAAATTCATTCGGTGTATTGTCGAAAATAGTTTGCTGTTTAGCAATACGGCGATAATTATTGATGAAGATATTGCGCATGATGGTGTATAACCATGCTTTGATATTGGTACCTACATTGTACTTCTCCCGATTGGCCCATGCTCGGTATAAAGTTTCCTGGATCAGGTCTTTTGCCTGCTCCTGATCACGGGTCAATGTGATGGCAAAGGGTTTTAAAAACTCCGTATTATTTAAAAGCATTTGATCGAATTCCAGCGTTGCCATATCGTTTTGTTTAACTATTACAAGTGCAAACATAAACAAAATAAAATAGAACACAGAAATTTTTGTTTAAGAATGTGTTATAAAAAGTAAAACAAACTAAATCAATGGATTAGCCACCCTGCAGGAGAAAAAGGGAGTAGATCAGGAAATAGAAGCGATATAGTCTATCACTTCTTGAAGGGATCGTTTCAATTCAATTTTAGCAGGAAGTTTCTTTTTATAGGATTGAGTGAGATGGCCCGAAACGACAATCGGATGATCCGGGAGTTTTGTGTGCATATTGGTCAGGAATTTTCCGAAATTAAAATTATGTGCCACAGAAGTTAAATGGGCATAAAGGAAATCGGGCTTTTTTAATTTTGCCACGTAGTCTATATCCTTCATCGGTACATTGGTACCCAGATACAGCACCTGAATGCCCTTAGTTTTTAATAAGTAGCATACGTACAATAAGCCTAATTCATGATGCTCTCCTTCAGGCAAAAAAAGTAATGCCGTTTTTTTAGGGCGTGAATTAGATTTAATTCCATCAATGCCCACAATTAATTTTTGGCGGATGATATTGGTCACTAAATGTTCCTGTGCAGGATTGATATGATTGGTGACCCATAAGACCCCAATACGTTCTAAAAAAGGAAAGATAAGCTGTGTAATGCTTCTCTCAATTCCCTTGGCCCTGATATGATCACTCAGAACCTTCTCAAACATATCCAGATCAAGATCCACCAATTCTTTGATCAGTTCATTCACGACCTTTTCCTGTTGTGCTTCCAGATTGGATAATGCAAGTATCTTATCCTGCATTTCAACTTCACTCATTTGATCGATATGCGAGATCTTGTATCCGTATTTATTTAATAAGCTGATATTGAGTATTGTTTTCAGTTCGTTATTGCTGTAATACCTGATATTGGTGTCAGAACGCTGTGGTTTCAGGAATGAATAACGCTGTTCCCAGATACGAATGGTATGGGCTTTAATGCCTGAAAGGTTCTCCAGATCTTTTATGGTAAATGCGTTCATGTACTATTTACAATCCTTTTTACAAAAAGTTTAAAAATAACGGGTTTATTCTTAAAATATTTTAAACAAAATGATGCGATAAAAATAAAGCCCATGTCTGTAAACAAACATGAGCTTCATCATAAAAATTATTTTCCAGGTACTACAACTTCAAACCACGCAGATATTCACCGTAACCGCTTTTTGAGTATTTATCGGCCAACACCAATAATTGTTGCTGGTCTATAAAACCCATTCTGAATGCCACTTCTTCGATACATCCTATCTTCTGACTTTGCCTTTTCTCGATCACGCGAACAAACTCACATGCATCATGCAAAGAATCGAAAGTGCCAGTATCCAGCCAGGCAGTACCTCTGTTCATCACCCCTACTTTTAAACTTCCTTTTTGAAGATATTCACGATTCACATCAGTGATCTCATATTCACCTCTGGGAGAGGGTGCAATGTTTTTAGCAATGTTCACTACCGTATTATCATAAAAATATAGTCCGGGAACAGCATAATTGGATTTGGGTTGTTTTGGTTTTTCTTCGATAGAGATGGCATTGAATTTATCATCAAACTCAACCACCCCATATCTTTCAGGATCACTCACTTCATAAGCAAAAATGGCTGCACCGTTAATATCACTGAATGATTGCACCAGCTTGGAAAAGCCCGCGCCGTAAAAAATATTATCCCCCAATACCAATGCAACTTTATCATTTCCAATGAATTTCTCACCTATCACAAATGCCTGTGCCAACCCGTTGGGAACAGCCTGCACAGCAAAGGAAAATTTACATCCCAGTTCTGCGCCATCGCCCAATAGTTTTTGAAACTGCGAAGAATCTTCGGGAGTTGTAATGATCAATACTTCGCTGATGCCAGCCAGCATTAAAACAGATAAGGGATAATAGATCATCGGCTTATCATAAATAGGCATCAGTTGTTTACTGATCCCTTTTGTGATGGGGTACAATCTTGTACCACTGCCGCCTGCTAGAATAATTCCTTTCATCGTATCAGAATTTAATTGAATTTTTTATTTCTTTAAATGTTGGAAGTATCTTGTCCTTATCAGATAATAATACTTCGCAGGTGTTTAATTTCCAGTCGATATTCAGATCTGTATCATTATAAATAATACCACCTTCGGATGCTTTATTATAAAAGTTATCGCATTTATAAAAGAACACAGCCACTTCACTCAATACCACAAAACCGTGACCAAATCCTCTTGGTACAAAAAATTGCACATGATTCTCTCCTGTTAATTCTACGGCTTCCCACTGACCGAATGTTGGAGAATTTGCACGCAGATCAACTGCTACATCCAATACCGCGCCTTCCAATACTCGCACCAATTTCGCCTGAGCATATTCTCCCTGCTGAAAATGAATACCACGTAATACGCCGCGTGTTGATTTGGATTGATTGTCCTGAACGAATGAAACATTCAACCCAATACTGCTGGCAAATCTTTGCTGGTTAAAGCTTTCAAAGAAATAACCACGAGGGTCGTCAAATACCGTATCGTGAATGATAAAACAGTCTTTCAGTTTTGTTGCTTCTACTTTCATTTTTTAAGGTTGAAGGTGTAGGGAGTAAGGTGAAGGGTTTAGGGCGTAAGGTTTAAGGCTTAAGGTCTAGGGCAGGTTTCCATCATATTCCTTCCACCTTCTTCCTTATACCTTCTACCTTCGGCCTTACACCCTATTACTGTACATAGAATCGTAATACTTTTCATAAGCTCCGCTGGTAATATTATCTAACCATTCTGTATTTTGTAAGAACCAATCGATCGTTTCACTTAAACCTTGTTCAAAAGTTACCGTTGGTTTCCAGCCTAATTCTTTATTGATCTTGCTTGCATCGATCGCATATCTCCTGTCGTGTCCCGGCCTGTCTTTCACATAAGTGATCAATTGAACACTCTCTCCTTTTGCTCTTCCTAATTTTTCATCCATCAGCGTGCATAATAATTTAATGAGATCAATATTCCTCCATTCATTGAATCCGCCGATATTATAGGTTTCATCGGCTATACCCTCATGAAAAATAAGATCGATAGCCAATGCATGATCTTTTACAAATAACCAATCCCTTGTGTACAATCCATCACCATAAACAGGCAATGGTTTTTTAGTGATGATATTATTGATGAAGAGCGGAATTAGTTTTTCAGGAAAATGAAAAGGACCATAATTATTAGAACAGTTAGATACCACTGTTTTCATGTGATAGGTTTCGGCATAAGCCCTTACAAAATGATCAGAAGATGCTTTACTGGCCGAATAAGGTGAGTTAGGATGATAAGGTGTAGTTTCTGTAAACAGCCCTTCAGCACCCAATGCGCCATATACTTCATCGGTAGAAATATGGTAGAACAAATGTTTGCTGTAATCGTCTTTCCATTTTGTTCTGGCAACATTCAACAGGTTCACTGTACCGATGATATTCGTGTATACAAAATCAAGTGGTGAAACGATGGAACGATCAACATGCGATTCTGCAGCCAGATGTATCACATCAGTGATCTGATGCTTATCAAATACCTGTTCAATGGCAGGCGCATCCAAGATATTTACTTTCTCAAAAAAATAATTGGGTAAATGATCGATATCTTTCAGATTTTCCAAATTCCCTGCATAGGTCAATGCATCAAGATTCACAATTTTATACTGCGGATATTTTGTAACGAATAAGCGAATAACATGCGAGCCTATAAAACCGGCACCGCCTGTAATTAAAATGTTTTTCATAAGCTATACTTTAGAATAGTGGGTATGATATATAAGATTAGAAACCTTTATAAAGGTCATTAACTTTATTGGAATATGGTCAGGAATTTTAATTAAAATTTTTATGCTTGGGGGATTAAAAAGTATCATAATGTCTTGGTGAGGCACTAGAAACCTGCCCGACTTCGAAAAACTACCAATGACACATAAATTAAG
>CAIKTE010000056.1 GCA_903830285.1 uncultured Chitinophagaceae bacterium | reverse complement strand
TCACAAATTTGAAATTCATTTATGAATTCAACCAGTCTGTTAAGGCATAGAGTTAATAACCCATCTGAAAACAAAGCTTTATCTGAACCTTGTTCAATTGTTTTAATATTGTACAATTCAGAAAGCGGATCAATCTCCATTGTAAAATATCTCCTTCGAGTAAATAGCTTCATCATTTCTTTATGAACGCTTCTCTCCCACCTGTCTATTTTTTCATACGGATTTAAAAGGGAGTATTTAATTTTTTCAACCGAGCTTAACTTTCCAATTATTTTTGAAATCCTATCATTTTTTTGATTAGCACTCTCAACTTTCATATAAGCAGCTAACCCTTTTTTAAACAAAGGGCAATCCTTCCTGAAAATGTTGTGCTTGTGCAGATAGTTTAAATAATTGTTTCGAATAGTTAATTCATAGCGGAGTATTCTGTCAGCAAAGGCTTGAAATTTGGCAGTTTTAAAGTATTGATAGCCTTTTTCTTCGTTGATCTTTTCATGCTGCTTAATGTCATTCTTTTCGTATTCAGCCCCCGCAAACGCATCAATACCATTATAATCGGTTGAACCTATCATCCAATACCGGTCTTTATCAATAGGTCTTACCGCTTTCATCATGAGCTCATCCACAAATGCCCATACTTCACCGGGTACTCTGGGTTCATTATAGAGCCCGAAGAAAAGGTTATTGTAGCCTTTTCCCTTAAAATGATTCAGCACCTGCAACCACATGTCTGCGATCCTTAATGATTCTTTATTAAAGTCTACATTTTTATATAATTTCCCATAATGATATACTATTATAAGATTCATTTTTTTGCTGCTCAGATAATCATAAATCAAAGACAATTTCTGCAATAGTTTTACATTGATGGTATTGCTGCCTTCACCCAGGAAAGAATCAAAATCTACCGGCAGTCTTATTGTTTTAAAACCAATCTTATATGCGATCTCCAGCTTTTCCAACACATTTTCGGTTAATCGGGTATCAGCCTTTTTCCAATAGTTTTCATACAAAGAAAGATTGACTCCGGCTTCAAATTTTTTGATCATTGCTGTTTGGTATACTGGTATACTGATCTGCGCAAATGCTACCTGAATACCAAATGCAAAAAGAAAAAAACTTAGTAATATTATATTGTGAGACTTTAATAAGAACATCAGTTTTTTGATTTATTGGGTTTTCATCTTAGCTGTATATGCCTAATTCATTAAAACATACATTGCTGATGTTATTTCAAAAAACAGACATCCTCCTTATTTCTAAAACTTTATATACAGATTTTAAACAATAAAGATGAATAATTTCATTCCTTTAACTGTTACACAATCTCAACAAAGAGTTATATCATTCACGCATTTATCAAGTTAGTTCTGAATAACTCTTATCAAATTCAAGTCAATCTCTAAAGGGTAATAAAAAAGCGATTCAATGATGAATCGCTTTCTTTCTGTCAATTATTTATTGAAATATCTTCAAATAGAACTACAAATCGGTTATAGGCACAAATTTAGGCACTAATATTTTCATCAATAACCAGGCAGTTAAATACGAAAGACCGCAAATGAAAAACAAAATGAGATATGCTGATCCTGCAAAGAAAGTGTTCAATGCTCCTGCCAGCAACTGAAACAACGCGCCACCTAATCCTCCGGCTGCAGCTCCTATACCAGTTACTGACCCCACTGCTTTTTTGGGGAACATATCAGATACAGTGGTAAATAAATTTGCTGACCATGCCTGATGCGCTGCCGCACAAATACAAAGGATACTAACGGCAATCATGATCGCACTGCTCCTTCCGAATAGTGATTCGTTTGCAAAAAATTGCGTTGCCAAAATACAAAGCGGTACAAATGCGATGATCAACATTGCCGTCATTCTTGCTTTATAAGTTGCCCATCCTTTGTTCATAAAAAACATAGGAAGACTTCCCCCAAAAACACTACCAAAAATCGCAACACCGAGTATGATAAAATAAAGATATCCCTGCACTTTAGGCTCCAAATTAAACTGTTGTTTTAAATAATCAGGGGTCCAGAATAAGAAAAACCACCAAATCCCGTCCGTCATAAATTTACCTATAAAAAAAGCCCATGTCTGACGATAGCTTAATAATTTAAACCAGGATACTTTTAACTTATCCTGCAATTTACTTTCAGTTGTATCATCACTGTGGATATATTCAAACTCATCTTTTGATAATTTTTTATGCTTTGCAGGTGCCTCATAGAGTTTAAACCAAAATATCAGCCAAATAAATCCTATGGCACCTGTAATAATAAATGAAAGCTTCCAGCCAAGTTCTGCACCAAAAAAAGCCAAACACCAGGGAACAAAAATTGCCGAGATCATTGCACCAACATTAGAACCGCTGTTAAATATTCCGGTTGCAAGAGCCCTCTCCTTTTTAGGAAACCACTCTGCTACTGTTTTAATAGATGCAGGGAAATTGCCTGCTTCGCCGGCTCCAAATAAACTTCTGATCAACACATGAAAAAAGACTGTTTTCCCAACAAAAGCATTCATCATCCCGAAAAAAGACCAGCCGATCAAAGAAAGGGCAAGCCCTAATTTAGTTCCTATCCTGTCGATGATCGCTCCTGCAAATAATGTAAATGTTGCATAGAATATGGTGAACAATGTAGTTACATAAGAGAATTCTAAGGGTGTCCAGCCAAATCCTTCGGATGAACAAAAATATTGTTTCAGAAAACCAATTACATTTCTATCCATATAATTGATGGTAGTAGAAAAGAAAAGAAGTGCTACTATCGTCCATCGGTATTTACCAAGTTTGTTTGCAGACATGTTAATGGTTTGAGTTTATTTTTTAATTGATGCGATCAGTTCCAACACTTTCTTAGTTTCATTTTCAATGGTTCCATAATCCTTTTGTTCCATCAATTTTTTACTGATCAGTTTACTTCCCATTCCAACTGCACAAACACCGGCTTTGAACCAGCCTTCGATATTATCCTTAGTTGTATCTACACCTCCTGTTGGCATGAACAACAATTTCGGAAAGATATCTTTGATACTGCTTAAAAATTCCGGCCCTAACATATTTCCCGGAAAAAGTTTGATGAATTTTATTCCTGCATTTTCTGCAGCAATGATCTCTGATGGAGTCATACAGCCAGGCGCATAGAAAAGGTCTTTACTCACTGCATAATCTGCCACTTCTTTTACAAAACCCGGACTAACTAAAAAGTCTGCACCAGCATTCATATAATCAATAGTATGCTGCATATTTTTGATAGTTCCTACGCCGAGCAATAACCCCGGCATTTCTGCATTTCTTACAGCCACTAATTTTGTAAAATTCTTTAAAGCTGCTTCTCCTCGATTTGTGTATTCAATTGCTTTAACACCTGCTTTGTAAACAGCCCGCAATATTTCTACACTCACTGTTTCATCGGGATTGAAATATAAAGGGAGCATCCCTTGTGCAATTATCACATCAACAACTTCTTGTGTTTTACTCATTGTTTAGATTTTTACTTTGATCACTAATTTTTTTATTTCTTTCTCGCCGATCATTGGTGCATGAACATCTTCGGGAAAGAAGATCGCAAACTGACCATCTGTTAATTGAAAATACATATCGGGAGCATCACTGAAAAAAAGAACATCTTTTTCATCATTATATTCTCCGTTAGGGGTGCTGCAATTCCCTCTCGGTTTCCAGCCGATAGTTTCTACACCCTTGATGCAAAACTGAATGTCAATATTTTTATTATGACATTCGAATTTTGCGATGCTCGCTTCTTTTGTTTTCCCGGGCGAATTGCTGATGATGGCTTTTAATCCTTCTGCAATATCAGACTTCCCGATCTCTGCATTTACCAGATCAGTTTGACTGATAAATTCAAATGCACTTTTGAATAATGGATGCACCGAAAAGTATTTTGATGCATTTTGAATAGTATCTATGATCATTTTTTATTCTTTTATTTTATTGAAACTTTTTTACTCCCCTTCACGGGTTGGGGGTATTATCGTTGCACTCTTCCGCTTCCATCTCCCTTCATCAGATCTTTAACCTCGCTCAATGTTGCATGATTTAGATCTCCAGGAATAGTGTGTTTCAATGCACTTGCAGCCACACCAAACTCAGCAGCATCTCCCATTTTCATGCCTGTAACCAAACCATAGATCAAGCCGCTGGCAAAACTGTCACCACTTCCTACGCGGTCAACGATTCGAACATTGTATTTCTTTGTATGATAAAATTCGGTACCGTCATACAGCAATGCACTCCATCCATTATCACTGGCGCTATGGCTTTCTCTTAAAGAAGATGCAATGTATTTGAAACCGAATTTTTCTTTCATTTGTTTGAATACATCTTTAAAGCCATCGAGATCCAATTCTCCTTTGGTTACATCAGTATGTGCTGCTTTAAAACCCAATGTTGTATCTGCATCTTCTTCATTACCGATACAAACATCTACATATTGACAAAGTCTTGTCATTACTTCTCTGGCTTTTTCTTTGCTCCACAATTTCTTTCTGTAATTCAGGTCAATACTTGTGGTGATACCCTTTGCCTTCGCAGCTTTTAATGCAGCTTCAGTCAATGCAGCGGCTTTATCACTTAATGCCGGAGTGATCCCTGTTGTATGAAACCAATCTGCCCCTTCCAGTATTTTATCAAAATCGAATTCAGAAATATCAACATCAGCAATAGAAGCACCAGCCCTGTCATAAACAACTTGAGAAGCTCTCATGGATGCACCTGTTTCTAAAAAATAAATACCCAATCTGTCGCCTCCTCTGGCAATGAACTGAGTGTCCACTCCGTAACGGCGTAAATGGTTGATGGCAGACTGACCGATCGGGTTATTGGGAACTTTTGTTACAAATGTTCCGTTCAATCCATAATTACATAAAGCCGCAGCCACATTAGCTTCTCCACCGCCATAGGTTACATCAAATGAATCGGCTTGTACAAAACGTTTGAAATCAGGAGTTGATAATCTGAGCATGATCTCTCCTAAGGTTACTACTTTTTTACTCATGGTTATTCTTCGTTTTTGATTATTAAAAGTTGATATACTATTATTAAAATTGTTTAGTTATCGATTTTGATCTAAAATATGTTGTATTTGTGCAACGCTGTTATGCGTGGCATCGCCTTTCTCTTGCAATTTTCCAAATGCCGCCGCTGCTGCAAAGCTGATGATCTGTTCTGCAGGCTGTTTAGAAATGATACCATAGATCAATCCTGCCATAAAACAATCGCCACTTCCTACTTTATCTACTACCGTTGTAATATGAAATACAGGAGAAACCACCTGAACCACTTTTGTATTTAATGCTGCATAGTATTCAATCTTGCTTGCAATGGCATCAAACCGAAATGTATTGGCAACCCATTCACATTTATGGAATCTTTCAAAAATATGTTGGGCTGATGCTGTTGCATGCTGCAGGTAATTCTCCTTTGATGCATTCTCATGAATATTTGAAGCAAGTGGAATATCGAGTAATGTATTTGCCGACCATATATTGCCCATGATCACATTGCAATGTTTCACCAAATCCGGCATTACTTCTTTTGGCTGTTTACCATATTTCCATAACAGCGAACGATAATTCAGATCTATAGAAATGGTTATATTTTTTTTGGATGCTGCATCTAATGCCTCTGCACAAAGTGCTGCCGCAGATTCGCTCACTGCTGGAGCGATAGCACTAAAATGAAACCAGGAAACATCTGAAAAGATTTTGTCCCAATCAACCACACCTGTTGACAAAGTTGAAAAGGAAGAATATTTTCTATCGAACACATTTTCTTCACTTTTCATGTCCGCTCCTTCTTTCAAATAATATAACCCTATCCTTTCTCCACTATAAATAAACGGTGAAGTATCAATATTTTTTTGCTCGAGATAATCCCTGATATCTTTTGAAATGATATTATCAGGCAAAGCAGTACAATATTTTGCAGGTATTTTCCAGTTGGCCAAAGCTGTTGCTACATTGAGTTCTGCTCCTCCTACAAAAACCGGCATCTGATTCGTACGCAACCACTCACCTGCATTAGCAGGTGGCAATCTTAAAAGCAGTTCTCCAAAACATAATACTTTGCCCATTACTATTTTAATTCTGTGATCGGTGCAGGGTCCATATCTGAAAACACTAAATTCTCTCCTGCCATTCCCCAAATGAATGCATAGTTCGAAGTACCACAACCGCAATGAATGGACCATGAAGGAGAAATGACAGCTTCATGATTCTTCATTACTATATGCTTAGTCTGTTGTGGTTCTCCCATGAAATGAAACAATCTTTGCTGCTCATTCAGATCAAAATAAAAATATACTTCCGTTCTTCTGGTATGTGTGTGCGGCGGAACGGAATTCCAAACGCTTCCTGCATTCAATACTGTTAATCCCATTACCAACTGGCAACTTTGAATTCCATCTAAATGAATGTATTTATAAATGGTCCTTTGATTGGCAGTTTCTACTGCGCCAAGAGCAACGGGGGATGCTTCCTCCTTGCTCATTTTTCTATTAGGGTAAGAATGATGTGCCGGTGCAGACAATAAAAAGAATATTGCAGGATTAGTCTTATCCAAACTTGTAAACTGTACTTCTTTTGTTCCTTTACCTAAATACAAACAACTTAATTTTTCAAGTTCATATTTAATTCCATCAGCATCAACTACTCCTGGTCCACCAACATTAATGATCCCCAACTCTCTTCTTTCTAAAAAATAATCGGCTTTTAATTCTTCGTGTGTTCTCAATAAAAGGCTTTGCTGTACGGGTTTTGCACCTCCTGTGATCATACGGTCATGATGTGAATACACATAACTGATCGCATCATCCTGCATCAATGATTCACATAAATAATGTTCCCTCAATTCTTCTGTTGTCATTCCCTTAACTTCTTTCGGGCTATTCTGAAAACGTATTTGCATATCTTGTTCTTAATGATTAATTCATAATTATCTGGCCATCCATCCACCATCTACATTTAATATTGTTCCATTCACATAATCTGCTCCTGCTGAACATAAGAAAACAATGGGACCATAAAAATCAGTAGGTAATCCCCATCTGCCTGCAGGTATTCGCTCAAGGATCGATTTACTTCTTTCTGCATCTGCTCGTAAAGCCGCGGTATTATTTGTTGCGATATATCCGGGTGCAATACCATTAACGTTCACTCCTTTACTTGCCCACTCATTTGCAAATGCTTTAACCAAACCTGCTACAGCAGATTTACTCGCTGTATATCCAGGAACATTGATTCCACCTTGATAAGACAGCATAGAACAGGTAAATACAATTTTACCATGACCTCTTTCGATCATATCTCTTCCAAATTCTCTTGTAATGATAAATTGTGCATCAAGATTAATTGCGATCACTTTATCCCAAAAATCATCGGGATGTTCAGCGATCGGTTTTCGCATGATGATACCTGCATTGTTTATTAATATATCTATCTGAAATTTTTCTTTTACAGATTTAATAAAACTGTAGAGTGCTTCTCTGTCAGAAATATCCACTTTAAAATACGTGAACTTTCTTCCTGCAGTTTCCACTGCTGTTTTTGTAGCTGAAAAATCATCTACGATAGAAGCTCCAACAATATCGGCTCCTGCATTAGCCAATGCTGTGGCCATTCCTAATCCTAATCCTGTATCGCATCCTGTTACCAATGCCGTTTTTCCTGTAAGATCAAACAAATTCGAATTCATATATTTAATATTATTTAGTGGATAAGATACTTGCAGTTTCTTTTGTTACAGGCCAGTTGAAATATTGTTTTGCATTATTGAAACAGATATCCTGGATCAATTTACCAATCCATGGTATCTCATTGGGCAATTCTCCATTTTCGATTTCTTCCCCAAACAAGTTACACAATAACCGTCTGAAATATTCGTGACGAGGATAAGAAAGGAAACTTCGGGAATCGGTTAACATCCCAATGAACTTACTAAGCAAGCCCATATTGGATAACGCATTTACCTGCTTGGTCATTCCATCTTTCTGATCCAGGAACCACCATGCGGCCCCATATTGAATTTTACCTTCAGCGCTGCCATCATTAAAATTCCCGATCATAGTTGCCATCAATTCATTATCAGCTGGATTGAGATTATACAAAACGGTCTTTGCTAATTTATTATCAGTATCCAGTTTATTTAAAAATTTAGATATTGCTCTTCCCTGAGAAAAATCACCAATTGAATCCCATCCAGTATCTGCTCCTAATTGCTGCAACATCCTTGAATTATTATTGCGCAAAGCACCCAGATGAAATTGTTGCACCCAGCCTTTTTCCCAATCCCATTCGGCAAAATGTACCAACATGGCTGATTTGAATTTTCGCTGTTCTGTTTCATTCAATTGTTTTCCTGAATGAATTTTATTGAAGATGCTGTCGATCTCATGTCCGGTAAAATCATCTGCATATATTTCTTCCAATCCATGATCACTCACACAACTGCCCATTGAAGCAAAGAAATCATGCCGATTTTGTAAGGCAAACAAAAAGTCATCAAAAGAAGAAATAGAAATATTGGTCGCCAGTTCTATCTTTTTTACATAAGCATTGAACTTTTCAGTATCACTTACATTCATCGCATTGTCCGGGCGAAATGCAGGTAATACCGGGATCTCAAATTCATCATCCACCAATTGCGAATGAAACTCTAATGAATCTATCGGATCGTCTGTTGTACAAACTGTTTTCACATTCATCTTACGCAATAAGTTCTTTACAGAATATTCAGGTGATTGCAATTTTTCAGAACATTCATCGTAAATCCTCTTTGCCGTATCTGCATTCAACAGTTCATGCACGTCAAAATATCGTTGCAATTCCAAGTGTGTCCAATGATATAATGGGTTGCGTAATGTATAAGGGACTGTAGCCGACCAATGCTTGAATTTTTCAAAATCTGAAGCACTGCCGGTAATGTATTTTTCATCCACACCGTTAGCTCTCATCGCACGCCATTTATAATGATCACCATACAACCATATCTGTGTAAGGTTTTCAAAATTTTTATCTTCTGCGATCTGCTGTTGCGGCAAATGACAATGATAATCTATGATCGGCATGCTCTTCGCATACCCATGATACAAATGCTGAGCAGTCTTGTTGCTCAATAAAAAATTTTCATCTAAAAAGGGCTTCATATTATATCCATTTAAATTCTATTCGATTAGTTAGCTATCGGATACTAACATTATAATGTTACTCCTGATTTAAAAATAGCTATCTCTTTAAACCCGGTTTGTTCGTGTTTCAATTTTTTGCCATTACATGTTTCAATGATGAAATCAATGAATCTTTTTAATACAATATCCATTGTATCTCCTTCCAATAATGTACCTGCATTAAAATCGATCCATCCATTTTTGAAATTGAACAGCTTTGAATTGGTTGATATTTTCATAGTGGGAATAAAACTTCCAAACGGTGTTCCGCGGCCTGTAGTAAATAGAACCAGCTGGCAACCTGATAACCCTAATGCTGTTGAGGCAACCAGATCATTACCCGGTGAATTCAAAAGATTCAAACCATGCACAGTCACAGCCTCTGCATAATTCAATACATCTACCACTTCACTGTTACCTCCTTTTTGTGTACAACCTAAGGACTTGTCTTCCAGTGTTGAGATACCACCTGCTTTATTACCCGGTGATGGGTTTTCATAAATAGGCTGCTCACTTTTCCGAAAATAATCTTTGAAATTATTGATCAGATCTACGCTATCATGGAATACTTCTTCATTGATGCAACGGTTCATCAAAATTGTTTCGGCACCAAACATTTCGGGTACTTCAGTTAAAATGGTTGTCCCACCTTGCGCAATTAGCCAGTCTGAAAACCGTCCCAGCAATGGATTTGCTGTAATACCACTGAAACCATCACTACCGCCGCATTTTAATCCAATTTTCAATGATGATAAAGGAAGCTCTTCGCGTTTATCATTCTTCAGGTATTCAACCAATTCTTTCATCAGTTCAAAGCCGGTCTCAATTTCGTCCGATACTTGCTGAGATATTAAAAACTTTACTCTGTTCGAATCAAAATTCCCCATCGCTTCCTTAAAAGCTGACTGCTGGTTATTCTCACAACCAAGGCTCATCACCAAAATTCCAGCAGCATTGGGATGTTTAGCTAATGCTACTAATGCCTTTTTTGTATTTTCATGGTCATCACCCAATTGAGAGCAGCCATAATTATGTGTGTACACGCGAATATCATCGATATGCGATACATCCAATTCACTTTTAATCCGATTGACAATCATTTGTGCCTGACCATTCACACAACCTACTGTTGGTACGATCCATAATTCATTTCGAATTCCAACATTTCCGTCACTACGCTTAAATGCATTGATCTTTAAGTCGCTCTTTGGGATACTTAATACCGGATGAACAGGATGATATGCGTATTGCAGATTATCATGCAGATTTGTTTTTACATTATGTGTGTGCACGTGTTCGCCTTCTGCAATATCGCTTAAAGCATGACCGATCGCATATCCATACTTAACAACATTTTCATTTTCTTTGATGGGTTTGATGGCGATCTTATGACCGGTTGGAATGTTGTTTTTAATAACAATAGTTCTACCATCAACCGTTAAAATATCCCCTTCAGCAATCTCTTCTATTGCGACAACAACATTATCAGCGGGATTAATTTTTATGTATTTACTCATCTATGATCCTGTTTTATATTGTTTCAAATAAATTTTAAATAGTTATACTTAGGGCCTCTTTCATACCCTTGTTCAAGATCAATTCAACATCATTTGTCACTTCATCAATAAAGAAAGGAACGGCTGCAAAATCTTCTTTCCAAATACTCTTATTTTTTACAATACCCGTTACCCATCCCTTTATATCATTAGCATTGAAAGTGGATTGAATGAAATCAACAAACTCTGCCGTATCATTTGCAGTAAAAGGCAGTTCAGCTTTTCCACTGTATAATACCAACAATGCCGCAAAAGAGAATGTTACCAATTTTGCATTTTTATTCTTCTTGCTAAAATTATCTTTCACTGTTGGGAAATCTCTGGTTTCCCATTTAGAAAGAGAATTAAGTGAAATGTCTTTCAAGTAATGCTTAAGATAAGGATTGTAAAAACGTTCCAGGATCTTTTTAGCGAATTTTTTTAGTTCCTCCTGATCTTCATCAATTACCGGCAGCACTTCTTCTGCCACCATTTTATTGATAAATTTTTCAACAGCAGGCGTTTTAAATGCATCCATTACGGTTTCGCAACCCAATTGTAATGCGATCGGTACCATGGCCGTATGCGAACCATTTAAAATGCGTACTTTTTTTGCTCTGAACTCATGAATATCATCCATGAACAGCACATTAAAACCTGCTGCATCCAACGGCAATTTTTTACTGATGCTGCTATCGCCGCCAATGGCCCATACATGAAAATATTCTCCTTTCACAACAAGATTATCATCAAAACCGATCTCTTCTTTTATTTCATTGATCGTTTCTTTCGGAAAACCGGGAACAATGCGATCAACCAACGTATCGTAAAAATGACAATGTGTACTTACCCATGCTTCAAAATCTGCACCCAAATTATTTGCTTTTGCATGCTGCAAAATATATTGACGCAATGTAGAGCCATTATCTTCAATTAATTCGCAACAAATCACTGACAAACCTTTTGAAGCATCCCCATTAAATTTCTTATAACGTTTATATAGCAATGCTGTCATCTTTGCAGGATAAGAGGAAGGAGGTTCTGCATTTAAATCATCTCCTACTTCGTAACGTATGCCCGCTTCTGTAGTATTAGAAACAACCATCTCCAATTCAGCACTCAAAAATAGCTTTTCATATTCTTTATAATCTGAATAAGGATTAATGACACGTGTAATACTTTTTACCAATGATATTTCCTTAACAGGTTGCTGATCTTTTATCCCCTCCAGATATACATGGTACATGCAGTCCTGCTGTTCGAATATTTTCCGGATAGCTTCTCCTTGCGCAATAGGCTGAACAATAGCAATACCATGATCCATTTTTCCGCTTGCATTAGCTTTATCAATCATCCAGTCAACAAAAGCACGTAAAAAATTACCCTCTCCAAACTGCAAGATCTTTTCAGTTAACTGAGGTTTTTCAACTGTAGTTATATTCAATGGTTTTAACATAATACTTATCTATTTTTAGTTTTTGTTTTTAATATCAATAGGGTCCCATCTGTTTCCAAATAACCATTTTACAGAAATTTCTTTCGCTTCCGGCGATCCCTTTGCTTTATTTAAATTATTTGCGAACCAACTGTATTCTCCCCCTTCTTTGTGACAGTTATAATAATAAATCCTCTCACCCCATTGTATCAGATTTGTGGTAGGCACACGATAAATGGGCTTATCCGCCATATTCTTGGCAAATGAACAATCTATTAAATAGAACTGCGCATCACGATGATAACGACCTAACATGAATCCATCAAATCCTTTGAAACTGCAATTCTTTAATACAGTTTTTGAATCTTCGTACTTACTTCCGTCGTGCCAGATACTTGCAGGACCGGTATCTGCAATGAATATGCAATTCTCAGCCCATGCCCAGCCGCGTGGACAATAAAAGTCAACGCCTCCTTCCATCACACAATCTTTAAAATAAAATAAACCTGCTTCAACATTCCACGGACTAACCGTATCACCACCAAATGCACGAAGTACACAATTGATCACGCTTAATCTAGTGGTATTGAATGAACGTAATGCCATCTGATGACCACCACGCTGCACTTTCTTTTGATGAAGAGCAGAAGTATCTGCAGCACAAGGAACAGTGATATCATTTGCATGATCAAATCCGAAACTGTTTTGAATGGTCAGGTTCTTCAATGTGATATCACTTCCTTTTAAATTTAAAGTGGCAACTCCCCAATCATCTATATTATCGCAACGCCAGATATCTCTGGCAATAGATTGTGTAATGATAGTTGAAGCTTTATCTTCTCCTTCAAAAATGATATTACTTTTCTCTACAAATATTTTTTCCTGATAGTTGCCTTTTCTTATAAAAATGATCCTTGTTCTAGTTGAGTCATTATTCAAACTGTTTATAGCCGACTGAATACTTGTAAAATCGCCATGTCCATTCAAATCAACAATGACTTTTATAACAGCATTTTTTTGCGCATACACTACTATAGTGTTCACACATAATAAAAACAGGATGATATGTTTTAAATAAGACTTCATTATTTATTCTTTGCCAACCATTCAGGGTATTTTTTATCAATCAGATCTTTAGGCCATTTGCCATACCATGCATAGCCCGTTCTTCTTTCGTATTCTATCTCAGCCACGGTCTTCTTTTTGATCCCATCTCTTCCGCAAAAGAAAGGTTCGCCTGTTTCCAGATCATAAAATCTGGCCCACATCTCATTCTTCTCGTCTTTTACAAGCACTCTGTCAAATCCTTTTAAAGCAGTTGAATCCTTAACAAATTTCCAATCCCATCCTATGATCTTATTTTTTACAAACCATTCAACAGCATTATGGATGGATTGTTTAATTTCTGCAGTAGGATTTGGTAAGCGCATTAAAAACAGTACAATATCTACACTTTCCTCACCGCTGAATGAGGGTAATTCATAAGCCCTTGCTTTAGCAGGAAGAAAACTAACTTCATCATATTGTGCACACCATACCGTTAATTTTCCATTGACTTTTATCTGTGTTTTCAGAATACATTCAATACCCTTTTTCACTGCAGCTGCAGCAGGTTTTCGTAAAGATGGATCAACAGCATTGAAATAAGGATTGCCCAGACTCAGATCATACAATACATTCATTGTATTGATCATCGCATTATCATTGTAAGTGATCTCATGACGATAAGAACTCAGATCAGGATAAAACTGGGGCCATCCGCCATTTGCATATTGTGCTTTCAATAAATACCTGATACCGCGTTCAGCTGCATCGAGATATTTTTTATTGCCGTTGGATTGGTATGCTTTCAGTAAATGCATGATCTCCTTATTGGTCGCATCATTATCGATCGTTGCATCATTTCTGTTCGACTCATCAGTGATTGTAGCTTTCTCAAGAGCAGAATACACTTTGTTGTAATCGATCTTGTCTTCATGAAAATGTTTCGGCCATCCGCCATAATCTCTCTGAAACAACAGCATATTATCAGCAACCATGTCTTGCGCATAAATACATTGACACATGACTGCCAAACAAATAATGGACCATATTTTTTTGAATAACTGCATTATTTATTTCTTGTTTGAGCGATCAACCATATTACCAGATCATTCGCCGCTTTATTGTTTTCAAATTCTATGGGTAATTTTCTTCCGTCAACATATTCATTATACACCCAAGGATCACCCACTGCAAATACAGTTCCTTTACCTACTTTTGAAACAGCAATGATATTATCACCATTATCTGTCAACACTGCTCTTGCAGGTGAGTTTAATTTTAGTGTACTTATTTCTTTCAGATAAACCTTCTTTGCTGTTTTAAAGATCTCATTGGAAGCATTGAGGTTGAACGTTCCTGTTTCGAATTGATTTCCAATAACCCGGTTACGGCTGTCCTCATTAAAATGGATCCCAAATTTTTCTGTCAATGTATTAAAGTGTTCAAACTCTGCATTGCCTTTATCATTATGCAGTAATACCAATACTCCGCCTTTCTTTACCCATTCATAGATCGCATCCGCATCTTTCGGTTGAACATAATTGGGTTGTGGGTTATCGGCAATATTATCAGCATCAACAATAACAAAAATGTCTGCCTTTTCTAAATTTTTAGTGTCAGGCGCATCGCTTAAAGTCTTTGTTTGTAAGCCAAATTTATTGAACACATTTCCAAAATAAGAGAAGCCGCTATTAGGCATTTCATCCCATTTATAATGAAATGGCATCAGTTTACCTGTGATGTCTTTCTTCCTTTCTGAATTGTAATAATCATCTAGTAATACGGTTTTACCTTTTCCAATATTCAGTGTTGCCAATAATTCTATCTCATTACTCATCAATAAAAAAGCACCCACTCCTTTCGGATCATTTGTTACCACTTTTTCACTCATGTAATAATCATAACTGCCATCACGATAAGGTTCACCACCCAAACCACTTACACTCACTGTACCTTCTAAACTGGTCAATCCGTTTGCATCTGTCTTTACAAATTTTTGAATGATGCCTGCATAGCCTTTTTTAGCAGAGCCGATGTTCGATGAATGAATATATCCCAAACGTGCAGCTTTTGCGATCGTGTATACAAACATGCAGCTTGCAGAAGCTTCCTGATAATTTTTTGACTGATTTGGTTTATCTAAAATATCCCACCACAATCCTGTTGATGCATCCTGCGCTTTTTCAACAGCAGTGATATATCGTTGTAAAATTTCGATCAATGCTTTTCTTTTAGGATGGTCTTGCGGGAACTGCTGCAATACATCCACTAAAGCAATCCCATACCAACCCATGGCCCTTGCCCAGAAATTGGGAGAACAACCTGTTTGCTTATTGGCCCATTTTTGTTCTTTACTTTCATCCCATGCATGATAAAGCAATCCCGTTTTGGCATCACGTGCGTGTTGTTCCATCCAGATGAATTGATCGGCTATATCATCGAAAGCTGCATCTTCATGAAAAGTTTTTGCATACTCTGCATAAAACGGTTCGCCCATATACAAGCCATCCAGCCACATTTGATAAGGATATCTTTTCTTATGCCAGAATCCGCCTTCTTTTGTACGAGGTTGATTTTTTAATTGTTCTCTTAAGGTAGATGCAGCTTTATAATATTTCTCTTTACCTGTAACAGCGTATAAGGTCAGTAGATTCCTTCCGCATAAAACATTGTCAATATTGTATTCGTCTTGTTTATATCCCCTGATCTCGCCCTTATCATTCACAAAAAAGTCCATGCTCTTTTGTATATAATTAAAATATTTCCCGTCACCGGTTGCATACCATAATCCTTCCATTCCTTTTAATATCACACCCTGATCATAGGTCCATTTAGCAGGTTTGCCTTCGCTGCTTAAAGAGTCTTTCCAGATGGTCATGACAGTTGCAGCCATTTGTTGGCTGAGTGGATTTTGCTGTGCACTTAATGAAGTAACAGTGGCAATTAATAATATAGCAATAACAATTTTCATATTCGTTGGCATTGGCAATCGTTTTTCTTTATGGATAAAGTTTACAATTGTATTCATTATTAATGGTCATACCATCCTGCTGTATCTTGGTGAGAGGGTTATTCAATTACTACTGCGTTTTCTTTTGCACCAAGTTCTGCTTTTACTTTATTTTTCGCTTTTGATGAATCAGTGTTTTTCAATTTGATCAAACTGCTTCTTTCCCCTTTTACATTGACCAGCAACTCTGCAGCATCATTAAACAGCAGCTTATCAAACGTTATATTATTACTGTTCAGGATATTGATCACCGGATCTGTTTCAGCTACCAATAATCTCAAATTTTTGATCGAAATATTAGATGCTTCTTCACATTCCACGCCCTTCTTTGACCTGATCACTAAATTTTCCAACTCAATATTCTTGATATTCATTTCAGGTAACCCTCGTATAAAAATGCCTTTCTCAGCTCCGTAACAAACAATATTTTTCACATGAAAATCTCTGAATTGAGGAGTAGCTTCTGTAACAGGCAGCATTTCAACTTTCGGAGACTCTCTTTTTTCTCCGGCCATAGGCACAGGGTCTTTTGCCATATAATACATATCTAACAAAATGGCTTCACCCAGAATGTCTTTCATTACAATATTGTTCACGTATATCTTCTCTACTATGCCGCCGCGGCCGCGGTTTGTTTTAAAACGTAATCCAACATCCGTCCCGATAAAACTGCAATCAGAAACAAATAAATTTCTTGCTCCTCCGCTCATCTCACTTCCAATTACAAATCCGCCATGTGCATGATAAACGATATTGTTTCTTATAATTCCATTTTCTGTTGGCATTCCTCTTTTTCTGCCTTCTTCATCTCTGCCACTTTTAATACAAATACCATCATCGCCAACATCAAATGTTGAATTTTCAATTATAAAATTTTTACAACTTTCAACATCAATACCATCTCCATTTTGCGCATACCATGGGTTTTTTGCAGATATATTTCTTACAGTAAGGTCTTCGCACATCAAAGGATGTAAACACCATGCCGGTGAGTTTTGAAATGTTACACCTTCCAGCAAAACTCTTTTGCAAGAGGAGAACACCAATAAGTTAGGACGCAGAAAATCTTTATATGCTTCTACATCTTTGATGGTCATGCCGGGTTTGATCACTCCTGCGTTCTTCACCGAAACACCTGCAAATGATTTTTGTGAAGGATACCATGTTTTTTTATCCTCGCTTAATATACCGCCTAGTGCTAATTTATTCTTCCATTGTGTTTCGTTCAATTTCTCTTTCTTCACAGCTCTCCATACATCACCAAAACCATCAATGATCCCTGAACCCGTTATTGCAATATTTTCTGCATGATCAGCTGAAAGGGGGGATTGATTTCTGTAGGCAGACTGACCTTCCCAATTTCCCTGCACCAATGGATATTGATCAAAGTCGGACGTAAACTGAAGAACCGCATCACGATTGATATGTAGATTCACATTACTCTTCAACACGATTGGACCCGTTAGCCACATGCCACCCGGAACCAAAACAACCCCTCCTCCATTCTTATTACAGGCCGCAATAGCATTATTGATAGCTTTGGTATTTAAGGTTATTCCATCGGCAACTGCATCAAATTTCTTGATGTTGAAAGTGTCCTTTTTAAACTGTGTGGATCTTATAACCGGCATTGTTTGCGCCATTGTAAATTCGGCAATAATCATGCATATAAAAATGGCTGTAGATAAATGGCTGAATCGTTTCATAATGGTGGTTGAGAATGCTTCCCAAATTTATAACGAGATCGCAGAGTTCTTTGATAATTTCTTCCAAAATCCTGCTTTATTTACGCAATCGTTCCCGTTTTAAAGCGGTCATTTTTACAGCTCAATTCTGCTATAATCTGCTAATTTTATGGTTTCTGTTAAATAGCTTAGATTCGACAAAGTTTAAAGCTCAATATGCAGGAATTTGTTATCTAAACCAGATACATGAAGTTTGAAGCTGTAACCATAAAAGACATTGCTAAAGCCTTAGGACTTTCCACTTCCACTGTTAGCCGTGCTTTGCGCGATAGTTATGAAATAAGTGAAGAAACAAAGCAACTGGTACTCAAATATGCCAAAGAATTTAATTACAGACCCAACCCCAGTGCCCTGGGCTTAAAGGAAAAACGCACCCGTTCCATAGGTATCGTTATTTCGGAAATTGCCAATAGCTTTTTTTCGCAGGCGATCAATGGCATCGAATCTGTCGCCAACCAACGTGGATATAACGTCATTATCACTCAAACACTGGAAAGCTATGAAAGAGAAGTTGCCAATATGCAATTCCTTTCTTCCAGATCAGTGGATGGTTGCCTGATCTCAGTATCCACAGAGACCAATGACTTCGATCACATCAGCGACCTTTATCAAAAAGGATTTCCTGTTGTTTGCTTTGACAGGGTCATAGATTCTCTCGATACACATAAAGTGATCTTTGATAATTTCATGGGAGCTTATAACGCAACGACTCATTTGATCAAAAGCGGTTATAAAAATATTGCCATCCTTTCCAGCATAGAATATTTGTCTATCTCTAAAGAAAGATTGAATGGATTTAAAAAGGCTTTGTCAGACAACGATATTCCATTACATGAGGATTATTTAAAGCATTGTGCACATGGAGGAATGCTTTACCAGGAAGTAGAGAAAGCAATGGATGAGTTGATGAAGTTGAAAGTGAAACCTGATGCTGTATTTACATCGGGAGATAAATTGACCACCAATTTTATGCGTTATTGTAAGACAAAAAAAATAGCCATACCTGAGAAGATCGCTGTAATAGGTTTCAGCAATTTGGATATCACCGAATTAATGTCGCCTTCCCTCTCAGTAGTAAAACAACCTGCATTTGAAATGGGCAGGGTTGCAACAGATCTTTTATTGAATATGATCGAAAGCAAACGTACCGTTACTGAATTTGAACATATTGTCCTGCCCCCTGAGATTATTGTTCGTGATTCTTCTGCTCGAAAAAAATAAAACTGGTCACTTGTTTTCTATCGCGATATTTTAAACCAATCTATATCGGCAAATCCTGAGTCATTTGTATTATCGGTGCGTGAACAGAAATAACCCAATTTCGCTCCTATCCATCTTCCTGCTTTTGCAGTAAAACTGCCTTCGGTCGGTTTGAAATTACTATTGTCTTCACTATAACTGAAAGTACAGACCGCTCCCTCTTTCACTTCAACAGTAAAGAATACTGTGTTGCTGTTTAATTTGGCGATCACATGTTCCTGCTCCTTATTTTCCTTGATTGCGTCTTTACAAACTGCATAGCTCACATATATTCCATCCTGCTTTTTGGTTAAGCTGATATATGCATAATCCATTCCCATGATGATAAAGCCGATCTTCTCATTATTCAAGTTGGGATGAAAGATAATTTTTGTGGTTGCTTTGAATTGTTCTGCAGGGAATTTCTGTAATAATACATTGGGAACAGACCAGTAATTTTTTACAGTATCTGCGATCTTCTGCGAGAACATTCTTAATGCCCCCACATACAAATAAGCCCAGATTTGTTGCGGATTAGCCTGCCACTGCCATTGTAATCCTAATTGCTGTTGATCGAATTCATCAGATTCGGGAGGTGTTGCTTTTTCATGAACAACTCCCACATCAGGTTTTTTAAAAAGAGTAACAGGTTCTCCAATACCATCTTTATCTTGATTGATACCTATTACTGGCCAATCATTTTTCCAACTCATCGGTTGCAGATGAACCACTCTTCCATAAGCACCTTTATCCTGAAAGTGCAGGAACCAGTCTTCTCCTTTTTGTGTAGTGATCCATGCTCCCTGATGCGGTCCATTGATATTTGTGTTTCCCTGATGCAGCACAACTTTTCTTTCATAAGGACCATAAATATTTTTTGAACGTAACACGATCTGCCAACCGATAGGTACACCACCGGCCGGTGCAAAAATGTAATAGAACCCATTTCTTTTATAAAGCTTTGGACCTTCTACTGTTGTTTCTATCCCATGACAATCATATACCAACTTTCCGGCATCAATTGTTTTTGTGGCGCTACTGTTTAGTTCTTTGATGACCAGAATATTTTTTATGCCTGCCCTGCTTCCTGCAAATGCATGAACAAGATATACTTTACCGTTATCATCCCAGAGCGGACATGGATCGATCAATCCTTTCCCTGCTTCTACTAAAACAGGATCAGACCAATCTCCCGTAATTGTTTTTGCAGTGATCATATAAATACCAAAATCAGGATCAGGATAAAAAATATAAAACAGGTTATTGTGATAACGGATGGATGGAGCCCATACCCCATTTCCATGCTGTGTTTGAGAAAAGAGTTCAAAAGGAGGTTGACGTTTTAATGCATGACCGATAATGGTCCAGTTCACCAGGTCTTTTGAATGAAGGATCGGTAAGCCCGGCACCGCATCAAAACTGGAAGCCACCAGATAATA
>CAIKTE010000055.1 GCA_903830285.1 uncultured Chitinophagaceae bacterium | reverse complement strand
GTAATGATTATTTTTTCCCTTTGCTGCTGTCGCCACTGATCGTTTTCCCATTTTCAGCAGTGGCAGGTTTAATTCCATAAACCTGTTCCATTTGATTAAGGGCCTGCAAATAACTCTCTGCAGTGCGTTTTTCCTCCGACATATTATCTGCTCTGTATCCACTCAGTGAATTATAATATTTGATCTGTTGTTCCAGATCTTTTTTCACTGATTCTTTTACTTTAGCAGCTAATTCTTTTGCATCTGCCCTATAACAAGCATCCAGGAACATTAATGATGTTCTGTCATGCTGATTATATCGGCTCACCATTCCGTAAGGGAAATTTTCCTGCAGGATCATTTTATCAGCCCTGTTCAATACGTTACGGGCTGAATCTTTCTTTCCTTTAGCTGCCAGATAGGTTCCCAACTCACCATAAGCCTGTCTGATTGTGATCAAATGTCTCCGGTTCTCTTCATCATAATAAACACTTTTCAGGTCAGCATTACCAAATCCGAATTTGTTCATTTCTTTATCATACATCCAATCTCCATTGATATCATCACCTTCCACAGGAACTAAACGTGAACTTAATCCGTCTTTGCGCAAATATTTTGCGAATCCTATTTCACCAAAAGTACTGGTAAAATAAATCGGCCTCTGCCAATGATTAGCTGCAATGATATTTAATACCGCAAGATCATTTTTCATTAATGTACCGCGCGGAATTTCAAAACGCAATTCACTCACCACACTATCTTTTGCATTCACTGTTCCGTTCTTCAGCACCAATGCTTTATCCACCGGAACAGAAACTTTTCTTGCAGGGAATGAATTCAATAATTCCCCCCTGGTATTATCCATTTTATCCGGATCATCACTGCCAACATAATTCTTCATCATGTCGTAGAGGTCATAATAACGGTCCTGCGGAACAGTTTTAGGATTGTACACAATATAATCCCTTTTACGTCCTTCGATCTGATCTGCGGTCCATATCACATCGATCGGATCACTTTCATTTATCTTATATCGCAATTGATTGATGTACCAGTCAATTCCCAATAAACTGTAATTGATCACACGAACATCTTTACGGATACCTTCCACTTCCTGTGCATACCACAAAGGATAGGTATCGTTATCTCCAAATGAGAACAGCACAGCATTAGGCGCGCAACTTTCTAGATAATCTTTAGCAAGGTCTCTTGACAATACTTTCTTACTTCTGTCATGATCATCCCATTCCTGTTGTGCCATCACCATCGGAACTGCCAGTAAACAAACAATAGTAGCGATAGCCGATGCCGTAGTTTGAGACAATTTTTTAGTGAGCCATTCAGCGATCGTCATAACACCCAATCCGATCCATATGGCGAATGCATAGAAACTTCCCACATAGGCATAATCACGTTCACGTGGCTGGTTACCTGCCTGATTCAAATACAATACGATCGCAATACCTGTAAAGAAGAATAATAATAAAGTTACGAATGCATCATCTCCTCTTTTCTTGAAATGATAGAATAATCCGATCAATCCTAAAATGAATGGCAATGCAAATAATGTATTATGTGCTTTATTGTTTTTCAAACTATCCGGCATTTTACTCTGATCGCCATAGATCATACTATCAATAAAATTGATACCTGTGATCCAGTTACCATCTCGACCATTACCGATGAATACTCCCTGCACATCATTTTGTTTTCCAATGAAATTCCATCCGAAATAACGGAAGTACATCCAGTAAAATTGGTACTGTACAAAGAATCTGATATTATCAACCTGCGTTGGTGAACGATCATATTTTTCTCTGCCATCCTTATCTCTGAATTTTTCAATACCCAGGAAACTGGAATAATAATCAGCATGATACT
>CAIKTE010000054.1 GCA_903830285.1 uncultured Chitinophagaceae bacterium | reverse complement strand
TGAAATTGAAAAGGATATAGAATCGTATGCACTTGCAAATGCTATTGCTCCTTCAGCCGCTGTAAAAGGAAAAATATTCTCTGCATTAAATTTTGATGCAGCAGAAAATAATGAAGCATCCGACTCTTTAACTAATACAGGTAAAATAGTTGCTCTTACACCGTATTGGAAATGGATGGCAGTGGCCTGTATATTTTTATTGATGGCAAGCGGTACCCTGAATTTATTCTTTTACAATAAGTACGATACAGCCAGTAAGGATCTGAAACTGACCGAACAGGAATTAGCTCAGATGAATCAGGATAACACTGATCTGAAGGCAGGTATGAATGTCATTCAAAGTAAGTACAGTGAAGCGATCCGGTTAAATGGCGTTAATACAACACCGGAAGCGATCGCTAAAATATTCTGGATGAAAAATACCGGTGATGTATATATCGATGCAAGTAATTTACCCGATACACAAAAAGATCAGCAATTTCAACTTTGGGCCATTGTTGACGGGAAACCGGTAGATGCAGGTTTGATCATAACATCCCGCAAAAACGATAAATACCGTATTCAAAAAATGCGATCATTTGGCAGAGCAGAAGCTTTTGCCATTACCATCGAAAAACAGGGAGGCAGCGCTTCACCTACACTTAGCAAGATGGTAGTAATGGGAAAATTATAATCCTTCTCAAGCTCTTTTCTATTCTTACATGATCGCGCCGATGATTTTTGAGTATTCATTTCCTAAAAACATTTCTTACTGCAATCCGTTTTTCTGCATCTCTCGTACATGATGGGGTAGTTACATTTTTAAAACCTAAAAATCACAGAGATGAAAAAACTAACAACAACATTTTTTACAGTGCTTGCATTATTTTTCAGTCGTTCAGCGATCGCTCAAATGGGCATGGAAAAAACGGTGGAAGTAGGCGGAGCTGCTATGTATCCATCCAAAAACATTATTGAGAATGCGATCAACAGTAAAGATCATACAACATTGGTTGCTGCCGTGAAAGCCGCAGGGCTGGTGGAAACTTTACAGTCTGCAGGCCCCTTCACCGTATTTGCACCTACTAATGCAGCATTCAATTTATTGCCGGCAGGAACAGTTGAAAATCTGGTGAAACCCGAAAATAAAATGATGTTGACAGGGATCCTGACCTATCACGTACTCGCCGGAAAATATGATGCTGATGATCTGATGAAATTGATTAAAGATGGAAATGGAACTGCCGAATTAAAAACAGTTCAGGGAGAGCCTCTTTGGTTTATGCAAAAAGGAAAGAAATTGATCATCAAAGACAAGAAAGGTGCTATGGCTGTTATTACTATTAAAAATGTATATCAGAAGAATGGCGTGATCCATGTGATCGATCATGTATTGATGTACTAATAATTGCAGCAATAGAAAAAGAGTTGAAATATGAAAGCCCGGGAATAGACCCGGGCTTTCATATTATTTGTATACTTCCAATATTTTATTTTTTATCGATAAAAATCTTAGAAGAATAGTGACAAATTCTTAAAATAAGCAATACAAACTTTGCATTATATTCGTTAGCAATTTTGAAGCAATGCAACTGATCTTTTTATTGATAGAATCCGGATTGATACTGGGTATTCCTGTGATCATTTTATTATTCTTTTTCAGAAAAAAGAATAGGAATGATTTTTTATTGGCACTCTCCTTATTGAATATATGGTACACTTTAATGGTCAGTTTTCTAAATCAGACACAGGCTATTCTATACTATCCTTATCTGATCCGTACAGGCAATATTTCTTTATATCTTTTCTTCCCGTTTTTATATTTATATACCCGCAATACTTTTTATCCGGGCATTCATTGGCGTAAAAGAGATTGGTTGTTTTTAATACCATCCCTGTTTTATATCATTGATATGATGCCTTTTTTTCTATCAGATCCTGCCTATAAGATCGCTGTCATGTCTGCTAACTTAAAAGACCCATCGCGTTTATTCAGGGTGCAGGAGGGATGGATCACCATGAAGGGTTTTCATCTGGTATTCCGGTATATATGGGCTCTATTTATTATGAATTTGCAGATCAGGGTAATTATCAGAAACCGGAATTTTGATCTGGGAAGATCGAAGAATGAGAACATGACCATTTACTGGTATCTGATCACTCTTTCCTTCTTTTATTTCTTGCTGATCATACCAGGTGCTTTTGGTGCCTTGCTGCATTTAAAATGGTACACTTTGGCTTTCGCAAATACAAATCTTGCCCTGGTCCTAATTGCTACAGCACTGTTCCTGCTTTTTTCACCTAAAATCTTATACGGCTTCTCCGCAACACCAACAGCAGATAATTTGATCGCTATAAATAAGAAACCGCTTGTCCTCGATGATGAAGCTGAGAATAAAAATGAAAATTCATATAAAAGATCCTTTGTAGAAAAAGAGTTTAAACCGATGCTTGAAAAGATAGAAACATTTATGCAGTCAAGTAAACCTTATCTCGATCAAAAATATTCCATTCACCATCTCTCTAAAGCCATCAACATACCTGTGTATCAGTTATCACCCATTATCAATCAGTATTATCAGTCTAATTTCAATTCATGGCTGAATAAATATCGTGTCAATTATTTTATTGAGCTGTATAGATCCAAGGACAGAAATGAACTCACATTAGAAGCATTGGCCAATGAATCGGGCTTCTCCAACAGAACCACTTTTATTAATGCTTTTAAAAAGGAAACGGGCACTACACCTGCTGCTTTTTTCAAACTTTCATCAATTTCAGTGAATCCGGAATGAGGGTATTGAATTTATTGAAACTG
>CAIKTE010000053.1 GCA_903830285.1 uncultured Chitinophagaceae bacterium | reverse complement strand
ATTAAATAGAATCCTAAGAATCTTTAGTCCTAAAAATGGTTCTTCTTTAAGCATAAGATCTGAAAGTTCAATTAATTGATGATCCAGAAACTTTTTAAATCTGTTCCATCTGATAGTATCGTCTGCGATCTTATATCGATTACTATCTTTTAAAAATCCGGGATAATCATTGTGACTCCAGTCGATCAAAGAAAAATAGGCGCCTGCTTTGATATTATTCTTTCTTAATGCTGCAAAGAAAGGAGCGATGATGTCTTTTCCTGCGGGCGTATTCTTAACAACATTATAGGTCTTTTCTTCTGTATCCCATAAAGCAACACCATCATGATGTTTGATGGTCAGGACCGCATAGCGTGCACCGCTTTCTTTGATCAGATCGGCCCATTCTTGCGGATGATAATTTTTAGCGGTAAAACCATTCATTTGTTTCATGTAATCAGTCCAGCTGATCTGCTTATTATGAAAACTCCAGCTTTCACCAATACCATTCACTGCATAGATCCCATAATGAATAAAGATCCCAAGTTTGGCATCGGCAAACCATTGCATTTTAGTGCGGATACTATCAGGATTGATCTTGTTTTGTGCTATGAGGGAAGTACTAAAAATCAAATAAAATGAGACAGCAATAAAGGAAACAATTTTTTTCATACTATTATTTTGATCTGTGATTTTGCAATTGTTATGAATGTATTTTTTGTAGTTAGGTAAAACTTTCTTGAAGCCATTAAAATTAGACAGAATTGCTGAGCTAATGCTTACACTATCTTATCCTTTAATGGCAGCATTTTAGCATGAACCACTTTTGTTTTCTTTTTGTGCATTAAATACACTGAAATATTTCCCAAAAGTCAAATGCTGATGTACATTCAGTAATAATTAGTTATTACATGAAAACAAGCTTGCTCATTTCCTTGCTTCTGATTATAGAGCCTCTTGGTATTTTAGCTCAGCAAAAACCCAATATTGTTTTTATATATGCGGATGATCTTGGTTATGGTGATATCAGTTGTTATGGTGCAACAAAAATTAATACACCGCATATTGATGCTCTTGCAAAGAATGGACTACTGTTTACCAATGTACACGCATCTTCTGCAACCTGTACCCCTTCTAGATATTCATTATTAACGGGACAATATGCCTGGCGCAAACAAGGCACCGGTGTTACGCCCGGGGATGCTGCACTGCTGATAAAACCCGGCTCAGTTACATTACCTGCAGTCTTGCATAATTCAGGTTATATAACGGCTGCCATTGGTAAATGGCATTTGGGATTGGGGGATGAAAACGGGCCTGATTGGAATGGATCTATAAAGCCGGGGCCATTGGAAATAGGATTCGATTATTCTTTTATCATTCCTGCTACAGGTGACAGAGTGCCCTGTGTGTTCGTCGAAAACCATACTGTTGTTGGATTGGATAAAAATGATCCTATCAATGTGAGTTATAAAATAAAGCTGAAAGATGCAATTCAGTACGATCAAAATAATGCGGTGATGAAGTCTTCGAATGGTCATAACCAATCTCTCATCAATGGCATTGGCAGGATTGGTTATATGACAGGGGGCAGGTCTGCACTCTGGAAAGATGAAGAAATTGCCAACACACTTACAAGTAAAGCATCTCATTTTATTATTGAAAATAAAAGCAAACCATTTTTTTTATATCTGGCAACACATGATATACATGTGCCGAGAGTACCCAATAAAAAATTTATAGGTAAAAGCGGAATGGGCGCCAGGGGCGATGCTATTCTGCAATTGGATTGGACAGTAGGAAAAATAAAAAGTTTATTGGATAGTCTGCATCTCACAAAAAATACGATCCTTATTTTTAGTAGTGATAATGGTCCTGTTCTGGATGATGGATATGCTGATAGTGCCGTTGAAAAATTAAACGGACATACACCTGCAGGCCCTTTACGTGGCGGTAAATACAGCGTGTTTGATGCCGGTACCTGTGTTCCTTTTATTATCAGTTATCCCGGAAAAATAAAACAGGATGTTTCAGATGCACTGATCAGCCAGGTTGATCTTCTGGCTTCATTTGCATCGCTTTGTAATTATCCTTTAACTATGAATGATGCTCCGGATAGTTATGATCTTTTAGATGTGTTATTAGGTAAAACAAAAAAAGGAAGAGATCATTTGATAGAACATGCCGGAACTTTTGCTGTGATACAAGCGAACTGGAAATATATTGAACCCTCCAATCGGGAACCCTATGATAAATATGTGAATATTGAACTGGGCAATAATAAATTGCCGCAATTATATGATTTGCAAAAAGACAGGGGAGAGAAAAATAATCTGGCAGAAAAATATCCCGATAAAATAAATGAATTAGCAGAAGTATTGAAAAAAGTAAAGGATCCTTCTTTTAGAATTCGAAACTGATACTGTAATCAATGGATTTTTCTCCCTTTAGTAAAAGTTATTTAGCGAAATGAATTTTCTTTTAGTAAACATAATCAAGTGGTAATAATTTTAGTTGTTTAAAATCTAATATTTATGCATAAGGCTTTACAAAACGAGTAAAATTTTTTGTCGCTATTATTTTTGCAAATCAAAAGAATATCACAGTCCTTTATAAGATAAATAATATAGTTCAATTGTAAATCATGAGAATAAAGTGGACTGAGAAAGCTATTTTTTAAGTTTAAACAAGCTAAATATGAGCAAGTTATTCTCTTTACACATTTTATGCAGTTTAACTGCTTTGGTTGCAGTTGCGCAATCACAGAAGAACCTCCCACGCATTGCTATTGCAGGTTTGGGGATAGAGTCGAGTACGTTTTCACCAGCTCTTACTGATGAAGCTGCTTTTCATGCAAAATATGGGGCTGATATTTTCACTATTTATCCTTTTTTCTCTCCCGATTCAACATTTCGAAAAGAAGCGGTATGGGTTCCAACGATTGATGGTCACGCGCTTCCAGGAGGTGCTGTTAGCCGTGAAGCGTATGAGTCGCTGGTAAATAAAACCCTTAATGCCCTCAAAGAACAGGGGGAGTATGATGGCCTTTTTTATGATATTCATGGTGCAATGAGTGTAGTAGGGCTGGATGATCCTGAAGGCGATTTTATTGCGAGGATAAGAAAAGTGGTTGGAAAAAAAACGATCATTTCAACCGCAATGGATTTGCATGGTAATGTTTCTTTGCGCTTAGCAGAGAATACCGATCTAATCACTTGTTATCGTATGGCACCTCATGAAGATGCTATCCAAACTAAACGGCGTTCAATAGCCAATCTTTTAGAACGCATCAAAAGTGGGAAGGGAAAACCTGGATACAAAGCCTACATAGCTATACCTATATTATTGCCTGGCGAAAAAACAAGTACCAGGATAGAACCGGGCAAAAGTTTGTACCAGCAAGTGTGGTCAGCTGCTGAACAAAAAGGAATAATTGATGCGTCAATTTGGATAGGTTATGCCTGGGCCGACGAACCACGAAATCATGCAGTTGTAATGGTTACCGGAGATGATAAGAATAAAGTGACCAATACTGCTGAGCAACTGGCAAAAAATTTTTGGGATGTCAGGTCAAAATTTGAATTTGTAGCACCAACGGGTAACTTAAAGGAGTGTCTTGATAAAGCATTGGTAAGCAAAAAGCGCCCTTTCTTCATCAGCGATTCAGGGGATAATCCTACAGCAGGCGGAGCAGGGGATGTAACCTGGACTTTAATTCAAATACTCAATTGCCCTGAGTTTAAACAAGACAGTGGGCCTTCTCTTATTTATGCCTCAATTCCAGGATCAGAATTAATCAAACAAATAATGCAAGTAGGCGTAGGTGGGCATATTGATGGTTATGCAGGTGCAAAAGTAGACTCCCGTAACTCACCACCTGTACATATTTACGGAACGGTCGAGTCTATTGTAACCGGCGATGTGGATGCTGAAGTTGAAGCCTCAATAAAGATGGGAAGCGTGCATATCATCGTAACACGCAAGCGAAAGCCTTATCATAAAGAGAAAGATTTTACTCGACTCGGGCTTAATCCCCGGAATGCAGCTATTGTTGTGGTAAAGATCGGCTATCTTGAACCTGAACTTTATGCTATGCAGGCAGACTGGCTCCTGGCACTAACACCCGGGGGAGTCGATCAGGATATTGAACATTTGCCTTACCGCAGATTACAACGACCTATATTCCCACTGGATAATAATATGAAAGAACCTAATCTCACAGCTAAGCTAGTGCCATCATCGGATGATGTGAAATAATTAGTACCATTATGTTATTTAAAAATTACAGGAGAGAAAAATATCCCGAGAAAGT
>CAIKTE010000052.1 GCA_903830285.1 uncultured Chitinophagaceae bacterium | reverse complement strand
ATAATTTCGTTTTATGATTTTAAATTTTTGTTTCTCTGACCGATCAGCCTGTATAGGAAACAGCTTAATGTATCAGAAAATATTTTTTCGTTTCGATGATCACATCAAAACATATTTCTTAATAGATATAACAAAGCACTTCACCACCAATATTCTGAGCTTTTGCTTGCTTATCAGTCAATACTCCTTTTGAAGTAGAAACGATAGCAACACCCAAACCATTGATTACTCTCTTGATTTCTGCAGGCTTTGCATATTGACGCAAACCCGGACGGCTTACTCTTTCCAAAGAACGAATTGCCGGTTGTTTTGTAGCTGCATCATATTTCAATGCAATTTTGATCAGGCCTTGCTTGTTATCATCTTCAAATTTGTATTTTAAGATATAACCCTGTTCATACAAAATTTCAGTAATTCTCTTCTTCAAATTTGAAGCAGGAATTTCAACCAGTCTGTGACCGGCCATCTGAGCATTACGAATCCTTGTTAAAAAGTCTGCTATAGGATCAGTTACCATGTTTATTAGAATTAATTCAGTTCAAAAAATTGTTTCTATGCATCCCGACACCCGGGAAGTTATAGTGAAATATTACCAGCTTGCTTTCTTTACGCCAGGAATTTTTCCGTTCAAAGCCATGTCGCGAAACATAACTCTCGACAGACCAAAATATCTCATGTATCCTTTAGGACGGCCTGTTAATTGACAACGGTTTTTTAAACGTACAGGCGATGCATTTTTAGGAAGTAGATCCAAAGCTGCATAATCACCTGCTGCTTTTAAAGCAGTACGTTTTTCTGCAAACTTGGCAACCAGCTTTTCACGCTTTGCCTGTCTGGCTATGATTGATTTTTTTGCCATCTGATATTATTATTAGTTATTGTCTTTTTTAATGTTTTTGAATGGCATACCTAATTCTTTCAATAATTCGTATGCTTCTTCATTGCTTTGTGCAGTTGTTACCAAAGTGATATCCATTCCGGTAATTTTATTTACTTTATCGATATCGATCTCAGGAAAAATGATCTGCTCAGTAACGCCTAGAGTATAATTACCACGACCATCAAAAGCTTTATCACTAACACCTTTGAAATCACGAACACGTGGCAAAGCGATAGAAACTAATCTGTCTAAGAATTCATACATTTTTTCACCACGTAAAGTAACTCTTGCACCAATGGGCATTCCTTTACGCAATTTAAAATTCGAGATATCTTTCTTAGAAAAAGTAGCAACAGCTTTCTGACCGGTGATCTGTTCCAGTTCACCAACAGCAACGTCTACTAATTTTTTATCAGTAACAGCGCCATTTACACCACGGTTGATGCAAATCTTTTCCAGTTTAGGAGCTTGCATAACACTTGTGTAAGCAAACTTTTTTACTAATGCAGGTACAACTTCTTTTTTGTACTTATCTGCTAACCTCGGAGAATATTTTACGGTACTCATTATTTAATTACCTCCCCTGATTTTTTTGATATACGAACTAATTTACCTTCCACTCTGGTACGTTTGATTTTAGTAGCAGCACTTGTTTTCGCATCCCACAATTGTACATTGCTGATGTTAATTGGCGCTTCTATCTTAACGATACCACCCTTAGTGTTTTGTGCACTTGGTTTAGTATGTTTAGTTATGATGTTCACACCTTCGATCACAACACGTCCTTTATCAACAATAACTTCTAATACTTTGCGTGGTTTTTTCAAATCTTTATCATCACCGGTGATCACAACAACTGTGTCGCCTTTCTTGATGTTAAATTTGGGTTTAAATCTTGTACTCATTTTATTTGCCCTTTTATCTTTTCCGCTTGAGGCGGATAATTATTTTTGTTATCTGCTTTTGTTCTTATCTGAACATTTTTGCGTTGTTCCGTTTTATCGGGACTTGTACTATAGTACTTCTGGTGCCAGGGATATAATTTTCATATACCCTTTATCGCGCAATTCTCTTGCTACCGGCCCGAAAATACGTGTACCGCGTGGCTCATCAGAATTATTCAATAACACAACAGCATTATCATCAAAACGGATATAAGAACCATCTTTTCTGCGTAACTTATTTTTAGTACGAACAATTACTGCTTTAGAAACAGTACCTTTTTTGATACCACCTGCAGGAATTGCATCCTTCACTGTTACTACAATCTTATCGCCTATTTTAGCATAGTCCTGACCGCTGTTGCCTAGTACTTTTATACAAAGTACTTCCTTAGCACCGCTGTTGTCAGCTACATTTAATCTGCTTTCTTGCTGAATCATTTTTTTAAGCTTTTAGCTTTTAGCGGTTAGTGGTTAGCTAACCAAAAAATATTATTTCCTACTTTGCTAATAGCTCAAGGCTAATAGCTCATAGCTTTCCTATTTGGCTTTTTCTACTACTTCTACTAATCTCCAACGCTTTGTTTTACTAAGCGGACGAGTTTCCATGATCTTCACCACGTCACCAATTGTACACTCATCTTTTTCATCATGAGCATGAAATTTGGTAGTTTTCTTTACAAACTTACCGTAGATAGGGTGTTTTACTTTTCTTTCAACAGCAACAGTGATGGTCTTAGCCATTTTATTACTGGTAACGACCCCTGTTCTTGTT
>CAIKTE010000051.1 GCA_903830285.1 uncultured Chitinophagaceae bacterium | reverse complement strand
CTTATCAATGCTATTGAAAATATGCTTGCAATTTTTAAAAGGTTCTTTCTCATAATTGTTTTTTTAATTTCTTTTGTTTACCCTTCATTAGGTAAAGTATAGTAATGCAAAGGTCAGCATGCACCTGCTGAGCTGCGTTACATCATTAGCCAAAAAACTTACATCATTCACATATACATGATGCACAATCATGAACAGGAAATGAGTGTTTCATTATTTGATGAATGGCATTTTATTGAATTAATTTTATGCTCAAATAAGGAAACAATGAAATACAGACAATTTGGAAATACCGATCTGCATGTGAGTGAGATCGGATTTGGCGCATGGGCAATAGGAGGAGGGACGATGATCGGAAATACTGCCATAGGTTGGGGCGATGCAGATGATACTATTTCGAAACAAGCCATTCATAGATCGATCGATCTGGGCATTAATTTTTTTGATACAGCAGATATTTATGGGCTCGGCCATTCCGAAGAATTATTGGGAGATACGATCGGTAATATGAAAGATCTGATCATCGCCACCAAAGTGGGGAATGTTGCAAGAAATGAAAAGTTCACATTTGATTACAGTAAAGAATATATAATTCAGGCCTGTGAAAAAAGTTTGAAAAGATTGAAACGCGATACGATCGATTATTATCAGTTGCATACAGCCCGCTTATCTCATTTGCAGGATGGATCCTGTATCGATGCAATGCAATACTTGCAACAAAAAGGGTTGATCAGGTACTGGGGATTATCGCTGAACACTTTTGAACCGCTTCTCGAAGCCCATTATTTAATAGAACAAAAAAAAGGCAATGGATTTCAATTGGTTTTAAACCTGCTGAATCAAAGAGCCCTTTCTCTATTACCGCAAGCGGCAGCTTTGGGTTATGGAATCATTGCACGCATGCCCTTGCAATTCGGATTATTGACCGGTAAATTCGATGACGCAGTCCATTTTTCTGATAATGATCATCGCAAGAAAAGACTGACCAAAGAATTGGTTGATCTATGTAATCAAGAGCTGCAGCCTGTTTGGTTGCTTTGTAAGAAATACAATTGCAGCAAAACTGAACTGGCACTGAGTTACATTTTAAACCATGCTGAAGTATCAACGGTTATTTCAGGGATCAGAACTGCCGCCCATGCTGAAACCAATACAAGCGGACTGATTAGTTTGGCGAAAGAAGATATTGCGATGATTGAACAATTGGGAAAATCGGAATTTGAGAAACTCATGGCTGTCATTCTGAAACAGGAATTGTAAAACTGAACCTATGTTATTGTTCAGTGTTTAAACAGTAATCATACTGCATAAAAAATGGGTGTTTTTCCCGTTGCGCAGGGATTATTTTAGACATACTTTCGTCCTGACAATGAATTACTGGGGGGTATTCATTAGAAATTAAAGCTTCACTCTGCAAAGAGTGAAGCTTTTGTTTTATAAGGAAGTTGATAAGATTTTTAAGCTGCGATCCTTGAAGTTTGGAATGGCTTCTACTGATCATACATGAAACTCAGATCAAGTCTGTTCATGATGTCAAGTTTGAATCGAATACCACAAAGGCAAACATTGATTCAATTTTTAAACACAATAAAATTTTCTAATCCTCATCAGGACGATATACTTTTCCTCTGATAAATCGATGGATAACGAACACTATTAGAAGTCCCAGGAAATAGACAACCCATCTGTTTACAGCACCGTCCAGCATGGCCCATCCATATGCGATGATCCAAAACATGGCATAGGCAAAAAGTACCAGACAAACAAGTACCATTGCCGTAACACCAAGCGCTTTTACTTCGTTTCTGTAATCAAGTTTCATAGTTGGATTTTGAATTGTGATTTAAACGGGTTCATATAAGATTGATAAAATTTTGCAGCTTCGATATTACTGAAAATTCCTGGCATTACAGATTATTTGTGCTTTTTATTGCAGTTTTAGACCCCGAACAAATGATCTTATATTTTGCATTAAATGAAATTGCGGACCTTTCCATACCTCAGGAAACATCCTTCATTCTCTTTCTCCACTTTACAATTTCAAACCAGATCACCGAAAGGAAACCAATACCGATACTGATGAGCAATTGAGACAGACTTAAAGACTCAAATAAGAAGAATGCCGCCAACGGTTTGATAAAGATCAGTAATCCGGAAATAGCAATAGTGATACAAATGATCATCACCACCAGATTATTCCTGTATCGCATGGTACTGATAAAAGAGTAATAAAAAGAACGGTTCACCAGCGTAAGAAAGATATTAGCGGCGATCAGAACAGTAAAGACCATGGTCCTTGTCAGCGATTCACCATTACCCGCTCGCACTGAATACTGATACACTGCAAGGCTTCCTGCTGTGATCATCAAACCCTGTAGGATACTTGTTGTCAGTTCTTTAATATTAAAGAAGGAAGTAGTAAAAGGCCTTGGCTTCTGGAGCATGCTGTTCTTTTCCATCGGTTCATTTTCATAAATGATAGAACAGGTGGGTCCCATAATCAGTTCTAAAAAGATGATATGTACCGGTGTGAATATATTGGGATAGATCCATCCCAACGCCAATGGAATAAATACGGTAAGTACAATGGGAATATGGATACTGATAATATATTGAATGGCTTTTTTAAGATTGCTGTAGATCCTTCTGCCCATGGCAACAGCATCCACCATCTTCGACAGGTCATCTTCGAGTAAGATCAGCGAAGCAGCCTGTTTGGCGATCTCGGTTCCTTTCTTGCCCATGGCCACACCGATATGTGCAGCTTTTAATGCAGGCCCGTCGTTTACACCATCTCCTGTCATGGCCACGATCTCATTGTTTGCTTTCAGTGCATTGATGATCTTCAGTTTGGCATCAG
>CAIKTE010000050.1 GCA_903830285.1 uncultured Chitinophagaceae bacterium | reverse complement strand
TAACTATTGTGCGGAAGAGGAAAGTTCAAAGAAATGGGGAGAAAGGGTTGTTGACGAGGTTTTATTGACCGAATTTAATTTAAAAGAAGTTAATAATATTATTTCAACAGCGATTACAAGATCATCTCCTTTCTGGCAAGTTAGAATGGACATACTGCATGCACTGGATGTACAATTTATTTGTGGCCTTTATAACAGTTCACCTAACAACCCTGATTGTTTGCTGAATCAAGATATATTCAAAAAAACTGATGTTAGCAAAACTTTATTAACTGACAGTGTAAAAAGAACAACAACAGGAGATCCGACCAGAATTACTATTATGCAGATAGCATTTTGCAGCCCGGCGTTTACTGTTTTTAACATGGAAGGGTATAAATATGAGTATATGAAGAATCTGGCCAAAGAGGAGACAGAATACAGGTTAAACCATCACGCAAACACCAGGCTGCAAAGGTTAATGGATAAGGACTCCTATGATGTATTCCCTAAAGACATACGAAACGAAGGAATGGCTATGGGCGCTGGGATTATAGGTCACCTTTTAGGATATCTCCGGAAAATAGCCAGTGATTATGAATATCAATCCCCCATGAAAAGGCAAAAAGAGAATGGACCTGAAGATTGGTTCACTTTTGATACATCTGAAAGGAAGGTGGCTTTTGATAATTTTGTTAACAATCATGAGCTTGTAAATGAATTTTACAACATGAAAAATGAATGGGTTAAGAAAAATGGGAATGATAAATTCAGGGCAATCATTGACAATCTTATTTTAACCGATGAAAGTGGCAATCGTAAAATCGATGATGCGAAATTTTTTATCGATTACGGCCATTATGGGATTAACATAAAAACACTTAAAGGGAATAAACCATATGCACAAGATTTGGCATTGTTTGGCCGTGAGACCAACTTTATGTTGAACGAGCTTGAAGAATGGATTAAATAGAATCCCAATCTGTTTTTATACTTTAAACGAAGGAATTCTCTTCTTCATTATCATGTTACTATATTAATCGACCATGAAAATTAAACCTTCTTTATTCATTTTTCTTGGTGACCTTACCAATGATCTGGCAACTAACTTCACAATGTATGTGGGACAGGAGGAGTCTGTTAAACGAGTCATTGCAGGGTTGCATATTGACTCCTCCGGCCACGTGAGAGTAACTGCCCCGGAAAATGGACAGTCAAACCTTTCTTTCGGCTTTATTTCAGGAACAGATTATAAAAGCAATTATGATAAAATTTGTGATGTTGAACAAGAGTTGCAAGCACAAATTTCAAAGATCATAGACGAGCTTCAGGATGTAAACAAGCAAAACGAGCTTTTTAAATCCGGTCATACTGCGGATGAAAGCACTCAAATTACAATAATAACCCCTGTTTATGATTCTGTCGGTTCTGTCATTTTGATGCCTTTGCTTGGTGTACTGAACAAAATAAGTAAACAACTTACCACAGCCTTTACAATCAACATTCTTGGAATATTTCCGGATTTCAAAAAAGAGGAAAAAACTAAAGAAGAATTACTAAGAACATATGCTTTGTTTTGCGAAATTGAGCATGAATACAATGCCAGTCTCACTGCCCTGGGGCAACATCTTTTTTCGAAATTCTACATACTTTCTAACCGGAATCAGAATAACCGTGTACTTTCCGAAAAAAATTTTGATTCTATCATACCTGTAATAGCTGAATTTTGCTGGTATCTTATTTGCTTGCAAACGGGAAATGTCGAGAACGATATTATTGACGAAGTGACTCAAAAACGAAATTTATTCAATTCTTTTGGAATATCATGCATTCATTATCCAAGCAGTCAGTTGTTTGAGAGGAAAATTGCGTTAGGGTTGTATGAGTTACTCAATGACTCTGTAAAACAGATTGATGAAAAAAAAATCAGTAAAGATGTTGTAAGCGGAGAAGTTAAAACGTTCCTGGCCAATTGGCATTACGATAAATTATATGAACAGCTTGAAAATACATCCGATACCAAAGAAAAAATTTATTCACCTTTTTCCTCCTTCGTATCAGTTTATAAAACTCAGGACAAACCAATTGACGAGAACATATTTGCAGAAATTGAGAAAAGTAAAGAAGATTATGACCTGGAATTGCAGAAGCGAAGTATTTCTGCTCAGGTTCAACGAGTTCGGGATCTTAAAACTGATTTGGTCAAAGGATTTGAGGAATATCCTTCTATTCTATCTGACAAACCTTATCCTTCCCTACTTGCT
>CAIKTE010000049.1 GCA_903830285.1 uncultured Chitinophagaceae bacterium | reverse complement strand
GAAATTTCATTGGCTCAATGCACGATCAAATAGTTAGATTCCCCCCGTTTTTTAGGTTTATAAAGAAAGAAGTGCTTCCAATTTGGAAGCTCTTTTTGTTTGGCAACCCTGCTAAGCTTTTCAATACAAGACAAAGTGAGGGACAAGCATAGCAGACAGTGTTATAGGGAGGAGGTTTTCGACTCAAAGAATTGAAAGATTTTTCTCGCGGCGTACGCTGCGGCGCTGCGAGAATAGATTTTGGGCTAGGGTTGGCAACTCTTTGATCCCTCAAAGAAGAAGAGCTTCCAAAATGGAAGCTCTTCTTCTTTATTCAAAACCTAACACATGGAAATGAGACTATTTGATCGTGCATTGAGCCAATGAAATTTCTTCCATCAGATCGTTATAACCGACTACCAAACCCTGTACTTTTATTTTAGTACCCACTTTTACATCTTTCACTTTGGCAATTTGTGTAGAATCGATATTGCAAGCTGCACTTCCTAAAGAAACGGTAACACCGCTAACGGCAGTTACATCACCTTCTAACAGAACCGCCTGATTGATATATTTCTTATTGGCTTCAGTTGCATTGTCTTTAAATTCCTTTGCAAACGCATCTGCCGTTAATTCAAATTTTGCTTTTTCAGTTGATGGATCGCGATGCTTCATAGATGATGTCATGGCCATACCGAGGTCAACTACCATTTGAGTGGCTTTTTCTCTGTTAAAAGCAACCCATATACCTACTAAAACGATAACGGCAAGAATTGCATAAATGATTTTCTTTTTCATAAATAAATGATGTTAAGACGCTGAATTATTTTACGTTGTAAAAGTCATGTATTAAGGTTTGTGAAAAGATGATTTTGGACATGTTTTTTTGTGATATAAATCACAAAGAATAGTGATAACAGTCATTTCAAGGGGATATGCCGAAATATACTTTTGTGTTCGTAACATTAAAGTTATACTATCAATGAGCATAACATTTAATTGTTCCTCAAATACTCAAATTAATTCAATAAAATTAAGTGTATGAAAAGAAAGGTTCTCTATCAAAAAGGCATTATCGGCCTTTTTTGCTTGCTCTTCGCTTCGCTGGTATTAGTACAGTGTAAGAAAGATGGTACGAATGCATCGACTGTTTCCCGTGCATTGGTTAACACACCGGATTCAACAATTTTTTCGCCTTTTTACGATTCAACCGTTATCCCTTATGCTGATGGAACACCAAGTTTGAACGATGTGGTGGTTACAAAAAGTGTGATGAGTATTATTAAGAACAACTGTGTTTCATCTTCCTGCCATGGCGGTACAGGTGTTAAACCGTATTTGAACAGTTATGCAGATGTAAAGAACATGGTGGTTCCGGGTAATCCAGCTGCTAGTCAGTTGTATCAAATGGTTACTACCAGTGATCTCAACAAAGCAATGCCGCCGGTAAATTATGGTGTTGACTTGACCGTATCAGAAAAATCAATTATTTACAATTGGATCAAGAATGGTGCGAAAGAAAAACCTGCTATTGAAGATTACAAACCAGCTGCGATTGCGTTATTAACTTCAGGCTGTACATCCGGAAACTGTCATAATGAAGCTTCTGCTGCAGGAGCATGGGGAAAAAGCGGATATCTGGGCACTTTGACTTCTACTGATACTGTTTCCTTCTTTTATATCAATCCTTCATCAGGCGCAACAACTGCATACACACAATTAAAAGATCCGAAGCTTACTGCAGTTTGGCAGGCATATAAAGACAGTGCCAGAAAATTCTTTGCAGATACTTTAGCCAATGCAAGTTTCAGACCCTGGAAAGTATTCAGCACACGTGGTCCTTTAAATACCTATGACGATCTTTTATTGGATATTTTCTATCCGAAATCAGTTCGCAGTTCATCCGGAGCATATACTGTAGGCGGTGTGAAAGTAAACTGTAAAGGCGATCCATACCTGTCAACCAGCACATTGCTGTCAAGGATCGATTCTACCCTTTTGATGAAGACACAGCATTCTGCTACAGCTCCTAATACATGGGCTACTAAAAGAGATGGCGGTATGGCATATAGTGATGGTGGTTTGAGACCTTCAGATATCGCGATCATTAAGTCCTGGTATTTTGCCGATCCCAATATCCCTGATGCATGGAAATATGGCCTTGATGCTTCCGGAATATTCAAGTATGTAAAATCAGGAAAAATCATTACTAAATAATCAATCACCGCAAAAAATAATTTTATGAATAAACTAGTAATATACTTGGGAGTGCTCAGCGGTATTGTGCTGTTCGCCTCTTGTTACAACAATAAGAAAGATATTTCAACACCAACGGCTAATTCATTAGCGGCCATTTCATTCCGTGATGATGTAGCACCCATTATGGTTTCGGGTGCCTGCGGTTGTCACAATAATGGTGGAACCGGTGTTGTACCATTCTCACATTTAGATACTATTTTTTACAGCACTATTCAGTCAAGAGCAGGTATATATGCCGCTATGATTTCAAACCCTTCAGTAGGGCACCCAGGAGAAGGTGGTATCTTCTTCACCCCTGCACAGGCTGCTGTTATTTCAACATGGATCTCTCAAGGAGCAAAAGATAATTATGTACCCCCTGCAATTACAGGTCCGGTTACCTATACAACGAATATTGTACCTATTTACAAATCAGTTTGTAAAGGAAGTGCCTGCCATGGCGGTTTAGGCCCAAATCTGGATTATAATAAAATGGTTGCAGATAAAGCAATCCTCAGTACTATGATGGCCAGCAGTGGTGCAACCGGACATCCGGGCGGACCATTAAGTTTAGATGCCACCACCACATCAACATTCCTGGCATGGATCGCACAGGGTATGCCACAATAATTTCATCATATTAATCAAAGCAAAAAATTTAAACAATGAAAAAATTAATCTTAGTAGCATTCGCTCTCATCTTCATCACGAACCTGATCGATGCACAAACGTATAAAACAAGAGACGGTTATATTTTCTTTAATCCTAACAAGGATCAGAGCCATAAAGATTATGCCGCTGCAAGTAAAGAAGGAACAGCTGTTTTAAAAGTAGAAACAAGTGAAGTGGCTTTATTGGTTCCTATGAAAACATTCCATTTTAACAACGCATTGCTGGAAGAACATTTCAATGAAAATTATCTGCATACAGATAAGATCCCTAATGCTACTTTCAAAGGAAAACTGATCGGTTTTACTAAAGACCAATTGGCAAAAGATGGTGTATATAATATTTCTTCCGAAGGAACTGTTACACTGCATGGTGTTACCAAAGATTTTAAATCACCGGTTAAATTAGAAGTTAAAAATAAAGTAGCCACATTCTATTGCGTGTTCAAGATCAAAGCCGAAGAATATAATGTGATCATTCCTGATCTGGTTAAACCAAAATTATCTGCTGAAACTCCTATTGAAGCAACCATCAAATTTCAATTAAACTAATCTGTTAACAGAACGATTATGAAAAAATTATTATTATATCTCATTGTTGCATGTTGCTTCTTCGTGAAAGCAAGTGCACAGGATGACCTTTTAGGTGATCTAGTAAAAGCTGATGCAGCTAAAGTAAAAAATGATTATACGATCGCTACATTCAAATCTACCCGCATTATCAATATGCAAAGTGTGGAAATGACCGGTAGTGGTAATCTGCAATTTATGATCAGTCACCGTTTCGGATCTATCTGGAAAGAAGGAAAAGGCTGGACAAACGTAGCGCAACTCTTTGGCTTAAATGCAGGCGCAGCCAATACTTATATGTCATTTGAATATGCACCAAAAAGCTGGTTGAATCTTGGATTTGGGGCAACAGGAAATGCACAATTAGAATCATGGGCAAAATTCAGATTGCTGAGACAACAAACCGGCGCTAAAAATATACCTGTTACAGTAAATCTGTTTTCTTCATTCCATTTCGACGGATCTGAAGGACCAAGTCCTGATGATTTTGCATGGAACAGATTTTCTTATTTGAATCAATTATTGATCGGTAGAAAATTCAGCGATAAATTGTCTTTACAATTGATCCCTTCCTGGATCCATTATAACTATGTTCCTTATGGAATAAATAATACGAATAATGTTTTCTCCATTGGTATTGGCGGACGTTATAAATTAACTAATAAAACAGCATTGAGCTTTGAATACGCTCGTCAGTTGAATGGATACAAAAATTTACTCGACGAGAGTGCATCTGCTGTGAATTATGTACCTGATCTTATTTCTTTAGGTTATGATTGGGATACCGGCGGACATATTTTCCAATTCTTCTTTACCAGTTCTGCTTCTGCAACCAATATTGCACAGTTAGCACAGAATACAAATTATGTTAGACTAGGTAATTTCTCTTTAGGATTTAACCTGAACAGAAGTTATGGAATCAAAAAAATCGTAAATACCCCCTGATAGATTCCAATAGAATATGTTATAAAAAAAGCTTCAGATTTTCTGAAGCTTTTTTTATGCATAGTATAAAAGAAATAGAAGAATAATATATCAGTCAAGTAAATCAATTCGAATGATGCTTGGCAATTCATTCATGTTGAGATCTATAATGTGTGAATGCTATAATTTTTTGATGCACTTGTGTAAGTGTTATTGCAGTAAGAGATTCATTTTTGTATTGAAATCTTTTATAGTTGCTGAAATGATGTTGTGACTTCAAAAAAATAATGATGAAATCTTGATCTTTTTTGTTGTTAATTCTCTGTTTTTCAATACAGGAGTATCAAACCTGATTATTATCAGTTTTATAAGTGATAAAAGTCATATTGCAATCATTGTTGCAACCTTAGTTTAGCGGCCTGAAATAATGTTAAAACAATAACAGTAAAACCTTAATTATGAAACTTATTCAAAGCACAAAATTCTGGATAATGGCAACAATGGTCTGCTTAATTGGATATGCAGTAAGTTGTACAAAAAAT
>CAIKTE010000048.1 GCA_903830285.1 uncultured Chitinophagaceae bacterium | reverse complement strand
ATTCCTATGGAAACTTTTGGTAAGAAGTTAAGACCATTATCTAATAGAGGAAGCCTATCTAATAAATTACGAATAGCAATACAGGCATCGATGGCCCTGTCTAATTGATGTTTACCTCTAAAGACTGCCATGATCGCGTCTCCGATAAATTTATCAATATGTCCATCTTGTGCAATGATCTCTTTCACCATCACATCAAAATAAGTATTCAGCATTTTTACAACGGTATTAGCAGGTGCATTTTCGGTTATTGCTGTAAATCCACAAATATCAATAAAAGCTACAGTGGCTTCAATTGTTTCATTCACCAATAAAGAATCTTCGAACTGTTGACTAGCCATGAAATTGAGCACGTTTTCGTCTACATACATGCGAAGGATATTATTTTCCTTGATGGCTTTCAGAGTTTCATTTACTTGAGCTACATGCTTGATGGTTTTTTCGATGGTTAATTCCAGGTCCTCAAAATTAACTGGTTTACAAACAAAATCAAATGCACCTTTATTCATGGCACTTCGAATATTTTCCATATCCCCATAAGCAGAAACCATCACTGTTTTCATCAATGGATTTGAATCATTGATTTTAGTTAATAAAGTAAGTCCATCCATCTCTGGCATATTGATATCGCTTAACACAATAGAAATATCTGGATGCTCTTCCATTTTAGTAATGGCATCTTTACCATTGATCGCAAATACAAATTCATATTTTTCATCACGGATCTGTTTACGGAATTTCTGTTTGATCAGCGTTTCCAAATCGATCTCATCGTCGGCTACAAGTATTTTTGACATTCGTTAGATTTTGAGTTTTTCTTTTAAGAGAGTAAAGTCAACCGGCTTTGTTAAGAAATCATCTGCACCTAATTTCATAGCTTGATTATAATTTTCCTGATCACCATATGCTGTGATCATCATTACAATGGGAGGGGGAGTATGATATTTAGTTTTGATTTTGTCGAGTAGTTCCAATCCACTCATGCCTGGCATGTTGATATCTGATAAAATGAGCACTGCTTCATGATGATTATTTTTCAAATAGTCGAGCGCCATTTCGCCAGAAATAGCAAATGCAAAATCAACGATTCCATCTCTTATCTCTTTACGAAACCTTTGCTGGAATAGAGTTTGCATATCCTGTTCGTCGTCAACTACGAGTATTTTCATATTAGGGGTTTAATAAATTTTTAAATGGGTAAAATTATTTTAAACTCAGTTTCTTTTCCTTCTTCCGAATAAACCAGTAAATCACCGCCATGACCTTTAGTGATGATATCATAACTCATGGATAATCCTAGTCCAGTTCCTTCTCCGGTAGGTTTGGTTGTGAAGAATGGTTGAAATATTTTTTCTTTTACTTTCTCTGGTATACCCGAACCATTGTCTTTCACTGTTATGAATAATTTGTTCCCTTCCTTTTTAGTACTTACAGTTACGGTGGGTTCATATCCTTCCATACCTTTCATCTTCTTCTCATTGACTGCATAAAAAGCATTCGTAATGAGATTTAGGATCACCCGTCCGGTATCCTGGGGAATCACATTTACATTACCAATATTTGGATCAAAATCAGTCACCATCTTTGCATTGAATAATTTGTCTTTGGCACGTAATCCATGATAAGCAAGACGCAGGTACTCATCTGCAAGTGCATTGATATTGGTGGGTTCTTTTTTGCCAGAACTACTTCTGCTATGTTGCAACATGCCTTTTACAATGGCATCTGCTCTTTTGCCATGGTGATTGATCTTTGCTTCATTATCATTCACATCTTTGATGATCTCTTTTACCGCATTGAAATTTTCTTTTTCAATTTCTTCGTTAATTTCTGCAAGTAGTTCTTGATTTATTTCGGAAAAATTATTCACAAAGTTCAATGGGTTCTGAATCTCATGGGCAATGCCTGCAGTGAGTTCTCCCAGGGATGCCATCTTTTCTGATTGCACCAATTGTTTTTGGGTGTTTTTTAATTCCCCCAGGGTTGTTTCCAGTTCCTTTTTTTGTTTTTGCAATAAACTATAGGCTTTTTGTTTGTGCTGATTATTCCGATATAAGAGGAATGTAACAATAAGGATCCCTGTAATAATTGAGATCAAACCATACATCCGTACCCGGTTATCATAATCTTGTTTTGCGTCTTTGCTTTGTTGTTCTAATTGTTGCCTGCGGGAGGATTCATTAAATGTAAGGGTTTGAAACTGACGGATCTTATCGGTATTATATAAACTGTCTTTTAGTGAAACTGATAGTTGTAAGTATTTATAAGCACTATCTAACTGATGATTTGATTTATATAGATCAGCAATGATTGGGCTGATTTCTGCTATAAAATAGTTT
>CAIKTE010000047.1 GCA_903830285.1 uncultured Chitinophagaceae bacterium | reverse complement strand
AATTTCACTATACCAATCTTCAGATGCATCTACTGGTTTGAATTCTGCCGCCGAGCTGCCCCAGAATATATTTTCACCATAAGTTCTTCCATCCTGACCAGGTGCTTTTCGATGAGCCATATTACAATTATAATCCTTCGCTAAATGATCAGCCCATTCTTGTGCATAGGCCGATAATTTAGAGCTCCAAATTAAAGGCTGGGTTCCAACATCTTTTCTTACTTTATTATGATGAGCAAGCAGAGCAATTGCATCAGGCTTAGAAATTTTACTTCCTGTTACCAGAATACTTTCTTGAGCATAAGATGAATGAATTGAAATGAGAAGGAAACTTAGTAAAATAAATTTCATAATATCTCAAAATAGCAATAAATAAACAATGAATTTTAAATTACTTCCAAAATAGAGAACCCATATGCAGGAATAATCAAATATTCATGATCACTCCCCACGGTGTGAGTAAACCCTGTCCAATGATCATAGAGCTTATTTGATTTTGCACCATGATTTTTAAAGGCATACCAGGTAAGATAGGAAGCTTTGTCGCTATAATTAAATAAACAATAAATTTTCTGTTCTCCAAAAGAACGAATAAATCCAGCTACATGTATATTATAAGGTGTAAGCCAGGTAAGGTTTTTATAATCACCAAAAGCAACTATTTTTTTTCGTATTTCAATCATTCTTTTTGTAGTGTGAAATACTTTTGACTCAACAGTTTCAGGATTATCTATTTTTTTTTCTTTCTGCCAATCAATCATGGGTCGGTGCATCCATCTGTTATCGTAACTCTTACCGGGGTCGCTTAAGTAAGAATAATCATTAGTATAGCCAAGTTCATCGCCATAAAAAATAATCGGTAATCCACCAATAAAAAAACTTTGCGCTTGCATCAAACTGATTTTCTGTATGGAAATTTCAATTTGGGCTAGATCATTTTTTCGGATTGCTTTTTCTAAACCACAAAGTGATGCTAATGAGCCACTGATTCTCGCATCTTGGGTTTTGGGGTTTACAGAAAATAAAGCACCTGAGGAAGGCGAATCTTGAAGGGCACCCGAATAATATTCTTTTAAATATCTGCGATGATCGTATGCATTAAAACCAGCAGCTGCAATCATGCTATCATCGTAGCCCAAGCCAATATCGTCATGACATCTTGTATAAGTTATCCAAGAACAACCAAATGGCTTTTGAAGAATCTCATGTTGTGCGGCTAACATAACCCTTGTATCGCCTGTTGCCAAAGCATCCCATTGCAAGGCCATTTGAGTAGCGTTATAGGCAAAGTCGCATTCTTTGGCTAAATAACGATCAGTGCCAAAATATTTCATAATCTCTTTAGGCGCAACAATTGCTTCCCCTAATAAAGCCACACCTGGTGCAGCCACTTGAACACACTGTTTAATGAGTCTTAAAAGCGTATGTGCCTCGGGCAAATTCTGGCAGCTAGTGCCCAATTGTTTCCATATAAATGCTGGTGCATCAATACGCAAAACGTCTACCCCTAAATTTGCATAAAAGAAAATGGTATCAATCATGGTAACAAATACATCTGGGTTGGTATAGTTGAGATCCCACTGATAATTGTGAAATACACTCATCACCCATTTGTTGCATTCTGGTACATAAGAGAAACTGCCCGGGGCAGTTTCTGGAAATATTTCTGGCATGGTTTCTTCGAACCAATTTGGCAAACTCCGATCATCATACATGTAGAAAAAATCCTGATATTTTTTTTCTCCCTTCTTTGCCCTTTCCGCCCATTCATGTCGGAATGATGTATGATTTAAAACGATATCAAACATCAAAAACATGCCTTCTGAACTCATTTTTTCTTGCACAGATTGCAGATCCGCTAAATCTCCAAATCGAGGGTCCACTTTTCTAAAATCAGAAACCGCATATCCACCATCACTTTCACCCTCGGGGCTTTCAAATAAAGGCATTAAGTGTAAAAAGTTTACACCAAGTTTTTTGAAGTAATCTATTTTTGAATTAAGTGATTTTAAATCTCCACAAAAACGATCCACATATAAACTCATGCCCGCTAATTGGTTGGTTAAAAACCAATGTTCCATTTCTTCTTTCTCTTCATCTTTTTGTTTAAGTGGTTCAGTACGTAAGGCGTATGCTTTAGTAATTGTTTCCAAAAGTTCTTCAAAAGCTTCGGAGCCTTTTGGATGATTTTTATATAAAGAATAATATAAGTCAGAAATTTCACTAGAGTTGGCAAGGAATCTGCTATAAAAAAGATTATCCTTTCCTGCAACATCTATATTGTGTTTTAAAATTGGTAGAGATATTTGTTGATGCAATTGATATTGGTACACGAGTAACTAGAATTTGTGTTTAAAGAAAAATCTGATTATTTAAATGTTTTAATGCCTCCATAGCTCCAAGATATTCACAGGTTCTTGCCCCAGCTTTGTTTGCATTGGTTACAATTGAATTCCACTCTTCTATAGTAGCTTTTTCAATTTCATATAATGTTTTATCACATAATTGGTATAGCACTGCTCCTACAAAAGCATCACCTGCACCAGTAGTATCCACAGGCTTGATAGCAATACTTCCAATAGTGCTATTCTTTTGATGATAGCCAAGTAAGGTTCCTTCTTTACCAAGTGTAATAGTATAGATCGCAGTTGTTTCGTTATTTAACACAGTAGTGGCATCTTGCAGTGTAGCTGTTCTAGTTATCAGCATCGCTTCTTCATCGCTCAGTTTAAAAAAGTGGCAATTCTTTAAAAAATACCAGGACTGTTCAATAAAACTATCTGTATTATTCTGGAAAAGCAGATGGCGATAATTTGGATCAAAGCTGATGAAAATATTTTGTTTTTTAGCACGATCCAACAAGCTGATATAAGCTTTCTGAAGAGGACCATTTAAAAAACCTGTTGCTGAACCAAAATGTATGATGGAGACATCTGTTAAATCAATTGAATTAATTTCATCTTCATTCAATTCTCCGTCAGCTCCACGATTAAAAACAAAATCACGTTCACCATCTTCCATCAGAGATACAAAAGCAAATGTGGTAAAATGCTGATCATCCTGCAATATATATTTCGTTGAAACGCCAAATTCTTCCATCACACGAATCAATTGTTTGCCAAAAGGGTCTTTACCAACTTTTGCTGCTAACTCAACATTACCACCAAGGGCTGCAACTGCTGCAGCTACATTGGTGGGGGCGCCTCCAGGTTTTTTTAAAAAGTTCTGACCTTGTGATAAACTGCTTCCTTTATCGGTGCAGATCATATCAATCAAAGCTTCTCCAATACATAAAATTTT
>CAIKTE010000046.1 GCA_903830285.1 uncultured Chitinophagaceae bacterium | reverse complement strand
GATTTTGTTTGTCTCTGATGCTGGTATTACTGTTAGCATCAGTATCCCTGCAAGCGCAGGATGCTTGGCCAAGGGATGTAACTTTGAAGAGTGGTGGTAAAGTAACCATCTATGAACCACAACCCGAAAGCCTTTCGGGTAATAAAATTACCGGAAGAGCAGCGGTATCTTTTCGCAAAACAGAAAATGCCGAGCCTATTTTTGGTGCTATTTTCTATTCTGCTATTATCACTACTGATAAGAACAGCAGGATGGGACAATTAGAATCGCTGGATATAACCAATGCAAAATTTACAGGCATTGATGATCAGGCGCAGGTAGATCAAATGGTTGCCACTATTGAAAAAGATGCGCCGAGTTGGAAATTGAAAATATCTTTAGATGATCTCATCACCTCCATTAAAAAAGATAATAATTCGGCAACGAATGATCAATTTAAAAACGATCCCCCTTCTATCATTTATCGCAACAAACCCACTACCCTTGTGGTTTTGGATGGTGAAGCCAAAATACAAAAAGACAAAGACCTGGATGCTGATAAAGTAGTGAACACGCCTAATTTGATTTTTAAAGAAGGCAATCAATGGAATATGTATCTCGGAGGCATCTGGTATAAATCCTCATCCATTACTGAAGGATGGAAACAAAATACAACGCTTTCTACTAAGTTGAAATCTGTCAATGAACAGATCAAAAAACAAGAGAAAGAAAATAATAATGGAAAAGATGTTACAGCAAAACCAGAAGTAACTGATATCGTTGTTGTAACTAAGCCAACAGAATTATTGCAAACAAAAGGGGAAGCTGATTATAAATCTGTTCAGAATACTTCATTGCTCTATGTTTCCAATACAGCAAATGAGATCTTTAAAGATATCAATAGTCAAAAGACCTATGTTCTTTTAGCAGGACGTTGGTATGCAGCGACTGACTTGAAAGGTCCGTGGACTTATATAGCTGCAGATAAATTACCTGATGACTTTGCTAAGATCCCTGAAGGTTCAGAAAAAGATGGTGTTCTTGCAAACGTAGCAGGCACTGATGCTGCAGAAGAGGCAAAGATCGATGCAGAGATCCCTCAAACGGCTAAAGTAGATAGAAAAACAGCAACCGTAAAAGTAGAATTTGATGGTGCACCAAAATTTAAAGCCATTGAAGGAACTTCTTTGCAGTTAGCAGAGAACAGTAATGTTACTGTGATGATAGATCCTGCCGGAAGATATTTTGCATTGGATAACGGTATCTGGTTCGTAAGCAAAAATGCAACCGGTCCATGGGAAGTAGCCAATGAAAGACCAAAGGATGTAGAAAAGATCCCTGCAAGCAGTCCGGCTTATAATACAAAGTATGTGTATGTCTATGATAGTTCACCACAGTATGTTTATGTAGGTTATACTGCTGGATATATGGGTGGATATGTTTATGGCCCTACGGTTGTTTACGGCACAGGATATTATTATCAGCCATGGTATGGTGCTGTATATTATCCGCATCCTGTAACATGGGGATTCGGTTTCAGTTATAATCCATGGACTGGATGGAGTATGGGAATAGGTTTTAATTATGGCTTCATGCATGTTGGATTTGGTTATGGCGGTGGTTACCACGGAGGTGGTTGCTGGTTTGGTCCGCCAATGTATCGTCCTCCTTACAGACCACCTTACCATGGTGGAGGTTATTATGGTCACGGTGGTGGTAATCAGATCAATCATTACGGTAATACCAATATCACCATCAATAATAATCACAACAATATCTATAATAATCACAAAGGTGTTTCTAGCACCAATATTGATCGAAGTAAGAATAATATCAACAGCAGTAAGATCAATAATAATAAGCCCGGAAATAATAAGGGCAACGTGAGCAATAATAAAATGGGTAATAATACCGGCGGCAATAAAAGCAATAATGTATTCGCAGGCAAAGATGGAAGTGTTTATCAGAAAGATGCAAAGACCAATAACTGGAATACAAGAGATAATAAAAGCAATAACTGGAAACCTGTAGGAAATGATAATGCAAACAAGGTATCAGATCTGAACAATCAGCAAAAAGCAAGAGACCGCAGCAACACGCGGCAAAATAATTATAATCGTGATGTGCCAAACAGGGCTCAATCAAGACCTGCACAATCTAGCAGACCTTCCGCACCGACATCAAGACCTGCGAGCCGTCCTGCTGGAGGAGGGAGAAGAGGATAAACTATACATTTTTGAATAAAAAAAGAGACATTGAAAGATGTCTCTTTTTTTTATTATTTAAACTTAACACCAAGTCAAAACAGCCTTTCTTATATTTGAAGTCAACGAACAGACAGCATGTCAAAAAAACAATTCATTCCGAGAGATATCAGTTGGCTCAGTTTTAATGGCAGGGTATTACAGGAAGCAAATGATTCTTCAGTTCCCCTGGAACAACGCATTCGTTTTTTGGGTATCTATTCAAATAACAGTGATGAGTTCTTTCGTGTACGTGTGGCCACTTTAAAACGTATGATCGAATTTGCAGAGAAACGTAAGAAACTGAACATGCATATGGAAGATGATCCGCAGAAGATCCTCGATACCATTCAAACCATAGTATTGCAACAGCAAAATGAATTCAACAGAATATGGGATGGCATCTTAAAAGAACTGCGAAAAGAAAAAATATTATTGGTCGATGAAAAACACCTGAACAGAGAACAACAAAAATTTGTACGCAATTACTTCGACGAGCATGTACGAAGTAATGTGATCCCTTTAATGATCGAGAGTCTGCCGCAACTACCCTATCTCCGCGATAAAAGTATCTATTTAGGTGTAGTGATGCGTAAGAACAATTCGGCTTACAAACAAAAATATTCATTGATAGAAGTTCCTGCCAGAGCGTTGGGGCGCTTTGTGGAACTGCCTTCCAAGCCGGGAGAACATTCCATTATTTTATTGGAAGACGTGATCCGCTTTAACCTGCCTTTCATCTTCTCTTATTTTGCATATGATCATTTTGATTCGCATATTTTCAAAGTGACCAAAGATGCGGAACTGGATATTGATAACGATATCAGTACCACATTTGTAGAAAAGATAGAGAAGGGATTAAAGAATCGGCGTAAGGGAAAACCGGTTCGATTTGTCTACGATAAAGAAATGGATGCAGGTTTATTGGAGTATATGATCCGTCGATTAAGTCTGTCCAGAAAAAGTAATTTAATACCCGGAGGGCGCATTCATAACTTCCGTCATTTCATGGATTTTCCGGAGATCTTTAAAGTTAAAAGTGCAAGACGTCAACCCTTTACGCATCCTGCATTACAAAACTCTGTCAGGGTTACGGATGTGATCGTCAATCAGGATGTGATGCTGCATTTTCCTTATCATACTTTCAATGCATTGATCGACCTTTTACGGGAGGCAGCCATGGATCCCGATGTTACATCCATTAAGATCACTGCTTACCGTTTGGCACCCAACTCTAAAATAATTAATGCATTGATCAATGCAGCACGCAATGGAAAAGAAGTGGTGGTAATGCTTGAACTGAAAGCAAGATTTGATGAAGAAGCTAATCTGGAATGGAAAGATATTCTGGAAGAAGAAGGCGTGAAAGTATTGTTGGGAGTGCCAAAATTGAAGATCCATGCCAAGCTATGCATCATCAAAAAAAGAAAAGGAAATAAGACCATTCAATACGGCTTTGTGAGTACAGGTAATTTGAACGAACGCACGGCAAAGGTTTATGGTGATCATTGTTTGTTGACCAGCAACAGAAATGTAATGGCCGATATCAACCGAATATTTAAATACTTGGAAAACTGGCATGGTGGTATTCAGCCCCTACATTCTTGTAAGACTTTGCTCGTTTGTCCAATTAATATGCGCAAGGAACTAGAAGCCAATATTGTGAAAGAAATAAAACATGCAAAAGCAAAAAGACCGGCAAGCATCATTTTAAAAATAAACAGCTTAAGCGATATAAGACTGATCAATAAATTATATGAAGCCGCGCAGGCGGGTGTTGAAATTAAAATGGTGGTACGTGGTATCTTTTGTGCGATGATGGAGAACAAAAAATTTAAACATCCGGTTAAAGCCATCAGTATCGTAGATGAATATCTGGAGCATGCAAGAGTGATGATCTTTCACAATGATGGTAAAGAAAAAGTATATATCTCTTCTGCAGATTGGATGGTTCGTAATCTCGATCATCGAGTAGAAGCTGCCATTCCGGTAAATGACCCTGTCATTCGTCAGGAATTAAAAGATATTATCCACATTCAATTAAGAGATAACGTAAAAGCAAGGATACTCGACAATGAGCTCTCCAATAACTATGTACCTTCAGTAGGCAAAAAGAAAATACGTTCGCAAATAGAAACGTATCACTATCTACACCAAAAATCCATAAAGCAAAGTGCGGTTAGCAGCAATTGATATAGGAAGTAACGCAGCAAGACTATTGATCACTGAAGTAAGCAGTACAAAAGAAGGCCGACCGCAATTTAATAAGCTGAACCTTATTCGCGTACCCTTACGTTTGGGATTCGATGTATTTGAAAACCACGAAATATCCAAGGCCAAAAGGGGAATGATCCTACAAACCATGAAAGCCTATGGGCATTTAATGAAGGCGTATGAAGTACAGTTCATCAAAGCTTGTGCCACCAGTGCCATGCGCGACGCTGCTAACAGTGAAGACATTATCAGAAAAGTAAAACTGGAAACAGGCATTGAAATAAAGATCCTCAGTGGTGATGAAGAAGCGAATATGATCTATGAAAATCATATTGCAGAAAACCTGGACATAGAGCACTCTTATTTATACATTGATGTAGGTGGCGGTAGTACAGAACTTACTTTCTTTTCGGAAGGAAAATTAAAATACAAGGAATCCTTCAACATAGGTACCATTCGATTATTGAAAGGCCAGGTAAATGAAAAGAGCTGGGATGAAATGAAAGAACATTTAAAACGTAATACCAAAAGTTCTTTACCCATGATCGCCATCGGTAGCGGTGGTAATATCAACAAAGTCTTTTCTATGAGTAAAAAGAAAGAAGGCAAACCACTTCCTCTGGATCTCTTGAAAGACTATTACAAAGAATTTTCTTCGTTTTCATTGGAAGAAAGGATGCGTATCTATAAACTAAGAGAAGATAGGGCCGATGTAATCGTTCCTGCTTTGCAGATCTATATCAATGTGATGCGATGGACAGATATAGAAGAAATTTTCGTTCCCAAGATCGGTTTAGCAGATGGCCTGATCCAAAGCCTGTACGAAGAAATAAAGAAGATAGTGTAATATGCTTTGAAACCTAGTTGGGGCTTACCGATTAATCATCTTTGTTCACCCAAAAACTATTCTTGTCTTTTTGAACCTGATTACATTTGACCCTTATACAGTGCTGTATGAAAAATTCAATTTTACTGCTTACGCTATTGATCGTGTTTGCATCTGTTACAGATGTATCCGCAAAACACTTTAATAAAACCCTGCTGTTGACAGATACAGCTAAACTTCCGCATGTAATTGATGGTGCCATTTCCGAATGGGCTGCAATTCCATTCACGGCTGATAAAGAAACAGAGATCTCTGTTGCAGTTGATAATGATAATGCACAATTATATGTGGCAGTGAAGATCCCTAATCAACGCACACAGGTTAGATTAATGAAGTTTGGTATGAATTTATTTATTGATCTGAAAGGGAAACATAGAGAAGGGACAACTATTGAGTTTCCAATAAAAAGTACTGTCGCTGATCTTGGTCAGACTAATCAAGGACAAAGAGATGGAAACGCCGCTCCATCCCCTCAAGACATTGAACAAATAAAACAGCAGTTGGGAGTTAGATTGATCTTCATGAAGGTTTCAGGCTTTGAAGGCCAGGAAAATGAGAAAACACTAGGGCTGTCTAATGAAAATGGCGCCAATATTGCATTTGCATGGGATGATGCTAAAGTGATGTATATGGAATACGCTATACCTGTTAGTTCATTGGGAACAACAGCAAATCTTACGGGAAAGAAAATAAGTGTTGGCTTAAAATTGAATGTCCCTGATATTGCTGCACAGCCACCGCGCACCGGTACAGGTAATTCAACACAAATTGTTGCAGTTCCAAGCAGTTCTTCAGCAAGAATAAGCACATCCAGAGCACCTAGTTTGATCGATCCTACCGGCCCTTCAGGAAACACACAAAGAAGCAGTATACAGGAAATTTATATCTGGAATAAATACGACATGAAATTTTAAAACAACCCTTGCATTGAAAAAGAATAAAAATATTATTATCACGATTGCGCATCTGGCAACATGGATCTGTTTCTTTTTATTGCCCTATATTTTCTTTCCTCAATCAAAAGATATTCCTTTTGATATCAGCAAGTATATTATTATCCTGCTCATCATCATTAATCTCTTTTTACTGGGATTTTATTATCTCAATACCCTGATCCTTATCCCCCGTTTATTGTTCAAAAGAAAATGGTTACTCTATGTTGTATGTATCGCAGCATGTTTTGTGGCTTTTTTCTATGTACCCAAAGAAGTGGCACATTGGATCACTGGTAATGATGAAGAAACCATCCGTCAGGAAATGGTACAGCAATATAAAGCTGCAAGAGAAAAAGCAAGATTGCAACCGAATGACAGCAGCAAGCAAAATCTGTTGACCCATAAACCACCGCCAATTTATAAAAGAAACAGTGATTTTAGATATTTTCCGGGCTCTTATGCAGTATTCATTCTTGTTTTTGCGGTGGGCACTTGCTTATCGGTAATGCAGGAATGGAAAAAAATAGAAGACCATAAAGAACAGATCGAACGCGAAAAGATCAATACAGAGCTTAGCTTTTTAAAATCACAGATCAATCCACATTTCTTTTTTAATACGCTTAATAATATATATTCACTTGCTATAACAGGAAGTGCAGAAACCGCGAATGCGGTCATGAAATTATCTTCCATCATGCGTTATGTATTAACCGATACACAGAACAATAGTGTATCCTTACAAAGCGAAGTGGATTTCATCAAGAATTATATAGACCTGCAATTAGTACGATTGACCGATAAAGCAAAAGTAGATTTTACTACAGAAGGCGAAATAGAGAATAAACAGATCGCTCCATTACTTTTCATCCCCTTCATAGAAAATGCTTTTAAATATGGTGTAAGTGCAAAAGACGCATCATCCATAGAAATAAAACTGAACGTAAAAGCAACAGCAGTATCTTTTTCAGTAACTAATACAATTGTAAAAGCCGATCATGCGATGAAAGACACTACTGGGATTGGCATCAACAATGTAAAAAGAAGATTGGAATTATTGTATCCGCAAAAGCACAGATTGGAAGTGTCTGAAAATAATAACCAATTTATTGTTCATTTAGATATTGATTTAGTATGATGAAATGTATAGCGATCGATGACGAGCCACTGGCATTACAGATCATGACAAAATATTGTGAGAAGATCTCTTTTTTGCAATTGGTAAAAGTCTTTACCAATCCCGATGAAGCAAAGGATTTCCTGCAACAGAATGAGATCGATCTTGTATTTCTCGATATCCAAATGCCCGATATTAACGGGATCCAGTTTTATAAGAACCTTACAACAAAACCTTTGGTGATCTTTACTACCGCATTCAAAGATTATGCGGCAGAAGGTTTTAATGTTGATGCAATAGATTATTTATTGAAACCATTTGAATACGACCGTTTTTTAAAAGCCGTGTACAAAGCAAACGAATACATGGAGTTTTTATCATCTCAGGAACTCCAATTAAACAGCTTGTATGTGAAAGTGAACTATGAAATGATGAAGATCAATTTAAAAGACATTGAATTGATCGAAGCATTGGATGATTATATCAAGATCTACATCAAGCCCAATCCAGTTCTTACTTTAATGACATTAAAAGCTATGCTGGAGAAATTACCATCCAAAGAGTTTGCAAGAATTCATCGTTCCTATATCGTTCCATTAGGCAAGGTTGAGAAGTTCAGCAAGAATAAGATCACTGTTGCCGGAAAAGAAGTTCCCATTGGTAGTAGTTATGCTGATGTGTACGACAGATTGATCAGCTTTTCTAAGATTTAATTCCCCCTCTGTTATAGTATAAAAAAGGAGCTTAGAAATAAGCTCCTTTCATTTTCCAAGCCTAATTCAGCTCGTTAAGGATCAGATCGGTCATATCAAATCGCGGAAAATCTCCTTTGTTATTTAATAAGATGATGAATATATCTTTATCCGGTTGCCTTACCAGCATATCATAAAAACCAAATTCTGTTCCAGGATGATATTGTACTATATGCTTCTTGGAAACATTGAATTGCAGTTTATCGATCATCCAGCCATACCCATACATGGCATCATATTCTTTCCATTCAACTCTGGGTTTAAAAAGCTCTTCTATTTTGTCTTTGGGTAATATAGTTCCATCCAATAAAGCATTATGCCATAACAACAGATCTTCTGCAGTTGAAACGATGGCTCCTGCTCCGGCTGCATTTTCAACAGGGTAGATATGCTCAGGTTGATCATTGATATATCCTATTGCCATTGATGTAGCATGAGGTACTGTTCCAAAATAACTTTGCTTCATACCCAACGGATCAAAAATTCTTTCTTTGAGTACATCCCCATATTTTTTACCGGTTATTTTTTCGATCATATCTGCCAATATCGCATACCCTGAATTGCAATAACTGAATTGAGTGCCAGGCTCAAATTCCAAAGGGTCGCTGCAAAAGTTTTGAACCAATTCATCCATTGTATATTGTTTCAATACAATTTTATCAAAATAAACATCTGTATAATTAGGGATCCCTGATTGATGCGTTAATAATTGCCGGATAGTAACATTACCATTTTTGTACCAGGGTAAAATCTTACTTACGGAGTCTTCTACCCGCAACTTATTTTCATTGACCAATTGTATGATGAGCATTGCTGTAAATTGTTTGGAAGTAGAACCGATCCTGAATTGAGTTTGTGGTCCATTTAAAATATTATTCTCTATATCTGCAAACCCAAAAGATTTTTCATAGATCGTATTGCCCTGATATTTTATCAATGCTGTTCCAGTAAATTGATCTTTACGGTGATAAAAACTGAGAATAGAATCTATTCTTATTGCTTTATCATTTTTATACTTCGAAAGCTTACTTTCTAAATACTTTTTATAAGCAAGCGTTTCATTTTTTGCCCGGATGATCTTAGCAACTGAATCAACATTAAATGTGGACTGGATCAAATTATAATTGCCCCAAAAACTATCGGTACTGTCTGTATTCTTTTCAGGTGCCTGCTCTTCAATAAGTTTGGTTTTGCTTAATACTTCTCCTTTCTTGAATGCATTGAAATCAACTGTGTCAATACCCGTGATCAGGAAATCAGCTTTCAGTCGAAGGGGATCGATCTCAAACTGTTTTCTTCCACCAACAATATGAATAAGATTCGTACCGCTTATTTGGTTCAAATAATACCTGTTGCCAAATTTTTGATAGGTTATTCTGGTGCTGTCCCCTACAAGGTTCACTTGAATATTTGCTAATTTGAGTTCCAGTCTTTGTACAAATCCAAACTCCCAGTATTGCAACCCTTTCGGGCTTTTCTGAATATCCAATTCTAAAAATGCTAAACTTGAAACTTCAATGAATAATTTTCCTTTATTGAGTGATTTCCTGATACCGTCTTTTTGATCGAACTCAATTTCATAGACTTTTTTGCCATCATAATCAACGATCCCGTTAAACAGAAATTGATGATTCTTCAATCCCTCTTCACTCAATAGATCAGATTGTGTTGCATTACTTACAATATCATCCCGAAAGATACCTTCGGGCTTTGCGCCAAAGTTCAATCCGTCATTCCCGTTAAATGCTGTCAGGTCTTTATCAACTCTTGCTTTTATTAATTTTAATTGTTTATTCTTACTCAGATAATTATCTCCGTAAATATCAAATACCGCTTCAGAGATATCAATTACATTTTTTTCTTTAGTTCCATACACTCTGTAAAAACCATGCATCAGATAAGGTGATGAAGGATAATTCTCCGGAATTCTCGAGATCGCTTTTTTAATGATATCCATCGGATTCATGATCACAACATCTGCTAGCATATGTATCTTTTCATGAAGCTTTATAACCCTGATCCCTGAATCAGACCTGTTGATAGTAATTACAACAGGATCAAATCCTATATGCGTGATATGAATACTATCATACCTGTTCTCAACAGGTATCTTGAAAATAAATCCACCTTTTTCATTACTGATCGTTGTGACATTATTCTTAGAGATGTGAATACTTGCCGATGGGATGGCTTCTCCGGTAGCAGCATTTAAGACCATTCCCTTTAAAGTAATAATGGTAGGCATTTGACAGAAGCAGTCTGAAACTGTTGCAGCCATGATAAGTAAAAAGCTGATTAGTATTTTATGCATAACTGTTTTAAATAGATGAATGAATGCACTATGAAGTTGAGGTTTTATTTTTTGAATTAAAAGGGAAGCATCGAGTTTAACTTATTTTTCAATCTCCAATGATGGTAGCAATATAGTTTGCTGAATGATGCTATTCACTCATTCTACAAAAACAAAAGGAGCTTATTGCTAAGCTCCTCTTCTTTAAAACCAAAACTAATTTATACTCTTTCAGGTTCTAATGCCCAATGTTCGGGTGAGCGCCATAACGCAGAAAGTAATAATTCTCTCATGAAATAAAATTCTTTAGGAAGACGGTCATACAATTTTGCAAATAATTCTTCATGACCTAATAATTCCTGTTTCCATGGCTCTCTGTCAACAGTCATGATCTTTGCAAAGTCTTCTCTGCTAAAATCTTCTATGCCTGTCCAGTCCATATCTTCATAACGAGGCATCCAACCGATCGGGCTTTCTACTGCAGAAGCTCCGCCATGCACACGTTGAACGATCCATTTCAGTACACGCATATTCTCACCAAAGCCAGGCCATAAGAACTTACCATTCTCGTCTTTTCTAAACCAGTTCACATTAAATATACGCGGTGCATTAGGAAGGTTGCGTCCAAATTGTAACCAATGATTTACATAATCGCCCATATGATAACCCATGAACGGTAACATAGCAAATGGATCACGTCTTACCACACCCACCTGACCAAATGCTGCAGCAGTTGTTTCTGAACCCATTGTTGCAGCAGCATACACACCAAAGTTCCAGTTGAATGTTTGAGAAACCAATGGAACAGCTGTACTACGACGTCCGCCAAATACAAAAGCTTCTATAGGAACGCCTTTGGCATTGTCCCAGTCAGGATCGATAGCTGGATTTTGATATGCCGGTGCAGTAAATCTTGAATTAGGATGTGCTGCAGGCTGACCACTTTTTGGATCGTAAGGTTTGCCCTTCCAATCAGTCATTCCTTCAGGAATTTCTTTGGTCAATCCTTCCCACCAAACATCTTTATCTTTTGTGATGGCAACATTGGTGAAAATTGTATTAGCACGAATACTTTCAATGGCATTAGCATTTGTTTTACTGTTTGTTCCCGGAGCAACACCAAAGTAACCGGCTTCAGGATTGATGGCATATAAACGACCGTCTTCTCCTTTATGGATCCATGCAATATCATCTCCCACTGTTGTTACTTTCCAGTCATCCATTCCTTTAGAAGGGATCATCATGGAAAAATTTGTTTTACCACATGCACTTGGGAATGCTGCAGCAACATAGGTTTTTTCTTTTTCAGGAGATTCAACACCTAATATCAGCATATGTTCTGCCAGCCAGCCTTCTTCTTTTCCCATTACTGAAGCAATCCTTAAAGCAAAACATTTTTTACCCATCAATGCATTTCCACCATAACCGCTTCCATAAGAAATGATCAATCTTTCTTCAGGGAAATGTGTGATATATTTTGTTGTAGGATTACAAGGCCATGTAACATCGGGTTTGCTGCCATCCAAAGGAGCGCCGATGGTATGTAAACATCTTACATATTCTTTCTTATGCAAATGAGGTAAGATATCTTCACCCATGCGTGTCATGATACGCATATTCACTACCACATATTCTGAATCGGTTAATTGAACACCATATCTGCTGTATGAAGAACCAACAGGGCCCATACAAAATGGAATAACATATAATGTTCTTCCTTTCATGGAGCCTTCCATCAGGTTATTCAGGATGGTCTTCATTTCTTTTGGATCCATCCAGTTATTGGTAGGACCTGCATCTTCTTTTACACGACTGCAGATAAAGGTTTTATCTTCTACTCTGGCTACATCACTTGGATCGCTGAAACAGGCAAAACTGTTAGGACGTTTTACCGGATTCAGTGCAATGAATGTACCCTTCTTCACTAATAATTGACATAAACTATCATATTCGGTTTGCGAACCGTCACACCAATGAATGGCATCAGCTTCGCAATGTCTGGCAATACTGTTAACCCATGTTTCTAACTCTGATTTAGCAGGTGATGCTTGTTGAAAAGGGAATTTGCTTTCTTGATACATAAGCTTCTTTTTTGAAAAATTTAATAAATTAAAATACTCATTTTTCTTTCGGCAATCAATAGTCGTTCTTGGAAATTAAGGTAGGTCAAAGAATCGATGTTCCCACACCTTTATTTGCAATGCAAAGAGAGTGTCATTTATCAGCAAAAAAAATGACTGAAATCATTTTTGTAACGATATTAAGGGAAGATGAATATCTTGCTAAAGCTTTTCAGGAAAAAGCTAATTTATCTGATGATTAAACATTGAAAGAAGATGAATTTCTTAGAACAATTGCATATTGAAAAAAATAACCATGGCACGTCTACCGGTTTGGAATGGATAGAAAGTCATGCTTCCAACATCGATAGTTTTTCTCCCGTTGACGGTAAACTGATCGCTTCTGTTATGGCAACCGATCAGCAAGCTTTTGAACATACCGTATTAAAATCACAGGAAGCATTCGCAGTATGGAGAATGTGGCCTGCTCCTAAACGCGGAGAAATAGTCAGGCAATTAGGTGAAGCATTAAGAACTTATAAAGAACCGCTGGGCAAATTAGTAAGTTATGAGATGGGTAAGAGTTTACAGGAAGGTTATGGTGAAGTTCAGGAGATGATCGATATCTGCGATTTTGCTGTTGGCCTATCCCGACAATTATACGGCTTAACCATGCACAGCGAAAGGTATAAACACAGAATGTATGAACAATGGCACCCATTAGGAACAGTAGGTATCATTTCAGCATTTAATTTCCCTGTTGCAGTATGGAGTTGGAATGCTGCATTGGCATGGGTTTGCGGAGATGTTTGCATCTGGAAACCCAGCGAAAAAACACCTTTATGCGGCATTGCCATTCAGCATATTGTTACAAAAGTTTTTGAAAAGAATAATGTACCCGATGGTGTAAGTTGTTTGGTAAATGGTGCGAAGGAAATTGGTGAATGGCTAAGTAATGATACAAGGATCCCTTTGATCAGTGCCACAGGTTCTACCCGAATGGGCAAAGCAGTAAGTGTTGCAGTTGCTGCAAGATTAGGTAAAACAATTTTAGAACTCGGCGGTAATAATGCCATCATCATTTCTAAAGATGCAGATCTCGAAATGTCTTTAATTGGTGCTGTGTTTGGAGCTGTTGGTACAGCCGGACAAAGATGTACTTCTACAAGAAGACTGATCATTCATGAATCTGTGTACGATATATTCAAAGAGAAATTAGTTACCGCTTACAAACAATTAAAGATCGGTGATCCTTTAGACAGTAATAATCATGTAGGCCCTTTGATAGATACGCAGGCAGTTGAATCATATCTCTCTTCCATTGAGCAATGCAAACAACAGGGCGGCAAATTTGCTGTGGAGGGATCAGTTTTAAAAGGTGAAGGATATGAAAGCGGTTGCTACGTACAACCCTGTATTGCAGAAGTGAGCAATGAACTACAGATCGTTCAGCACGAAACCTTTGCTCCTATTTTATACTTAATCAAATATTCAAGCATTGATGAAGCCATCGCTTATCAGAATCATGTGCCGCAGGGATTATCTTCTTCCATCATGACACTGAACATGCGTGAAGCAGAACAATTCTTATCGCATACCGGAAGTGATTGCGGTATTGCCAATGTAAATATCGGAACAAGCGGTGCAGAGATCGGTGGTGCATTCGGAGGTGAAAAAGAAACAGGCGGAGGAAGAGAAAGCGGCAGTGATGCATGGAAAGCATATATGCGCCGGCAAACCAATACCATTAACTGGAGTGATAAATTACCCCTTGCACAGGGCATACAATTCAACTTTTAAAAGATACATATGTCATTCATCGATCTTAAAAATATCGCTGCAAAAGAGCTTATAAAAGGATATGCAGCCAAACTGATCCATACTGAAAAGATGACCTTTTCTTTTGTGGAAGCCAAAGCAGGTGAAACATTACCGGAACATTCGCATCCGCATGAACAGGTATCCATCGTTCAGGAAGGAAGATTTCAACTCACACTCGACGGAAAGCCCATTGTTTTTGAAGAAGGGCAACTGGTCATCATTCCGTCCAATACAAAACATTCAGGATATGCCATTACGGATTGTAAACTGCTGGATGTTTTTTATCCCGTAAGAGAAGATTACCGGAAACTATCCGAAGGTTAATGGTTCCTTAACAATTCCCTAAATCTGAATGATATCGCTGTTATGTCAATATCATTCCACAAATTTGCATCTGCCTAATTTTACTTCAAATATGCTAAGGAAACATCTTGCCATCGGAATCATTTTCCTATTCTCTTTTTTCTGTTCTGTCGCCCAATCGGATGTGCCGCATGGTTGGCATTTATTAGACTACGCCAAAGATTCATTTTACGGAATAAGCCTCGACAAAGCCTATCAATTCCTGAAAGAAAAAGATAAAAGATCAAAGACTGTTTTAGTCGCAGTGCTGGACGGCGGTGTTGATACCACTCAGGAAGATCTCAAAAATATCTTATGGCGCAATCCTAAAGAAATTGCAGGTAATGGTAAGGATGATGATAAGAATGGATATGCAGATGATATTTTCGGATGGAATTTCCTTGGTGGTAAAGATGGCCGTGACCTGAAAAAAGCTAGTGATGAAAGATCAAGGGTATATCACCGTTTCAAAACCAGATTCTCTGTTCCCGGTTTTGACAGCAGTACACTGAATGAAAATGAAAAATTTCAATTTGCGATGTGGCAAAGGGCCGCAAAAGAACTGAACAAGAGCGGTGAAGAACAGATGGAGATCATGTTTTTGGAAATGACGGCAAAAGCCATTAAAAAGCATGATAAGGTATTACGTGAAGACCTGGGCATTGATGAATATACCTGCGAGAAATTAGAAACACTGGAGCCCAAAACAAAACAAGGCAGGGATGCTAAATTCGGTTATCTCTCTTGCATGAAAATGATCGGTATTGATCCTGACGAAAAGAATACCACTACCATTACCGAACTGGATGAATATGTGGAAGGAAAAAAAGAATCCATCAATGCAAAGGATAATCCCCCACCGGATTATCGTGCCGATTTCATTAAAGACGATTACAGTAATATCAATGATAAGTTTTACGGTAATCCCGATGTGATGGGACCAACCCCCATGCACGGAACGCATGTTACCGGGATCATTGCCGCTGAAAGAAATAATGGTCTTGGCATGGATGGAGTTGCAGATAATGTGAAAGTAATGATGTTGCGCGTAGTGCCCGATGGAGATGAATATGATAAAGATATTGCACTGGGCATTTTTTATGCAGTAGATAATGGTGCGAAAGTGATCAATATGAGTTTTGGTAAATCTTATTCGCCCGATAAAAGATGGATCGATAGTGCCGTTCATTATGCAGAATTAAAAGATGTATTGATCGTACATGCAGCAGGGAATGAGTCAACAGATATTGACAGCAAAGAAAATTATCCCAATGCTGCTTATCTTAATTCTGCTGCAAAGGCAACTAATTTTATTACGGTGGGTGCCAGCAGTGATCCCAGATTAAAGGGAGGAGGTTTAGTGGCAGAATTCAGTAATTACGGCAAGGAATCTGTTGATGTATTTGCACCGGGTGTAAAGATCTATTCTACACTTCCGGGTAAAGAGGAGTATGGGAATTTACAAGGCACCAGTATGGCGGCACCTGTAGTTGCAGGACTCGCAGCAATGATACGCAGCTATTTTCCTGATCTTTCGGCACAGCAAGTAAAGCTGGCCATTGAACAATCAGTTACTGTTCCCGATCCATCGGTAAAAGCCATAAAGCCGGGAACTAAAAATGAATCTGTATCTTTTACTGAATTATGCAAAACAGGTGGCATCATCAATGCATATGGCGCTGTTGTAGCTGCTTCGAAAATGAAGCCCCTGAAACAGAATGAGAAATTACCAAGATCAAGTTTTAAAAACACTAAATCCAACTAATAATGGCTAGACCTAAACAGGGAGACTTTGGATCATTCTACCAAAAATATATCGACAAGACCAGAAGTGAGACCATTAAAGAGCTTATAAGTAATAACAGTTCCATATTAAATCATTTTGTAAATAATATACCGGAATCAAAAGCAGAATATGCTTATGCCGAGGGTAAATGGACAGTGAAAGACCTTTTGCAGCATATGATAGACACCGAAAGGATCATGATCTACCGTGCTTTAACGATTGCCAGAAAAGACAGTGTGCCCCTGCCGGGATTTGATGAGAATGAATATGCAGCAAATGCAAACACCTCTACCAGGATCCTTCAATCATTAAAAGAAGAATTTGTTTCAGTAAGAAAAGCGACCGATCATTTTTTATTGTCTTTATCAGAAGAACAATTGCAGCAAAAAGGAATTGCCAACGGCAATCAGGTTAACGTAAATGCACTTGCATTCATAGTGTATGGACATGCATTGCACCATAAACAGATCCTGGAAGAACGATACCTATAAAAATAAAATTGCCCCGCATCAAATGCAGGGCAATTATTCTCAGAAAGGGGATATATAAATATGATCTAAGTAGATTATTTATTTGCAAATAAGAATACTGCAACCTGAACATCATTACTTACCATTCCGATACCATAATTCAATGCCCATAAAGTTCTGTCGATTGAAAAATTAGCCTGAGCAAAGAATTTCTTGTCATCAATATTGCGGATAACTGTACTGAACTTAACAGGTACTGTAACTCCTTTTAATGAAAGGTTACCGGTGATATCAGCAGTTGTAGCAGAAGTATAATTTACAGCTGTGATCTCATATGTTGCTTCAGCAAATTTTGCTACATCAAAGAAATCAGGGCTTTTTAAATGTCCTTCCAATTTTTCACCGGCATCAGCTTTAACAGATGCAAGATCAATTACAAATTTACCACCTGTCAATTTACCATTATCTACACTGATCGTTCCACCTTTTACAGCAAAAGAACCATTATGATAACCAGCTTTCTTTGATCCGATAAATTCCACTTTGCTTGCATCGGTTGCTACTGTATAAGTAACTGCAGCGTTTGCTTTTTTAATGGGAGTAAATGAGTAAAGACTAGCTAAAGCTGCTGTAAATACAATGCTTAATAAGATTTTCTTCATGATTTTTTGAGAATTTTAATAGTTTAAAAAGTTACTTGCAGAACAAATGTACAAACTTATATGTATATACACCTAATTATTTCGTTAATATTTTCTAAATCCAAAAAACGCCTTATTCATCAACTCAGTAAGATCTCCCTCCCTACTCCTTTTTTTCCCAACAATTGTTACAGGTAGTTATCGGTATGGCAATCCCGGATCTTAGCCATACTAACAGGTGTCCTACACTAAATAAGCTTTACATAAATGGGGAGTAACTAAGTAAATTGTAAAACTTATGAGTTCAACGAAGAAAGAGGGCCGTCCTCCCATTT
>CAIKTE010000045.1 GCA_903830285.1 uncultured Chitinophagaceae bacterium | reverse complement strand
TTTAAATATGGTGATGATAAACATCCAATAACCTCTTCTTTATTACCTGTTGCATATACAGTTCCTGAAGGCGTTGCAATAAATCGTATCAGGATTCAGCATACCGGACATGGAGCAGATCAACCTCGTCATTGCAGTGAATTTTGCAGTCGCTGGCGAAGAATAATGATCGATCAAAATATTGTAGACCAACGTAATCTTTGGAAAGACTGCAGCTCAAACCCTTTATATCCGCAGGGAGGGACATGGATCTATAGCAGGGCTAACTGGTGTCCCGGTGATTTGCAGCAACCTGATTTTATTGATGTTCCGGTCAGTGCAGGAAAACATGAAGCTTCTATTTTGATGGAACCATATACAGCCACAGCCAATATTCAGGCTTATGAATATATTGGTTCTTATCTATTTTTATATTCTTCTCCTCAACAGAAATATGATGCAGCCGTAGAAGATATTATGGCACCGACAGATAAACAACAATATGCCAGATTAAATCCTGCAATAGATCAGGCTAAGATTCTTATTCGTAATGTAGGCAGCAGTAATTTAACTTCTTTACAGATTGATTATGGTACTGTTGGTTTTACAACAAAACATTATACATGGAAAGGCAGTTTAGCTTTTAATAAAACAGCTTTGATTGTATTGCCCGGTGAAATAGATGCAAAGCCTGGAGAGAATAAATATTCTGTAAGCATCAGCAAACCCAATGGCAAAAAAGATGCATGGGAAGGAGATAACAATATGATCAGTAATTTTATTGCAGCAGAGCAATTGCCACAGCAATTGGTACTGCAATACAAGACCAACAATAATCCACTGGACAATACAATCCTTTTGCTGAACGCTTTGGGCGATACCTTATTGAAAAGATTACCCGCCAACGCTACACCCAATACTTTATATACTGATACCTTAAATTTAAAAGAGGGCAAATATGCCCTGATCTTACAAGATACTGCAGGGAATGGATTACAATTTTGGGCTGATACAAGACAGGGTGATGGTTACTTAAGACTAACCGATATCAAAGGAAATCTACTCCATATCATAGAAAGTGATTGTGGAAAAGGCGAAACGCTTTTCTTTTCTGCATCCGCACAATATAAATTAGACAGTAACAAGATCGTCGGAGCATTTTCTTTGTTCCCAAGGCGAACAAAAGATAAAATTGATTTAGATGTTCAATTAAATAAAGCCGCAAAACTTACAGTTAAAATAACCGTTGATGGCATTCTTCATCAACTGCATGAATATACATTAGTGAAGCAAGGTGTTTTTACATATAGTATTGCTTCTTTACCGCAAGGAAGATATGTAGTAGATGTGTATGTAAATGATGAACGAAAATTTACTGGAAGAGTGAACAAGGATGGAAGATAAATTTGAGATCGCACATCAAAACAAATTAACTCCTTTGTATTTTCATAAACATCTTATTTATCTTTAAAACTCCTTAAAATATACCATGCATACAAGAAAAGAGTTCATTAAAACTACTGGGGTGCTCACAGCAGCTTTATTATTACAAAAGGAAAACATCTTTGCAAATTATTTTGCAGAATATGAAAGCATGCGTCCGGCATTAGCTGCCAGACATTTTACAAGTGATGCTGTGGAATCTGTTATTACAGAAATAAAAGCAGGATTAAAGAATAAAGAACTGGGCTGGTTATTTGAAAATTGTTTCCCGAATACTTTAGATACAACTGTTGACTTTTCTATGATCGACGGTAAGCCCGATACTTATGTGATTACAGGAGATATTGATGCCATGTGGCTGCGCGACAGTACTGCACAGGTTTGGCCTTATCTGCCATTGATCAAAAAAGATAAAAAATTACAGCAACTGATCGCAGGACTTATCAATCGTCAAGTTAAATGCATTCATCTGGATCCTTATGCCAATGCTTTTTATAAAGACGGTTCTAAGATAAGCGAATGGAAAGAAACAGATATCACAGAGATGAAACCGGGTATCCATGAACGCAAATGGGAAATCGATTCACTCTGTTATCCAATTCGGTTAGCATATAAATATTGGAAGACCAGCGGTGATATCAGTCCCTTTGATCTGCAATGGAAAGAAGCTATTCAATTAACCGTGAAGACCTTTAAAGAACAGCAACGAAAGACTGGAAACGGGCCTTATCATTTTCAAAGAAAGACTGCATGGGCAACAGATGGTGTTCCTATCGCAGGCTATGGTTATCCCGCAAAACCAGTTGGATTGATCTGTTCAACATTCAGGCCCAGCGATGATGCTACGCTGTTTTCTTTTCTGATACCTTCTAACTTTTTTGCTGTTGTAGTATTGCAACAGGCTGCTGAAATGATTCAGCAAATATTTAAAGACAGTGCATTGGCAAATGAGTGTAATGAATTGGCAAAAGAAGTCAGTAATGCTCTAAAACAAAATGCCATTACAACGCATGCTGAATTCGGGAAAGTGTATGCATATGAGGTGAATGGGTTTGGTAGTTTTAATTTAATGGATGATACCAATGTTCCTTCATTATTATCCCTTCCTTATCTGGATGCAGTTTCGGTAAATGATCCTATCTATCAAAATACGAGAAGACTATTGCTCTCATCTGAAAATCCATTTTATTATAAAGGAAAAGCAGGAGAGGGAATGGGCAGTCCGCATACTGGTAATAATATGATCTGGCCAATGAGTAATGTGGTTCGTGCATTAACGAGTATGGATGATGATGAAATCAAAAAATGTATCAGTTCAGTATTGGCCACACATGGCGGAACAGGATTTATTCATGAATCATTTCATAAAGACGATCCAAAGAACTTTACGCGCAAATGGTTTGCATGGGCCAATACCATCTTTGGCGAAATGATCATGGAAACATATTATAGGAAACCCTCATTATTAAATATTTGAAAAGCTGAAAAATACTTCACAATAAGAAAGGTATAATTTCTGCAAACTTTTATTAAAGTTAATGTATCTTTAATCTGAGAAAATCCTGAAGGATCAAGGAAAAATATCTATTATTTTTTTTTATGAGATGTTCAGTGAGTTCATGAAATATAAAATTTGTAATGATCTGAAAATAAGCGTATTGTGAAGGTTTATTCAAAACCCTATCTCTCCGCAGGAATTACTAGAAACCCCGTAAATAAGCATATTTACGGGGTTTCTTAATGCCCAATACTTATGATCATTTTCAGCAATAATTAACGAATGAATTGCTCGCTTTTTTTCAGGTAATGGAAAATGGGCTGTAATTTTAAATAAAAAAATGATGAAACAAGGATTGCTCATATTCTTTTTATTTATACTGATGAACGCTCATTCACAACAGATCAATATCGTACCTAAACCTGCTGCTGCATCCATTCAAAAAGGATCATTCAACATCTCCCCTTCAACAAAAATTATACTGGAGGGAAGCGGATTGGAAAAGACAGCAGCCTTCTTCAATGCTTATCTTAAAAAGTTCTATGATTTTGAACTAAACATTGCAAGCTCAAATACAGCGAAGAAAAATGTGATCGTTCTAAACTTTGAAAGAATGGATCATACTATTCCGGGGGCATATAGTATGACCATTGATCAAGATAAAGCCTATATCGCCGGCGATAATGAACAAGGCGTTTTTTATGGTATTCAATCATTGATCCAATTATTACCTTTTGAAAAGAATAAATCATTATCAGTTCCACAACTATCTATAACAGACTCTGCAAGATTTGCTTATCGCGGAATGCATCTGGATGTAGGAAGACATTTCTTTGATGCAGATTTCGTTAAACAATATTTAGACCTGATGGCCATGTATAAGTTCAATACTTTTCATTGGCATTTAACAGAAGATCAGGGATGGAGAATTGAGATCAAGAAATATCCCAACTTAACTAAGGTTGGTGCTTACAGAAACGGCACCATCATTGGTCGACATCCGGGTACAGGTAACGACAGCACAAGATCAGGTGGTTTCTATACGCAAGCACAGATCAAAGAAATAGTACAATATGCAGCAGATCGTTATATCACTGTGATACCTGAGATCGAAATGCCGGGGCATAGTATGGCAGCACTTACTTCCTACCCTGAATTAGGTTGTACCGGTGGTCCGTATAAAGTAAGAGAATCATGGGGTGTTTGTGATGATGTTTTTTGTGCAGGTAATGAACAGACATTTCAATTTTTAGAAAATGTATTGGATGAAGTGATCGCATTATTCCCATCTAAATATATTCATATTGGTGGTGATGAATCTCCTAAGACAAGATGGAAGCTTTGTCCGAAATGTCAGCAACGGATCAAAGACAATAACCTGAAAGATGAACATGCATTGCAGAGTTATTTTATTCAGCGAATTGAAAAATATCTGAACAGTAAGTGCAGACAGATCATTGGCTGGGATGAGATCTTAGAAGGTGGTTTAGCACCTAATGCAACAGTGATGAGTTGGCGCGGAGAACAGGGCGGTATCGATGCAGCCAAACAAAAGCATAACGTGATCATGACACCGGGAAACTATTGTTATTTTGATCATTCGCAAACCAAAAAAGAAGATTCATTGGTGATCGGTGGATATCTTCCGATAGAAACAGTGTACAGTTACGATCCTGTACCAAAACAATTAAACGCAGTTGAAGCAAAATATGTGTTGGGTGCACAGGCCAATGTTTGGACAGAGTATATGGCTTATCCTTCCAAAGTCGAATATATGTTACTGCCGAGACTGAGTGCCATGAGTGAAGTACTTTGGACAGCAAAAAATAATAAGGATTGGAAAGAGTTTCAACCAAGATTATTGAATGAGTTCAAACGCTACGACTGGATGCATTTATCCTACAGTAAATCCTATTTATCGGATCCTGTAACAGCAAAATAATTAGAGGAATTGAATACATAAAACATCCTTTCTACGAAGGATGAGCGAATCCATGCCGAATCGATGCTGCATAAACCCTACTGCTAAATCCATTGGTTCGGATATCAGACTGCTCACACTTTACAGCATCATTTCAGCATTCATCTGTTATTGTTGCTACATTAATATTGCTGCTGAATTTAGCTTAGAATCATGCTAAAAATCAGGAAAGCCTAATTACATTTTAAGTAAATTTGTTAGGTTAAAACGATTGTATCAAATTTTAATTAGTCTCTTAAATTTATTGTCATGGCAAATCAAATTATCGTAGACCTTTTAGGTGAAAAAGCTTCTTATTTATTAGATCATCAATGCAAAACAGTTGACAAGAACAGTATCACATTACCATCTCCTACTTATGTGGATGATATCTGGATCAACAGTAACCGTAACAATCAAACTATAAAAAGTTTGCAAACATTATTAGGACACGGAAGACTTTCCGGAACCGGACATTGCAGTATACTTCCTGTTGATCAGGGAATAGAACATAGTGCAGGTGCTTCCTTTGCCCCCAACCCTATTTATTTTGATCCTGAAAATATCATCAAACTGGCAGTTGAAGGCGGCTGTAATGCAGTTGCCAGCACTTTTGGTGTATTGGGGATCATGAGCAGAAAATATGCGCATAAAATTCCTTTCATTGTAAAGATCAATCACAATGAATTTTTGAGTTTACCTAATAAGTATGATCAGGTAATGTTCGGCAATATCAAGAGTGCATGGAATATGGGAGCCGTTGCAGTGGGTGCCACTATTTATTGGGGAAGTGCAGAAAGCACCAGACAATTACAGGAAGTAGCCCAGGCTTTTGAATATGCACACGAATTAGGAATGGCTACCATACTCTGGTGTTATTTACGTAACAATGGATTTAAAGTTGATGGTGTGGATTATCACGCTGCTGCAGATCTTACAGGTCAGGCCAATCATCTGGGTGTAACTTTACAGGCCGATATCATCAAACAAAAATTACCAACCAATAATGGTGGTTATCTGGCAACTAAACATGGTAAGACCTCTCCATTGGTATATGAAAAATTAACAACCGATCATCCGATCGATCTGACCAGATATCAGGTATTGAATTGTTATAGCGGTAGAGTTGGTTTAATTAACAGTGGCGGTGAAAGTAAAGGTGCAAGCGATATGAGTGAAGCAGTTACTACTGCTGTGATCAATAAACGCGCCGGTGGTATGGGATTGATCTTAGGAAGAAAAGCATTCCAGAGACCAATGGCCGATGGTGTAAAATTATTGAATATGGTTCAGGATGTTTATCTGGATAAGAGCATCACTGTAGCATAAAAAATAAAAATGTAAACAATAAAAAAAGTCAGACATCTCAATGATGTCTGACTTTTTATTTTATGTTGTCTTGAGTGAATATTCTCTATGCTTTCATTAAGCCCACTTCAAGATCTTTTTGAAATCATATTCTTCAGGATGCTTGAAGTATTTTTTTGCTTCAGGCATATCTTCTTCGGTCAGATATTGAATGCTGTGAAAGAATACCATTTTGGCTCTCTGGCTTTCCATCGATACCATACGGGTCCTTACTCTACCTGATGCATCTTCCACATCTTTGAGGAAAAGCGGATTGATATCACCTGCAGGATCGGAAGTAACCATACAACCGGTAATACCATCATCGAATAATTTCTTCACGCCGATACCTAATAAACTGCAATACATGAGATCGAATGCAGTTGGTGGGATACATCTTAATTCGTAACCCATTTCAACAGGGCGACTCTTGATATCAATATTCAATTGCTTCAATCTTATTTGCAGCAGCATATTATAAATATGCGCTTTACTCACGGTGCCTAATTCAGGATGTCCGTGTTCATCATACGTAAACTGAATACCTGATGCTTCAATATCCTGATCGCTCATGAAATGAAAGATGCCTTCACTCACAATGGCAACACCATAATCGATCCCCAATATCTTTCTTTTGATGATGGAAGAAATAATGAGGCTGGTGATCTTATCCAAAGAAACTTTTGTTTTATTGAACATCTCCGGAATGATGATCATCGGATAATGACAGGCAGCACCAATACCAAATGCAAGATGTCCTGCCTCTCTACCCATCGCTGATACAACAAACCAGTTACCGGAAGAACGTGCATCTTCATAGATGGTACGGCCGATCCTTACTCCTTCCTGATTGGCACTCTGATAACCGAATGTAGGCTGACCTTCGGGTAAAGGAAGATCATTATCAATTGTTTTAGGAACGTGAATGTTCTGGATCGGGAATTTCCTGTCGGAAAGATATTTGCTGATACGATTGGCAGTAGAAGCAGTATCATCACCACCGATAGTAACTAACAATTTGATATTATTCTTTACAAAAAAATCTGTCTTGAATTCCAGGTCTGCAGGTTTATACCTACTCATTCTTAAAACTGAACCTCCTACGCTGAATACGCGGTCGGCCATTTCAAAATCAATATCAATAACAGATGGATTATCGGTAAATAAGTTTTTATAACCATCGTGAAGGCCAATTATTTTGTAGCCGTCTCTTAAGAAAACTTTTGCAACCGAACTGATAACTGTATTAATACCCGGTGCTGGTCCGCCTCCGGCAAGTATTAAAATATTTCCTTTCATAAAATAAAAAAGTGTTTGATGAATTTTTCAAATAGCGGATTAAAAGTAATGATTAAATGCTTTCATTTGATATTTAATGAAAACTACAGATCAAATATTTTAAAGAACCAGGATTTCAATTATTGTTTCAACTTTATTCATAGCGTGATCAATACAACAACTATATGTATCAATACAATTTCTGCAGCATCTTACATATAAAATAAATGAACGTTGATTTTTTCTTAATAAGTTTAATTCTAATTAATAACGATGGATTGTTAAATAAAACATTGATTACAGCACATTTTATAAGGAAACGATAGAATAATATCACAAAAATATCAGAGTTTACAAAATGGTAATATGAATTTGGGGATGGTGGTTTATGATCATTTCCGTACTTTTGCGACTTCGATCAGTTATGATTTATCATTGAAATTGATTCGGAAATTTTTGAGCATTAAAATTTCTTTATTTGTTATGAGCAGCAGTAAAAAAGTTACGAAGATTGGGGTATTGACTTCAGGAGGTGATGCACCGGGTATGAATGCAGCAATACGTGCCATTGTTAGAACAGGAATTTATTATGGAATGGAAATGTACGGTGTAATGCGAGGCTATTCGGGCATGGTTGAGAATGATATCATTAAGATGGATTCGCGCAGTGTATCCAATATTATTCAAAGAGGCGGAACGATCTTAAAAACAGCAAGATGTCTTGAGTTTCTTGAACCCGAAGGCAGAAAGATCGCATATGATAATTTAGTAAAAAAAGGCATCAACGGATTGGTAGTGATAGGTGGAGACGGAAGTTTTAACGGAGCGCAAAAATTCAGTAATGAATTTGATATTCCCTGTATCGGATTACCGGGTACGATCGATAAAGATATTGCAGGTACTGACTTTACCATTGGTTTCGATACTGCTGTAAATACAGCGGTGCAGGCAATTGATAAGATCCGAGATACCATGGATGCACATGACCGTTTGTTTATTGTGGAAGTAATGGGAAGAGATGCAGGCTATATTGCTTTGCACAGTGGTATTGCAACAGGTGCAGAGAATATTTTGATACCGGAAAGAAAAACTACTTTAGACCAGTTGATATCTAATTTATTAGAGAAAGAGAAAAGAAAAAAATTAGTGAACCTGATCGTAGTTACTGAAGGTGATGAATATGGCGGTGCCAATGGTGTTTCAAAGATCATTCAGGATAATTTACCGAATGCTGATATAAGAATTTGTATTTTGGGTCATATTCAGAGAGGTGGTGCCCCAACCTGTATCGACAGATACATCGCGAGCAGAATGGGATATCATGCCATTGAATGTTTAATGAACGGAACACATAATGTAATGGTAGGTATTGTAAATAATAAAATGCAATACACGCCACTTGACAGTGCGGTTAAGGCCAAACAACAGATCAGTGATGAATGGATGAAGATCATTAAAGTATTATCTACTTAATTCTTTTAATAGAATAATGCGGAATGTCATTTACCGGTTAATGACAATTGCATCAACAAAATAACCGGTTATCACAGCAGTAAACTTTAATTAATTGCTATGTCAAAAAGCATTGAAAAGTATTTATACAAACAAATGGATAAAGAAGCAGGATTAATACACAGTGCGCACCGTACAAAGATCGTTGCAACAGTGGGTCCTGCCTGCGATACCTATGAAAAATTAGTAGAGCTTGCAAAAGCGGGTGTCAATGTCTTTCGTTTGAACTTTTCTCATGGAACGCATGAAGACAAAGCAAAGATCATTGGCTTTCTGAGGCAGATAAATGACAAAGAACCTTATACAGTTGCAATACTGGCAGATTTGCAGGGTCCTAAATTACGTGTTGGTGAAATTGAAAATAATGCACTGGATGTAAAAGCAGGTGATGTACTTACTTTCACTAATACCAAATGTGTAGGTACTTTAGAAAAAATATATGTTAGTTACCCTAATCTTGCGGGTGATGTGCGAGTTGGTAATATCATCATGATCGATGATGGAAAGATCGAAGTAAAGGTGGTCGACATCACAAAAGAGGGGGACGTAAAAGTGGAGGTTTTATTGGGTGGTATCCTTTCCTCTAAAAAGGGGATCAATCTTCCTGATACAAAAATATCTTTACCCGCATTGACTGTAAAGGATCTGGAAGATCTTGAATTCATCATTGAACAGCAATGTGACTGGGTTGCATTGAGTTTTGTTCGCAGTGTAAAAGATATTGTTATTCTCAGAAGCAAATTAGACGAGAAAAAAAGCAAAATAAAGATCATTGCCAAGATCGAAAAACCCGAGGCATTAGTGAATATTCGTGATATCATCGTTGAAAGTGATGCCATCATGATCGCCCGCGGTGATCTGGGTGTTGAATTACCGATTGAACAAGTGCCGTTGATCCAGAGAGAACTGATCAGAAAATGTATCCATAGAGGCAAGCCCGTTATTGTGGCTACTCAAATGATGGAAAGCATGATCGATCGTGTTAAACCAAACCGTAGTGAGATCACCGATGTTGCCAATGCAGTATTGGAAGGTGCTGATGCAGTGATGCTCAGCGGCGAAACAGCAACAGGCATGCATCCTGCCCTGGTAGTTGAAACCATGTGCAAGATCATTCGTCAGGTTGAACAAACTGAATATCGTTATAATCGTGAAGAAGATCTGCGACCACAGCCCCACTCTCCTTCTTTTTTAAGTGATGCTGTTTGTTACAATGCTTGTAAGATCGCCAAAGATGTGGATGCCAATGCATTGTTGGGAATGACACAAAGCGGTTATACTGCATTTACGCTGAGCAGTTACAGGCCAAAATCTCCTTTATTTATTTTTACAAAAGAAGAGTTCCTGGTCAATCAATTGTGTTTAAGCTGGGGTGTTCGTGCTATCTATTATGAAGAAGAAAACAGCCTGGATGACATTATATTTGATCAGATCAAAATTTTAAAGGAAAGAGGTTATTTGAATGAGGGCGATGTTGTGGTAAGTACCGGCAGTACTCCGGTTCATTTACATTTGCCTACCAATATGCTGAAGATCACTAAAGTAGAATAATGCATTTCGTACTCTGAATTATCAAAAGACCCTTCAAAATTGAAGGGTCTTTTTTATTTTTAGTCCCTTCCTAAATTCAATTCATTACTTGGTCTGTTGATTCCAGAATCAGTAACTTTATAGAGGTTTACCTGGTATTAAGTTTAAGTAAACTTATTATATTAAATGATGCAGAATGCTGCAATAAATTTATCTTTATGCTGCAAAAAGACGCAAATATGTCCCAACTAAAATTAAGTATCGATCTGATAGACAGTTTTGAGAAGATCCCGGTAAAGATCTTTCCTGATACCCAAACGGGTTCTGCCTTTGTAGCTCAGGAAATAGCCAATCTTATTCAGGAAAAGAATAAGAAAGGAGAAGATTGTGTACTGGGATTGGCAACAGGATCAACCCCTATCAGCTTGTATGCTGAACTGGTACGCCTGCATAAAGAAGAAGGACTGAGTTTTAAAAACGTGATCACTTTCAATCTGGATGAATATTATCCTTTGGAACGTGAAGCATTACAGAGTTACTGGAGTTTCATGCACAGGCATTTGTTCAATCATATTGATATCGATCCTGCCAATATTCATATGCCCAATGGTGCATTGCCCAAAGAAGAAATCAAGAAACATTGTTTGAAATATGAACAACAGATCGATGCTGTTGGAGGTGTCGATCTTCAGATATTGGGTATCGGTAATAATGGTCATATCGGTTTTAATGAACCAGGTTCCAGCATCTTCTCAAAAACAAGATTGGTATCATTGGACAATATCACCCGTATCGCCAATGCCTATGAATTTCAAAATATCTCTCAGGTACCAAGGATGGCCATTACAATGGGTATCGGCACTATTTTAAAAGCCAAGAAGATCTTATTGATGGCATGGGGTATGAAAGCGCCTATTGTTGCCAGAAGTGTGGAAGGTCATTTAACAGAAAGTGTACCCGCCAGTATCTTACAACAGCATAATGATTGCAGCTTCGTAATAGATGAGAATGCAGCAGCTGATCTTACACGTATCAAATCACCATGGCTGACAGGTGAATGTGAATGGACTCCCGCTATGATCAAACGTGCAGTGGTTCATATGGCCTTAAAAGCCAACAAACCCATCTTAAGTTTAACGGCACATGATTATAATGAAAATGGATTGGGTGATCTTTTGGTAGAAAAAGGAGAAGCCTACGAAATAAATCTGCAGGTATTCTACCTGGTAAGAGACAGTATCACGGGATGGCCGGGTGGTAAACCAAAAGCTGTTATTCCTGCACATCCGGAAAGAAGTGACCCACACCCAAAACGATGTCTGATCTTCTCACCTCACCCCGATGATGATATTATCAGCATGGGTGGAACATTCATGCGACTGCATGATCAGGGGCATGATGTACATGTGGCTTATCAGACCAGCGGCAATATTGCAGTAACAGATGAGTTTGTGACCCGATTCCTTGATTTTGCGGTTGGATTTGAAGAACAATTTGGAATTGATAATCATAAGAGTAAAGAGGTATTGACCAATGCAGCTGATTTTATCACATCCAAGAAGAAAAATCAGATGGATACACAGGAGATCCGTTCCATCAAAGGGTTGATCAGAAGATGTGAAGCAAAAGCAACCTGCAGATATATTGGTATCCCTGATGAAAATATTCATTTTCTCAATCTTCCTTTTTATGAAACAGGGGAAGTTGAAAAGAATCCGATGAGTGAGCAAGATGTACTGATCACTATGGAAATATTGGAAAGATTAAAACCGCATCAGATATTTTGTGCCGGTGATCTGGCCGACCCTCATGGAACACATAAGGTTTGTCTGGATGTTATTTTTGAAAGTATGCATCGATTGAAAAGCAAAGGGGAAGCCTGGGTGAAAGATTGCTGGGTTTGGTTATACAAGGGTGCCTGGCAGGAATGGGATATCGCAGAAATTGAAATGGCCATACCGATGAGTCCCGATCAGGTCATGAAAAAAAGGTTCGGAATCTTCATACACCAATCACAAAAAGACATGGTTCCTTTTCAGGGAACAGACAGCAGAGAATTCTGGCAGAGAGCAGAAGACAGAAATGCCAATACTGCCAAGCTATATGCTGAATTAGGTTTAACGAAATATGCTGCCATGGAAGCATTTGTACGTTGGCACTATTGATGTATATTTACGTTTTACCCTTTGGTTTGTAAAGCATGGAAAAAAATATAGAGACGAAAGAGAAGGACTATGAAAAATACATGGTCAAATGGAAAGAAGCATGGGTTTACCGTTCGTTCAGAACAAGGACTATTGCCGGAATCATTTGCTTATTGGCCATACTTATATTTTTCCCATTTTTCTTTGGGTTAATAGAAGCAAGAAAAGGAGGAATAGAATTAACAGATCCATTATTATACTCTATTCCGGCCATTGATCTTTCTGTTCCCATATTTCTGATCATTTATTCAACCACCATTTTTACCCTCTATAGATGCTGGAAAGATCCATCAGTATTTATTATTTTCTTGTGGAGTTATATTATCCTTTGTTTGCTGAGAATTATATCCATCACCATGCTTCCTTTAGAACCACCGAGTGATCTGGTTCAATTAAGAGATCCGATAACCTATCTTATTTACGGCAATGAATCTGTAACAAAAGACCTATTCTTTTCAGGTCATACTGCTACACAGTTTTTAATGTTCCTGTGTTTAAAAAAGAAAACCGACAGAACAATTTTATTGGTATCTACTATTCTGATCGCTATAATGGTCTTGCTGCAACATGTGCATTATACAGTTGATGTAGTTGTTGCTCCTGTGATAACTTATTTGGCGTATTGGCTAACAAAATCTTTTCTGGTACATACTTAAAAAGCTTCGCCCAGTTGCAGATAAAACCCTTTGTTATTGGCTCCCTGACCGATACCATAATCCAGACGCAGGTTTAAACGTTCTGTTTTATTTAATTGTATTCTTAATCCGGCACCGTAAGAATATTTCAGGTCACTGAAAGAAATATCATTCATTGTTTTTCCAACACTGCCGAAATTATAAAAGACCGCAGCTCCTATCCTTTTATACACAGGCATTCTGTATTCGCCCTGAAAAACAAGTTGCTGTACATCTTTGAAACGTCCTGCATAATATCCACGCATCATATTCGATCCGCCCAGTGAAGCTAAACTGCGCAGTGGTACTTCATTACCCAGATTAGTATAACTATATGCCTGCAGCGCCAAAACCTGTTTCTTATACATCCGAAAATAAGTTCTCAGATCAACAACAAGATTGGTATAATTATATGTTGAGCCAAAGACCTTATCGAAGTGATTAAAATAAGTTTGCGCAAAATAGCCTTTGTCAGGAGCAAATGCATCGTTGCGAGTATCATAGGTAAAACTTAAACCCAGTCCGGAAACTTTATAAGGGTCACGACCTACTATATTCTGCTGATCAAATATCCCTCCCTTTACATAATCAACTTCCATCAGATTCTGAAATTCAAATATTAATCCAGCAAAAAGATTGTTCCCCAAATTCCTCATCAGATGTAGATAAACATAGTATTGTTTAAAAGCATAATCTTCCATAGCAGAATCCGGAGAGTGACTTCCTAATCCCCAAAACTTATCCGGGAATGAACTGTATGATAACTGCTCATGCAGAATATATTCTTCGTTATGAAAATAAATAGTTCCATTCAATGCTGCTACAAATTGTTTTTTGAGTGAATACAAAACAACTGATTGAATATTGGAAGTTCTTGTAACAGTATCCAGTTTTGAAATATGAAAAGTAGATGCGCCGGCCAGGCCGAATGACCAGCTTGTTTCAATAGATCTGGAAACAACAGGAAACAATAAAATATGTTTTGATCTTGCTGTATCTTTTTGAGCAAGTAATGCCGGGTTCAAAGAAAACAGTATCAGTAATACGATCAGTAATTTCAACAATGGGTTTCCGAAAAACATCATCACTAAAATTAAAAGTATTTAGCCGGAATCTGCTATAAAAATCTCAAAATTGTGCTTGCCTGAATTTATGATTACATTTAACTTTATAAGAGCTGTGAAATCTATTTAGCAAACAGTCCTGAATTGATAATAAATAGCAAATGCAAAAGTGGGAAAGCAATTTTGAACTGGGCAATACTTTAACAAAAGAACAGGTTGATTTTTTTAATGAGCATGGCGTAATTGTATTTCGCAATTTCATCAGCCCGGAAAAAGTTGCCATTTATATTGCGGAAATAAAAAGAGTAGAAAAACAATGGATCAGTGAGCAGCGCGACAAGATAAACGGCATTCCGCTTAAGTTCGGAAAAACGGAAAATGGAGACCTGACCATACAGAGATTATGCTTCACTTCTCTTTATAGTGAGCCTTTACATGAACTATTGCAGGATAATAGATTGCAGGCATTACTTGAATTATTAAACCCTTATGAAGGCCGCATCGGAGAAAAAGAAAAAGACGGTTTGGTTGTAAATAATTATATCAATACTCCAAACAGTTCTTTTACACAGATGGGATGGCATACAGATAGTCCGCGAGATCTTTTCCTGGGACAAAAAATATTGCCCATGCTGAATGTGGGCATTCATTTGGATACTTGTTTATTTGGAAATGGCGGCCTTCGTGTTTTACCCGATACACACAAACAAAATGTGGTAAAATTATTATTCGGGAAAAAGTATTTTGTTGATAATAATGATGATACGAGAGAAGTAGGTTATGATATCTTCTCAGGTGATCTAACTGTGCATGACGGTCGATTATGGCATCGTGTAAAACAATCTAATTTAAAAGGAGAAGCCAGCAGAAGAAGAGTCATGTATGTTCCCATCATTACCGGGAAGTACAAACCTAAAACCGAGAAAAGTAAAACGCCGTTTTATCATTTATTTACTTCAAAAGTGCATCGGTAAAATGCCTCAACCAAACTAACTTTATAAAAGGTCAACGATACTGTTGGCCTTTTATATTCAAATCAAAATAGTATGCCCATAGCATTAATAACAGGTGCCAGTAAAGGAATCGGCAAAGCGATTGCAGAAGAACTTGCAGGCAGGAAAATAGATCTTTTATTGATCGCAAGAACTGAAGAACTGCTTAAAACGATTGCAGAAGATCTCCATACGAAATATGCCATACAAGCAGATCATTTAGCTGTTGATCTATCAAAAGATGATGCGGTTGAACAAATCATGCATTGGTGCGAAAACAAAAAAAAGGATATCAGCATTTTAGTGAATAATGCAGGTTATGGATTAAGCGGCTCGTTTGAAAAATATTCTATTACTGAACAAAGAGACATGATGCTGGTAAACATGCAGGTCCCTGTTCAATTAACACATGCATTATTACCTTCATTACGCAAGCAATCACAAGCATATATTTTAAACATTGCAAGTACTGCGGCCTATCAAGCAGTGCCCGGATTAAGTCTATATGCAGCTTCTAAAGCTTTTATTCTAAATTTCAGCAGGGGACTGAATTATGAGTTAAGAGATTCAACTGTTTCTGTAACGGCAATTTGCCCGGGTGCAACAGCTACCGATTTTCCAAAAAGGGCGATGGTAAGTGCCAAAGCAACAAAAGCAGCAGAAAAAGTGAATATGAGTCCTGAAAACGTTGCAAAAATTGCCGTAAAAGCCATGTTTGATAAAAAAACAGAAATGATCGCAGGTTTTTTCAATAAGCTGACCGTCTTTTTTGTATGGCTGTTGCCCAAGAAAATAGTTGAAAAAATAGCTGCAGGTATCTATGAGTTATGATCTATTTTTAAAAGAATTGAAAACTGCTTTTGAAGATTGTTCTGAAGATATTATATTTGCAGCCCTAAACAGGAATGGCTGCGTAGCTCAACTGAATAGAGTACCTCACTACGGATGAGGGGGTTTCAGGTTTGAATCCTGACGCGGTCACCAACAAAAAGCAACTTTTATAGTTGCTTTTTGCATTTATAGACCTTCCAAAACAGCAATTCTACTGTAAATCCTATTTTAGCTCAGGCCTGAAAATGAAACAACCACCTCAAAACGAACTGAGATGGTTATATACTGGGGGTATATTCTGCTTTTATATACTGAGTTTATGCAAAATATTGTTGCAAAAGATGATTCTTCTTCAGATAATCTACCTTGTCGTTCAGCATGGGTTTATGCAGGATCTTTGTTACAACAGGATATTTTTTTGCTTTTTCAAGATCGATCTCGTCAATAGAACCTGTTAGGATGATAATATTCGTATCCGGCAGTTTTGCAGAAAAACATCGAGTATAATGCTCCAAAAACTCCCATCCACCCATCAATGGCATATTGAGATCAAGAAAGATCAGTCTTGGTGCCTGCCTGTTTTCATGTTTGCTTTTACTATCCATAAAACTTTCTATCTCTTTAAGAGCAAGCAAGCCATTCATGGCAATCAGGACTTCCGTACTGAAACATTGGTTTTTGATGATCTCTTGGGTCATTAATAAAGACATTGGGTCATCATCTACTAATAATACACTTTTAAGCATAGGATTTATTTGTTTTACAGTAAATAACAAACAGCGTGCGAGATAAATTAGCTTTGAAAATCAATTAGTTAGTGAACAAACTAGCTATAATAGTTTCCTATACATAGAAAATAAATCCAAAATCAGGAACAAAGCAGAAAAGCTTTAAGAAGGGTTTCTATTCACTTTCATTAAGCGGATAATGATCATTACTGCAGCAGTTGATCCAAACCAAACGGAATAGGCGATCAGGAAGTTTTTAATATCAAAATCCTGCAATTTTATTTTGCCTTCGTCATAAGTGACTGTATAAAAAACATGTGGCCAGCCATATTTATCTGCTCCGTAAATGTGTTGTTCTTTTATTGCAGTTACTGAAGTACAGATCACGAACATGATGATCGACAAAAAAAAAGTAAGTGAGATTCTTTTAGATAAGCTCATGCGGTTATTTCAAGAGGTAATTGATTTCAAAAATAATAACAGAAGCTCGAATTGCCATCAATTGAAATGATTTTTTGTTGATTATTTTTATTCATCTAAAAGCATCAAATTGCAGTATGAAAATTCAGCTTTGGTCTGTTGGGAAGACGCATGATGCTTATGTAGAAGATGGCATTGAAGATTTCAGTAAAAGGATCAACAAATATTTTACTGCAGAATGGAATATCATTTCTCCTCCGAAAAACGCGGCATCTTTATCAGAAAAAGAATTAAAAAAGGCAGAAGGCATTTTACTCTCAGCACAAATTCTAAAAGAAGACTATCTGATCTTACTGGATGAAAGAGGAAGATCATTCTCCTCTCCCGATCTCGCACAATTCATTCAGCAACGAGCAAATGAAAGTAATAAGCGCATTATCTTTCTAATAGGCGGTGCATTTGGCGTGGATGAAAACATTAGCAAGCGTGCTGACTTTGTGTGGAGTCTATCCAAATTGGTCTTTCCGCATATGCTTGTTAGGCTGATACTGGCAGAACAGATCTATAGAGCTTGTAGCATTCTTAGAAATGAAAAATATCATCACAGTTAAATAATTATCTTGCTCTTATGATAACCATCACTCTTGCGATTATTTTATTGACCTGTATCGTTTCGTTCACTGCTTTTTCGAATGAGAAAATGATGGATGATCTTATTTTTTATCCTCCTGCCATTACTAATCAAAATCAATGGTATCGGTTTATTACCTGCGGATTGATCCATGCAGATCTGGCACATCTGGGCTTTAACATGTATTCATTTTATATGTTTGGCGATATCATAGAAAAATATTTCTCCAGGATCTATGGCGATCAGGGAAAATTCATTTTTCTTATTTTATATGTTTCGGCTTTGGTGGTTTGTTTATTGCCTACCTATTTCAACAACCGGGAAAATTATCATTACAAAAGTCTGGGTGCAAGTGGTGCAGTATCTGCCGTTGTATTTGCATTTATCTTTATTGCACCTACACAGGGCATTGGTTTAATGTTCATTCCTTTTCATTTCCCAGCCTTTATTTTTGGTATAGTATACTTGATCATATCTGCATATTTCTCTAAAAAAGGAGGCAGTCATATCAACCATTCAGCACATTTCTGGGGAGCAGTATACGGTATCGTTTTCCTGATCGTTACCTGCCAATTCCTTACGGCATTCCGACCGATCGATAATTTTATATTCGAAGTTAGATCGTATTTTAGTTAGCAGTCGCAATCCAATCAATCTTCAATACATTTTTTGTTGAAGCAGTAATTTTGCATCTGTCATCCATTCGTAAACCAATCACCCAAACAATTTTTTTATCCGATTCAATTACCCATACATTTTCTTTCTCAGTAACGGATAGTTTTTGATCAATAAAGAATCGATTCAACTTCTTTTTCTTCTGCATGCCCAGTGGATAGAAGTAATCGCCCTGTTTGCATTTGCGCAATAACAATGGAAATTGAATTGTATCAGCATCTATGTTAGTCGTTAGTCGAGAGTCGTTAATCGGAAGTCCGGAAGAAGGGAGCATTTCCAATAACAAACTTCCATTTGCAAAAACGATCTTCTTCTCTCCTTTCTCCATTAAAACATGATTCGCAACAGTTGTTTGTAAGGGGGCAATAATGATCCATTTCCTGTTTTTGAAAATTCGATAGGATGCTGACAGTATATAACTTCCGTTATCAGCATCCAATAACTTAAGCGCTTCAAGAGTCTGTGCGGAGGAAAAACCGAAATCCTTTATGATCTTCCAAACGATCGTATGCAGGGGTGCTGCTTTTTTTAATTTCAGGATAGGAAT
>CAIKTE010000044.1 GCA_903830285.1 uncultured Chitinophagaceae bacterium | reverse complement strand
ACATGGCAAACAAATCCTTTAGCCGTGGAACAGAAGTTTATGGTGCAGCAGCATCAATGGCATTCATCGGTAATACTGAACACCCAGTGCCATACATGTTGAAGCACAGCAATCTATTTGAAGCATTGCCAAAGGATTATTATGATACAGCATTCTTGGATAGGTTGCATTGTTATCTGGCAGGGTGGGAAGTGCAGAAGCTCCGAAATGAAATGTTCACGGATGGTTATGGTTTCATTGTTGATTACTTATCCGAAGTGCTGAAGGAACTCCGTAAGGAAGACCATATGAACGATTATGCACCACACTTCCAATTATCGGATTCAATCACTACACGTGACAAGACATCCATTGCCAAAACGTTCTCAGGGTTGATTAAGGTGATATTCCCTGATGGAGTATTTGGCGAAGATGATGCTAAACTTTTGCTGGAATTCGCCATTGAAAACCGCAAACGGGTTAAAGACCAACTGCGCAAGATGGATGAAACCTTTGAAAAGGTTGATTTCTCGTATGTAACAAAAAAAACTGGCAAGAAGACCAATATTCAAACACTGGAATACATCGAACATAAGGTTCAGCTGGGATTGGAAGATGATGAACCCTTGCCTGAAGAACCATTGAATGTTGAAAAGAATCAGCAGAATCAGCAACCCAAATTAGCTGAAGGGCAGAAGATCATCAGGGACAATCAGTCGGGCGTTTCATTCGAATATCTTTTTGGTGCATATCTTACAGGTGTCAAAGAGATCAAGCTAACTGATCCATATATAAGGTTACCGTACCAGCTAAGAAACCTGATGGAGTTCGCAAAGTTGGTCGCAATGAAGAAGGATGAGATGGAAGAATTGAAGTTTCATCTGGTAACCAATAACAACGAAGAATACATCCAGAACTCGAAAGAAGCATTCCAAGCAATGGCAGACTCTCTGGAATCATTGGGCATCATCTTTACCTATGAATTTATCGAAAATTCACATGACCGTTCCATTGAACTGGATAATGGATGGAAAATTGTTCTTGGCAGAGGACTGGATATATTCCAGAAAACCAATGGCTGGAACGATATCGCAGAGTATTATCAGGAGAAGAGGTTTTGTAAGGCGTGTGAGATAACTTACGTGAAAACCATTCAATAATTCTTAACATTTAAAGGAGTTAAATCAAATCTTGATTTAACCATGAATTCGATTTGAGTTTGGTAGAAGAGTTTTATCATGCATTTGGCTTGAGGATTCGGGAAAAGGTGAGTTTTTCCATGACTGAGTTGATTTTGAATAAATTTTAATTAAAAAATTAATTAGGAGAAATCTTCAAAACAACAATCATGACTATATCAGTGATGTACAAAATTAGATACTGGTACAAGAATACCAAAAGAAATTTTAATTAAAATAAGTTGGATAATTGCCTTAAAAGACACTAAATGTGATACTTGTAACATTACTCACCCTTATAATCAGTCCTTTTGAAGCCTTACGATGGAAGTCACCTCCTAATTATGTCCAAAATCGCCAACAACCTTAGAAAAGTTCAAAATGTGTTCAAAATTCGATCTAAAGCGTTGATATTCAGTGTATCTATGTCGGGGTGACAGGATTTGAACCTGCGGCCTCGTCGTCCCGAACGACGCGCGCTACCAAGCTGCGCTACACCCCGATTTTCAGCGTTGCAAATGTACAATCTTTTGGAAAAATGGCAAACATAACAGTACATATAATGAGCAGATACTTTTCATCAAAATATAGAGAATCGACATAGATAAAGGGTTGCTAAATTCTGAAATT
>CAIKTE010000043.1 GCA_903830285.1 uncultured Chitinophagaceae bacterium | reverse complement strand
GTATTAAAAACATGGAGCTGGACCAATGCCAGCGGAACAGTTACTGGTATCCGTTGCATGGGTGTATTGCAAAGAATTGCCCTTTGTTATTTATTTGCTTCGCTGATCGTTTATTTTTTCAAGACAAAAGGCGCTTATGTTTTCAGTTGCATCTTATTACTAAGTTATTGGGTGCTTTGTTTACTCCTGGGAAATTCCACAGATCCATTCAGTCTGTCGGGTTATTTCGGAACATCGGTTGACATCAATGTATTTGGTATGGCACATGTTTATAAAGGTGAAGGCGTTCCTTTCGATCCCGAAGGATTGGCCAGCACATTTGCCGCTATTGTTCAAGTGGTATTTGGTTATTTCGTAGGACAATATATTCAGCAAAAAGGAAAGACCTATGAAATGCTTTCCAATCTTTTTGTTGCCGGAATTGTGTTGGTCTTCGCGGGTTATTGTTGGGATATGGTATTCCCCATCAACAAAAAAATATGGACCAGCAGTTACACGATCTATACAACCGGATTGGCCACCATTACTATTGCGGTTATGATCTATTTGATCGAATTCAAAGAAGTGAAAGGCGCCTGGAGCAAGTTCTTCGATGTATTTGGGAAAAACCCATTGTTCATTTTTGTATTAAGCGGATTCTTACCACGACTATTAGGCCTGATCAGAATTACCGAAGGATTCAATCCCGCCGGAAAGCCGATCTACACATCCCCTTTCGGATGGTTCTACCAGCATATTTGTAAGGATATCGCCGGCGATCTTCGTGTGGGCTCTTTGCTCTATGCATTGATCATGATCATTTTTTATTGGTCAATTGTGTATGTGCTGGATAAGAAAAAGATCTATATCAAGGTATAACCGTCTCATACTCACTTGCCTCATGCTTCAGTATGAGGGGTATATTAATTATAGTACAAAACCGGCTTTAGCCACTTGATTGTTAGTGGCTAAAGCCGGTTTATATTTTATATCATTTTTACCAAGGGTTAAAACCCTTGGCAACTCATTTAGAAGACTCTGTTTAGAAACCGCTCCCCCCCAATCGCTGTACCTACTAACGACTCCCGACTAATGACAGCCTCCTGTATGGATAGTATATGGATAAAGCATAGCAACGGTATGGATGCTTTATGGGAGCTGTATGAAACTAGAATTTCATTTGTTTCAGTGTCATCGTTTGAACTATAAAATATGCTTTTCTTTTGCCCCTCTCCAAGCCTTCTTTTACCTTTCTTTTGGTTTTTGTGAAGCAGACCAAAAGAAGTCCCGAAGAAGACCAAAAGAAATCCAAATTTTGGAAAAAATAATTATGCTCTCGCAGCGCCGCGGGGTTCGCAGCGAGAAAACCTTTTGCATTTCGCGATTTTGGTGTTCTTCACCAATACTATACAAAAGAAAAGCCCAGAGGGCTGAAATTTTGGTAACACAAACATTAGAATGAACGATATAAGCCCCTGAGGGGCGACATTATTATCGCATTAATTTTATAATGAAAAATACAATTGAAATTGACTGAATTTGGATAATAGATAATGTCGCCCCTCCGGGGCTTTGGTTTACATTTAATGATTTTATCTACCAAAATTTCGCCCCCCTGGGGCTATTTGAAGATCATTATTAGCGTTGAAATTAAATGCAAGAACGCCGGAAAAAGCGTAGCAGATAGGTAGATAGAGGGTACATAAAGCGTACTAAAGCCGTAGTAAAGGCGTTGTAGGTGCGTTACAATAGCGTCAGGGGTGCGTCAAGGGTTGCCAACCTTTCAAAGGCTGAGCTCATACCAAAGACCTTCCTACAAAAACATCTTTTCAGCTTGCACAACACTTTCCGGTTTACCCACATCAATAAACTTTGTATCAGAATGATCAAAGTATTGGATCTTATGATCAGCACATAAACTTAAATAAACATCCACCATCGAAAATTTACCTTCCTGTTTCATTAAAGAAAATATTTTCGGATTGATGACATGAATCCCACTAAATGCTTTTTGCCTCACCCCCGGCCCCTCTCCACAAGAGAGGGGAGATGGCTTTACCTCTCCTGTTTGTATATTTTTCCATCCGCATAATTCCTGTTGCGCATTGAATAAAAAATAACGCGATGTATTTCTTTCCGTAACAGCCAATGTAGCGAGCGCTTTATTTTGTTTGTGTTGATCGATCATTTTCTGCAGATCAAGGTCAGTCAGAATATCTACATTCATCAGCACAAAATCATCCTTAAAAAACCAGGCTGCTTTTTGTAATCCGCCGCCTGTTTCCAATACTGCTTCTGTTTCATCACTGATGGTTATTTCACTTCCCCATCCATTATTTTGTTGAATGGAATCGATGATCTGATCTGCAAAATGATGCACATTAACGATCACATCTTTAATACCATATTGTTGAAGATATTCAATATTTCTTTGCAGTAAACTTTTACCATTCACAACCGCCAATGCTTTGGGATGCGCATCTGTCCAGGGTTTCAGGCGAGTACCTAAGCCTGCGGCTAATATCATACCCCTAACCCCTAAAGGGGAATTGTTACCGTCACTCATTTAGTTTTCGTTTTGTAATAAATGTTTCTCCATTTTTTAATGTATTAATTATTCATCACTCTTTCTGAAACGTTTTCGTTCCCCCTTTAGGGGGCTAGGGGGTGTCTCTCCAATTCGCTTCATTGGTATGATTTAATCTAACTTTCACCTTATACTTATTCCTTAAATGCCTGGCCGTTTGCTCTGCAGCATACACACTTCTATGCTGACCGCCTGTGCAACCGAAATTGATCTGCAGATGAGAAAAATCTCTTTGCAAATAATCTTCTACCGTTATATCGATCAGATCCCAAACACTGTTTAAATATTCATTCATATGCGTACGCTGTTCTAAAAAGTCCTGCACCTGTTTATCTTTTCCGTTTAAACATTTATACTCATCAAATCTTCCCGGATTTAAAATGCCACGCATATCAAATACAAAGCCGCCGCCATTCTCTGTCTCATCTACAGGGATCCCTTTTTTATAACTGAAACTGTTGACATCTATTACCAATGCAGTTGCTTCGGTAGCAACAGTGGGTGTAAATCTTTCGATCACTTCATCACTCACCATTAATTGCAGCATCCTGTCAAACTCAGGGGTAACAATGCCTACGCGTTTATGATCCAAGAAAAATTTTACACTATGCAATGCCAATGGAATGCTGGATAAAAAATGTGCTTTTCTTTCAAACAATCCTCTGAAACCATATGCGCCCAATACTTGTAATAATCTTATTAAGACATACCCGTTGTACTGACTGATGAAAGTAATTCTGTCAACTTTTTTCTTTAACAAAACATCTACTTCATCTAAATAATATTGCAGCAAACTGTCCTTCCATTCCTCACTCAGTTCTGCTTTTGCCTGCCACAATAAACTCGCTACATCATATTGCAAGGCACCTTTCATCCCGCCCTGATAATCGATGAAATGAACTTCCTCATTATTCACAATGATATTGCGGCTTTGAAAATCGCGGAACATGAAATACTTATATTCTGTGCGGGTTAGATAAGTACTCAATGCATCAAAATCCTCCATCATTGCCTGCTTATCATAAGGCAGTCGCAATGTGTCGAGGAAATAATATTTGAAATACAGGAGATCACTCATGATGGCCTGCTTACCGAATTCTTTTGCCGTTAAACAGAGATCATAATTCAATCCCTTATCCCCCAACACCTGCACTTTCGACAATGCTTTTAAGCTTTTTTGAAATAATCCGTACACATGATCATTGTGTCCGTTCTGTTCCAGTTTATTCAATAAACTTTCGGTTCCGAGATCTTCCTGAATATAAATAGTTGTATCAGCATTTGCGCAAAAGATCTCAGGTACGGGTAATCCTGCTTTTTTAAAATGCTTACTGAACGAAATGAAAGTTTGGTTCTCTTTTATATTCAGATTATAGGTAGCAATGAATGTGCTATTATTTGAATATATTCTACAATATATTCGATCACTCCCGCTTTGGGGGATTTTCTCTATTCTTTCTGCAGCTAGTTTTTTGTATGATTGAAATAATTCCCCGATATTGCGCAACATAGTATCCATGGAAAATAGTAACGATTGATGAGCGATAAAATTAGAATAATTGAAACCAATTATCGCTTTTTCCTCTGAAGCTGTCTAAATATGGTTGATGG
>CAIKTE010000042.1 GCA_903830285.1 uncultured Chitinophagaceae bacterium | reverse complement strand
TACGGTAACCTTTTCGACATGTACGAAAAGATCACCGGCGAAAATCCTTACGAATTGCCTATGCGTATCTATCCGGCTGTTCATTATACAATGGGTGGCTTATGGGTTGATTATGAATTGCAGACATCCGTTAAAGGACTCTATTGTTTGGGTGAAGCTAATTTCAGCGATCATGGTGCCAACCGTTTAGGTGCCAGTGCACTGATGCAGGGATTAGCAGATGGTTATTTTGTGATCCCTTACACTTTAGGAAATAATCTTGCGGACGAAATTTACAGTAAAGCCATTCCAACTGATCATCCTGCATTTGTGGAAGCTGAAAAAGCAGTTGCAGACAGGATCGATACCTTAATGAATATCAAAGGTTCTCAATCCGTTGAAAGCCTGCATAAACGTTTGGGTAAGATCATGTGGGATAAATGCGGTATGGCTCGTAATGTGGAAGGTTTAAAACAAGCCATTGAAGAAATAAAAGCATTAAAGAAAGAGTTCTGGAGTGATGTGAAAATTCCCGGCATCATCAATGAATATAATCCTGAATTGGATAAAGCCAATCGTGTGGCTGATTTTATTGAACTGGGCGAATTGATGTGTATCGATGCATTGAACAGAAATGAAAGCTGCGGCGGTCATTTCCGTGAAGAATATCAAACACCGGAAGGTGAAGCATTGCGTGACGATGAGCATTACATGTATGTAGCTGCATGGGAATTAAAAAGTGAAGGCAATTGGGAATTACACAAAGAAGCTTTGAATTATGAAGTTATAAAACCAACTCAAAGAAATTACAAATAAGCGAAGCATGGAACATTACAATATGAATTTAACGCTGAAGATCTGGCGTCAGAAAAATAAAAATGACAAAGGGGGATTTCAATCTTTCCAGGTAAAAGATATTTCTTCTGAAATGTCTTTTCTCGAAATGCTGGATGTATTGAATGAACAATTGATCCATGAAGGGCAAGATCCTATTGCATTCGACCATGATTGTCGCGAAGGTATTTGCGGCATGTGCTCTTTGTACATCAATGGAAAACCTCATGGTGAATGGAAAGGAAATACAACCTGCCAATTACATATGCGGGCATTCAAAGATGGCGAAACCATTACCATTGAACCCTGGAGAGCGGGTGCATTCCCTGTAATTAAAGATCTGATCGTTGACAGAACTTCTTTCGACAGGATCATTCAGGCTGGTGGTTATATTTCAGTGAATACCGGTAATGCAGTGGATGGTAATTCATTACCTATCAATAAAGACAGAGCTGATGCATCATTTGCGGCAGCCATGTGTATCGGTTGCGGTGCTTGTGTGGCAGCTTGTAAAAACAGTAGTGCGATGTTGTTCTTATCAGCTAAAGTGGCGCATCTCGCTTTGTTACCACAAGGAGAACCTGAACGTCATTCAAGAGTAATGAACATGGTAGCACAAATGGATAAAGAAGGTTTTGGTGCATGTACTAATACTGGTGCTTGTGAAGCTACTTGTCCAAAGGAGATCTCAATATCAAACATTGCTAGATTAAATCTCGAATATTTAACGGCAAGTATCGTTGCTGAAAAATAAAGCCTCCCCAACCCCTTCAAAAGAGGGGGCTATAAATATTGGTGAAAGACTATTTCGTTTTGAAATAGTCTTTTTATTTTGAACCCAACTTTTGTATCACTGATTTAGCTTTACTTGCGTCGCACACTTGTACTGAATAGCTTTACGCGACAGAGTACTTGTACTGTATTAATTCAATCATCAAATAAAAATGGCAAATAACTTTTTTCAGTTCAAACAATTCACCGTACAGCAGGAACATTGTGCCATGAAAGTTACAACTGATGCCTGTTTGTTTGGGGCTTGGTGTGCTGCTGTTGCCAACCGACAACTGTCTCCCGTCAACCGTCTTCTCGACATTGGCACAGGAACAGGGTTGCTTCCTTTAATGATCGCACAGAAAAATAATAGTGTTATCATCGATGCTATTGAAATTGATGAACAGGCTGCAACGCAAGCTGCATCAAACTTTCAATCGTCACTTTGGAGTGAGAAGTTGAATCTTCACCAATCTTCTATTCAGCAATACCATCCAACCAATCGTTTATACGATTTCATTATTTCCAATCCCCCATTCTTTAATAACGATTTAAAAAGTGATAGCTCAAAACGTAATCTTGCTTTGCATAGCGAAGCTTTAAGTCTGGAAGAATTAATGCAATCTGTAAAAAATAATATAACTAATGACGGAAAATTTGCAGTACTTCTTCCCTATCATCGTTCAGTATTCCTTGAAGAACTTGCAAGAGCAGAAGATTTTTATCTCGAAGAAAAAGTATCGGCAAAACAAACACCACATCATCCATATTTCAGAACTATGTTATTGTTCTCCAAAACATCAATAGCAATAAAACAAAAAGAAATAATGATCAAGGATGAGTTCAATGATTATTCACCTGAATTCATTGAATTATTGAAGGATTATTATCTATACCTATGATATAAATTACTTCCCACTTACAACTTAAAACTTACAACTCATCAATGCTTTGCATAATCCTTCAGATAAGAATAATGTTCTGTCAGTTTACCGTCTTTTAAAATAATGGCACGATCGGTTATTTCATTTCCTCCTTTGATCAATTCGGGCAACACAAATTTCAATAACTGTTCGCCAAAATAACGGCTGGCATCTCTTGGCAATTCGTTGGGTAAATTACCAACTGCGACCACATCAATATTGTCAGCTAGATAAGGTTCTGTTTTTTCAAACTTTTTTCTGTCAACGCCATACACAGGGTTTTCAATATTCTGATCGCCAAGATTAATCGGGATCGAACCATCAGTATCGTCCGTAATATCCGATATCACTTTAATTTTAAAATTATCATCAATGTCTTCCCTTTCAAATAATCGGGGCATTGTTTTTTCCCAGTAAATGCCGTTCATTAAAATGTCTGTGCAATGTGTGTATGGTAAAAACCGGCTTCGGTATTCTTCCGGATGTTCATGAAAATGTTCACGCTTATAAGTCTTTGATTCCCGATGAGTGTAGAGATCAGCCCCTTTCAATTGCACATAGACTGGATATGAGAACTTCTTTTCCAAATATTCATCAGGCCCCACTTCTGTGATACCCATTAAATTCATCACTTCAAGTATACCATGTGCCACCCTTCCACTGCCTGTTACAGCGATCTTGATATTCGGGATCTTTAATCCGAAATAAGTATGGATCAGATTACGGTAATCTTTTACTTCATACACTCTGCCCAATTGATAGAGCCCGGTTCTTTTACCATATACCATGATACCGTTATGCGCTCCAACAACACCTGCAAAAAAGCCAAAGCCGATGATTCGTTGGCCGTCATCATGTTCCAGACATTCATAATCAAGCAGTGTCATATTTTTATCCATCATTGCATGAAATAATTGTCTGTTAAATGGCTGCTGTTTCTTGGTATGAGAGAAGAACAAATAGGTTTTGTTTTCTATTAGCATTTGCATCGGTACTTCTTTAATACCTATCAATACGTCACAATTACTCAGATCATCTGATACCTCCACTCCTGCACGTTTAAACTCTCTATCAGTAAAACATCGGTGCGCTGAAGATTGTACAACAACTTTCAATTGGCCATTCTTATTGATCTGTTTGCATTGTTCGGGTGTTAAAGCAACGCGATTGTCTGCAGGAACTTTTCCTTCTTTAATAAGGCCTATCACTAACATTAGTCCTAATTTTGAATGGAAAGGTAAAAATTATTTGTGTTCCCAACTGAAGATTAAGAATTAAGCTTCATTGCTACCCTTCTCTCAGTAAAGAAAAGCAGATTTGTACCCTAAGTTTTATGCCAGGGATTACCTGGAGATTCTCAACATTATACAGCACTATGAACTATTTCGAATTATATGATATTCCCGTTTCCTTTTTTCCGGATGCAGCAGTGGTCAAAAAAAAGTTCTATGAATTGAGCAGGAAATATCATCCCGATTTCTTCAGCAATGCCAGTGAAGATGAGCAAAGCGAGGTCTTGGAGAAATCTTCCCTGGTCAATAAAGCATTCAAGACTTTTTCTGATACTGATGAAACCATTAAATATATTCTGCAGATAAAGGGCTTGTTGGAAGAAGAAGAAAAATATAAACTGCCGGCCGATTTTTTAATGGATGTTATGGAGTTGAATGAACAACTCATGGAGGCAAAAATGGAAGATGATATTACTGCAGTTTCAAATATCAAATCACAAATTTCAAATTTTCAATCACGAATTTATGAACCTGTTCAACAAATTATGGAACATTATCAGGAAGGTATTGTTCCCGAAAAAGAGTTGTTGCAAATAAAAGAATACTATTATCAAAAAAAATACTTGAACAGGATTTTGGTCGGATTGAATTAACAGAGTAATATTGCACCCCGCAAAGCCCATGTGGCGGAATTGGTAGACGCGCCAGACTCAAAATCTGGTATTCGCAAGGATGTGAAGGTTCGATTCCTTTCGTGGGCACTAAGCCTCCATTTATGGAGGC
>CAIKTE010000041.1 GCA_903830285.1 uncultured Chitinophagaceae bacterium | reverse complement strand
TTTAGGAGAAGGTGCCGCAGGCGGATGAGGTCATTTTCGGGGGTCTTTTTTTTACGTAACCTCATTCGGTTACCTTTTTAGAACAAGCAAAAAAGAATAAAAAAGATAATTCTCTTACTTCGATGTTGGTGAAAACACCAACATCGGCATACATGCTTTTAGCATACGCATCATTGCCCTATCGCCGAGGTCACAGTAGCACAACTGCTAAATCAAGGAACCCCACCGAAAACGGGCTGTTATCGTTTTCGGTTGCCCTTTTTTGTTACTTTTTTGGGCAAGCAAAAAAGTAAGAGAAAAAATATAAGTTTTCCTGCCGACAGGCAGGTCAGCATATCAAAACATTTCAGTCACTAGATAAAATTATCGCCAAATAAAAAAGCCTTACTCTTTTTCAGAAGTAAGGCTTTCAAAAAATTTGGTCTCTTTATAATCCGCTTACGGTCAATCCAATCGACAAAGTATGCATATCGGCCCCGGCACCCTGTTTTAAAACAGGTGTGATCTGATAATCACAATTCAGTGAAAAATTTCCATATCCTACCCTTGCTGTTGCAACAATAGTAGATCCATTAAAATATCTTTTATTGAATTCCTTCTGGATATAAGTGTTGCCATAATAGCTGGCCCCATTTTGATCCTGCAGATCCTTCCCTTTAAAATAAGATTTAACCAAAACACCCGCTTTCACACCTACAGCTGCTTTCCATGATTTACCGGGATGCACCGGATCTGAATAATACCTCAATTCGAGCGGCACTTCTACATACATAGTGGTAACCTTCGACTTATGGAAATGCGTGGTACTGTCAAATGCCAGCGTACCGCCATTTCCTTTCACTTTTACATATTCACGATCAAAAAAGATATTGCTCGATCCAAGGCCTACCCCATAAGCAATACTAAACTTGGGATTATTCTTCAGGGGCTTATCCATCATCACATAAAAATTGAAATGTCGGCTGAATCCATGTGTTTTAACACTATCCGGGTGATTAAGCCAGGCATCATATCCATATTGGAACATGAAATGATCTGCCGGTCTTTTGCTCAGATCGATCTTACTCCAATCCGTTTTAGGTGTTGCTACAACTGGTACAGGAGCAGGTTTTGCCTTTGTTTGGGTACTATCTGCCTTTTTCTTTTTAGAAAAAAGACTGCTCAGTTGAGCATCTGCAGAAAGAATAGCGGTAACACAAAGCAGTAATAAAAGCGTTTTTTTCATTTTCTTTAGTTGTGAAGGAAATCTCATCCCTTTTTAGAAAGAGGGACAAAAATAGTAGAATTGGCTGCACATAAAGGGTTAAAAATTAGCAAAAGATGTTATTCACCCCTATTTAAATAGAAAAAAACTATATAAAAAGGGTCTTGGCCCGTAAATTACAGTACAAACAGCATTATGGAATTAGATTTTATGCTTTCAGGAAATGGAACTACGGTCGATCTGAATGTTTTGCAGGATCTGGTGGGAGATGATATAAAAGCTATCCAAACAGTTTTTGAACTTTTTCTAAGCACTATGCCCCCCGCTATTAAGGACATGAAGCGCTATTATGAACAGAAAGACTGGGAGAATCTGTTTAAAGCTGCCCATACCATGAAATCCTCCTTTTCGGTGATAAAAGTGGATTCGCTATACGAAGCAGTGGTAGATATTGAATCAAAGGTCGAAAATAGAGTTGATCTTGATTCCATACTGCCCCTGATCGACCTGATCGAACAAAAATATGCCATTGCCGAGGACCTTCTCAAAAACGAACTACAGAGATATCGGTTAAATTCATAAGGAAGAAATTAGCTTTTAATATTAATTTCGATTCAAATCACACCACTAACCTACAAAAATGCTGATATGACGATCCTGATAGCTGAAGACGAGCCCTTGATGCGCAAAACGATCAGCATGAAATTAGAAAAAGAAGGCTATACGGTAATTGACTGTGTGGATGGAAAGGAAGCCTTACAAAAACTGGAAGAAGAACTCCCCGATCTTGTTATTACAGATATCATGCTTCCCTATGCTTCCGGCCTCGAAATTTTACGGTTTGTAAAATCAAAGAGCAGCTCAGCCGCTGTAATTGTTTTATCGGCATTGGGCCAGGAAAAGACCGTAGAAGATGCTTTTGAACTGGGTGCCGACGATTATATCACCAAGCCTTTCAATTTAAATGAATTGGCTGTTCGTGTAAAGCGGCTGCTCAAAAAGAATCAGTAGAAAATATGTTATACTTGCATATTAACCTGCATGTATTTTGATCGCAATAGTCATTTATTCATATTGTCGTGTTTTTTTATCCTGCGCAGCATTCTCTTTCTCTTGCATGCTGAAAGCTTTTACGAAGATCATCAACCCCGATTATTTGTTGATAGGAATTGAGATCCTGTCTACCGGCTTTTTTATCATTATCATCATTATCTATAGTACGCTGTACTTAAAAAAAACAAGATTTTTTTTCCGGCAAAGAATTCAATCCGAATTGGAAGTTTGGGTAACAAAAGCCATACTGGATGAATCGGAAGATGGAAATAATTTTAATATCCCTGCTTCTTTCTACCGCATTTTAAAAAGACCGATAGCTAAAGAATTCACGGTTGATGAATTGATCAAAACAAAAAAAAATTTAACGGGCACTGCAGCAAAAAATATCATTGCATTGTATGAAGAATTGGGTCTTAAAAAACTGTCCGTTAAAAAACTCGATAACAGAAAATGGTATATACGGGCAAAAGGAATTCATGAATTATATTCCATGCAGCAAATGGATACGCTGCCCCGCATCTATCATAATACGAACAACCAATACGAATTTGTTCGCATGGAAGCACAGATCGGCGTGGTGAATATGACAGGGTTTGAAGGACTTCGTTTTTTAGACATGGTTACCTATCCCATCACAGAATGGCAGCAGATAAAACTGTTAGACCAGCTACGATCTGCTGAAGAGAACGGACAATTAGCAACGCATCTTCCCAAATGGCTTTCATCATCAAACGATACGGTTATCATATTTGCTTTGAAACTGGCTGCTGAGTATCAGCAGTTCTCGGTGCACGATGCTGTTGTGAAATGTTTTACAAACCGCAATACTTCCGTAAGAATGCAGGCCATTAAAACATTGGTGCGCATTGCCAATGAATCAACAGCACAAATATTGACGGAACATTATCCCAACGAAAAATTTGCAAACCAGTTGGCTGTTTTGGACGCGCTTGTAAAGATCGCTACCCTGGATCAGGCCTGGTTTTTAATAGGCTTGTTGGATGATAAGAGTGATATCATAAAATTAAAAGCAGGAAGGGTTTTAGCGCACAGTTTTCCACGCGGATTAGAAGCTTTGGAAGAAAGAGGAAAAGCACCTTACGGTCCCTATCAAGATATTTATCTGCACATTAAATCTGAAATGGGAAAATGAGTTCACAAGGCATTACAGATATTATTTTCAATATACTCATGTACGGGATCTTCTCTTATTCTGTACTATTGGTACTATCCTATATTTTTATCGGCCTCTATTCCATTGGCGAAACACACACTTATCTACACAAAAACAGTTTTACCGATTATCGTTTATTGGCAGCATCTCCTCATGCCCCTTCCGTAAGCATTCTGGCACCCGCTTATAATGAAGGCAAGACCATTATTGAAAATGTTCGATCACTTTTATCCATTTATTATAGCAATCTCGAAGTGATCATTTTGAATGACGGAAGCAAAGATGATAGTCTCGAAAAATTAATTGACGCATTTGAACTAAAAAAAGTTCACTTCTTTGTCAACTATCAAATTCCTACTAAAGAAGTAAGAGGTGTGTATAAAAGCAGTAACCCTGTTTATAGCAAACTGGTGGTCGTAGATAAAATGAATGGCGGCAAGGCCGATGCATTGAATGTGGGAGTGAACATCGCATCGAATGATTATCTGGTTTGCATTGATGTGGATTGTATCCTGGAGCAGGATGCTTTATTGAAAATGGTAAAACCGTTTTTAGAAGGCACGGATAGAAAAGTAATCGCATCAGGAGGTGTTGTACGCATCGCCAATTCATGCATCATTGAAGATGGTAAATTAATTAAAGTAAAGATCCCCAAACAATACCTGCCGAGAATGCAAAGCCTGGAATATATCCGCGCATTTATTTTAGGCAGAATGGCATGGAGCAGATTAAATGGTTTGATGCTGATCTCGGGTGCATTTGGTGCATTTGATAAAGAGATCGTTATTAAAGCAGGTGGATATAATCATAATACCGTTGGTGAAGACATGGAACTGGTGGTGAGAATGCGGCGCTACCTGGAAGAGAAAAAAGAAAAATATCGCGTTACCTATATCCCCGATCCTTTGTGCTGGACCGAAGCCCCGGATTCATTAAAGATCCTGGGAAGACAACGCAATCGATGGGCAAGAGGAACCTATGAAACTTTATTTTTTCATCGTAAAATGTTCTTCAATCCCAATTACCATTTAATGGGTTTATTAAGTTATCCTTATTGGTTCTTCTTTGAGTTTTGCGCACCCATCATCGAATTTTTAGGCTTCCTGTTTTTTTTCATATTCGCAGCAATGGGAATGATAGAGTGGTATTTCTTTTTTGTATATCTCTTCTTTGTGATCTGTTTCGGTTATCTCTATTCTGCATTCGCGATCTATATGGAGATCATCACTTATAACCAATACAAAAGAAGATCAGAGATCTTTTTACTGATAGTAACTGCATTAACGGAGCCATTCTATTTTCATCCCTTCGTGGTATGGTCTGCAGTACAGGGATACATAGACCTGCTCAAGAAAAATAAAGCCTGGGGCGAAATGACCAGAACGGGTTTTGCCCAAATACAAACACCATCTTCAGTACAACAATCTGCAGCCGATCAGGCTTTGATCAAACAAAAGAATCCGCTGCTACAATTCTTAAGAAACATCCCCGCTAAATTGATTCATGCTGCCAATGAATTTTCCGGCTATGCAATTGTATTGTTACTCTTACTCATCACCGCAAGGATCTTTGAATTAAGTTTTGAAGTATTTAAACACGGCATCCCTAAATTATTTGTAAACGTAATTACACTGGGCCTTGCTAAAGATCTCAGCTATTTTCTTTCAACAGGCTTGATCTGGTTTCTGCCATTTGCATTATTGTATCTGCTGCACAAAAAAGCTGCGAAACTATTTTTTATTGTATTGTCTGTTCTACTGATATTAATTCAGGTTTCCTTATCGCAATATTTTCTTTCCACTTTAGTTCCGCTCGGTGCAGACCTTTGGGGATATTCATGGAATGATATCAAACAAACGGTGGGAGCAGCAGGAGCCATCAATGCAACGATCATCATTATTTTTTTAGTCGCATTGCTGCTGATCGTTTTGTCTTGCATCTATCTACCTAAGAAATTAAAATTGAGTGGTTTTTATACAACAGTACTTTTTGCTTTATTCGGAATTTCTATTGCCTTTAATTTTTTATCCGTAACAAATAAATGGTTACCCGGACAAGAATACAGTAATAACCTTGCACTAAATAAATCATACTTTTTTTTCAATGCATCGGTACAACATTTTTTTCCGGCGGCCAAACAACAGGATATTTATGCCGACAGTTATAGTGGCGATTTCGGGAGTGAAGAAAATAAAAACAACAGCATCCTTTCTTTCAAATATGTGGATGAAAAAGATTATCCTTTCCTGCATGCTATCGATAGTTCAGCAGATGTATTATCACCATTCTTTAATGCAGAAAAAACGCCGCCGAATATTGTCATTTTATTAGTGGAAGGATTAGGCAGGGCCTTCACCAACAAAGGGGCTTATCTCGGAAACTTTACGCCGTTCATTGATTCGCTCTCAGACAAAAGTTTATACTGGGAAAACTTTTTAAGTGAAGGAGGAAGAACTTTTGCAGTGCTGCCTTCTTTTATCGGCTCTCTTCCATTTGCAAAAAACGGATTTAATGAATTGGGTAATAATATGCCTGAGCATTTATCATTATTGAGTTTGCTGAAACAAAACGGCTATAACACTTCTTTTCATTATGGAGGTGAATCAGGTTTTGATAACATGAATGTTTACATGCAGAAGAATCAGGTAAACAGTATTAATGATGAACCAACTTTCCCTTCCGGCTATACAAAAATGCCGGGGCAAAATGGATTTTCCTGGGGTTATGGTGATAAGGATCTATTCAAACGATTCTTTGAGACCAAACAAAATACGCAACAACCTTTTGCAAGCATAGTGCTTACTGTTTCCACGCACAGTCCATTTTTTATCAATGAACAGGATCATTATCTGGAACGTTTCGAACAGCGCATGGATGAATTAAAATTTGATGAGCCCTCTAAAAGAGAATACCGCAATTATAAATATCAGTACGCAAGTATTCTCTACACCAACGATGCCATCCGGAATTTTATAGAACAGTATAAACAAAGAAGCGATTTTAACAACACTGTTTTCCTGATAACAGGCGATCACCGAATGCCCGAAATTCCGATGATCAGTAAACTGGATCGATATCATGTTCCATTAATTATTTATTCTCCTTTATTAAAACGTTCAGCAAAATTTTCATCCGTCAGCACGCATTTTGATGTGCTGCCCAGTATGATGATGTGGTTGAAAAAAACCTACGGTATGCAGTCACCATCGCTTGTAAACTGGATGGGCAGTGGCTTAGATACGTCAAGGAGTTTCAGGAATATTCATGCGTATCCTCTAATGCAAACCAAGAATGATATCATTGATTTCGTGATGGGTGATTATATGATCAGCGCCAATACCCTGTTCAAGATCAGCAGCGACATGAATTTGACACAAGTAGATGATGAAAATAAATTGAGTCAACTCAAAGCTGCATTCGATCTGTTCAAAAGAAAGAATGATGAATTTATAAAAGGAAAAAAATTAGTACCCGATAGTTTGCTGCAACAATATTTCCCGAAAAAATAGTACTTGCTACTGTTGGTCTGCGACCACAGCTGTTCGAAAGATAAAGTGACTCAATAGCACAATAAAATTAAGTTAGTACGTTCCTTCAATATGGAACTACAAAAAGTGCTTTCATTAATACCATCAAAACTGTTAGAAGAGTTGGCTTTAGAAACAGAAGTTGATGTTTTTACCAAGAAATTGCAAGGTGAGGTGATTTTTAAATTATTACTTCACTGTATTGTCAGCCATAAGGATAATAGCCTTCGAACAATGGAGTCTGCCTATGAAACGTTGATTTTTCGAATCATTAACAGTAAATATCAACAGAGCAGCATTCGTTTTAGTTCGATCAGTACAAGATTATCCGTAATTAATCCTGCATATTTTGAAAAATTATTTGAATCCTGCATTCGTTTGTATAAAAATGAACTTGGAAGTGAGAAGAAAGCTATTATTAGATTCGATTCAACCATTGTTGCCTTATCCACCAAACTATTAAATGTCGGTTATCAAATAAAAGGAGGAGATGCAGAAAATTTTCGTCAATTAAAGTTTACTGTTGGCTATACTGATATACCGGAGATAGTACATTTTTATACAGACCAAAAGTATAATAGTGAGAATGCCGCACTTAGAGAAACAATTATTAAAGAATCAGAGAATAATTTGGATAGCATTAAAATATTTGACAGAGGCATTACTGCAAGAAGCACTTATGATTTATTTACCAATAAGGGTATTCTTTTTGTATCCAGAGTTAATGTAAAAGCCAAGCATGATAAGATAAAGGGCAATCAAATACAAAATACGATACCAGAAGAAACGGCAACATTAAAAATTATTAGCGATGATTGGTGTCAGTTTTATGGAGAAGCAGGTATTAAGTCCAAACATTTATTTAGGAAAATCGAAGCCATTAGATTAGAAGATAATGAACCAATTAGTTTTATAACAAACATAGAAAATCTAACAGCCATAGACATTACAGAACTTTATAAAAGAAGATGGGATATTGAAGTTTTTTTTAAGTTTATCAAACAACTACTCAATTTCAAGCATCTGATAAGCAGAAATGAAAATGGAATAAAAGTGGTTTTGTATGTAACGATGATTGCATCAATACTTTTAACAGCATACAAAAAATTTAATCACCTTGATGGTTTTAAGATACCCAAACAGAAATTTAGCAATGAGCTAGAAAATGAAATAGTGAAAGAACTCGTAAGATTATGTGGTGGAAATACCGAAAAGCTTAATGAATTTTTATTGTGTAACACCTCATAATTATCTTTCGAACAGCTGTGGTCGCTGACCAACAGGCTTAGGTCCGAAGAATCACAATCTTAGAAAATAAAACTATTCTCGCAGCGCCGCCGCGTCCGCCGCGAGAAAACCCTTCGAATTCTTTTCCGCCTTTGTTGGTGTTTTCCACCAACAAATGAT
>CAIKTE010000040.1 GCA_903830285.1 uncultured Chitinophagaceae bacterium | reverse complement strand
GGATTCATAATAAGTGACAGACTATGTCTGTCTTCCTTCAACATAAAAGCCAGTCTGTGACTGGCTTTTATTATTCATCTGAAGAGACAGTTTGTTTAACTCTTCAGATAGCAGGGTAAGAGAATATTATTTTTTTCTCTTACTTTTTTGCTTGTCCAAAAAAGTAAACAAAAAAAGACCCCCGAAAACGATAACAGCCCGTTTTCGGGTTCGTTCCCTGATTTAGCTTTTGTGCTACTGTGGCTTCAGCAATAGAGCCTTGATGCGTAAATTAAAAGGATTTCTTTTTCAGAAAACTTATTTGCAATTTAAAAATTGGTTACTAAGAGTGACAATCTTTAACTTAATAACATTGCGCTAATAGCAAGAAAACTGCATCTTCTTTATTGTTTTATTTATTCTGCTACCCTTTTAAGAAAAGGCAGCAGGCTGGCATAATAATGTCTCGAAAAAACAGCAAGTCCAAATGCCCGGAATAGCACAATAACGATACAAATGCAGAAGTCACAGTAGTACAATCGCTGAGTAAAGCTGTCTGAACGAATAGCTTGTCCCGAACTTGTTTCGGGATGCTGTATATCATTCGTTCTTGACTTTTTTTGTTACTTTTTTGTGTCAAGACAAAAAAGTAAAGAAAGAAAAATCTATTCTACGGCTTTGCTATTAACAGCAAGCCAACCAGCTTCGTTTATCTCCCAAACCCAGCTATCCATAGAGTTCAGCGCAGCGCTCTATGGATTATTAATAAGAGACAGACTAAGTCTGTCTTCCTTCAACATCAGAGCCAGTCACAGACTGGCTTTTATTATCCATCCAAAGAGTCACTTCGTTTAACTCTTCGGAGAGCACATCCATTTTAATTACGATCGTAAAGTATAGCCTCCCATGGTTCCATCTCAACAACAGTTGAATGCACGGTATTCATTTTTTCATATTTGTTCGCAATTACCAATTTGTAATTCTTAAATTTCCCGTCAATATTGAAATTGACTTTTTTATCCGACATATTCAACAACACCAGATATTCATTATTCTTTCCTGTTCTGGTGTATGCAAATACTTCTTTGTGTTCGGGGGCAATGTCTTTATAATCACCATAGATCAGATCATCATTTCCTTTTCTGATCGCCAATAATTGTTTGTAAAAATTAAAAATGGAATTGGGGTTCTCCAGATCAGCCTTCACATTGATCTCTTTGTAATTGGGGTTCACTGCTAACCAGCTTTTATCGCCGGAAGTAAAGCCACCCTGTTTTTCTGAGGACCATTGCATAGGCGTTCTTGCATGATCTCTGCCCGTTTTATTCAATCCAGCCAAATATTTTTCAGGCGAAACGCCGCTTGCAAGTACTTGTTTATAATTTCCTTTGATCTCTACATCATCAAATTGATCGAAAGCTGTAAACCGATAATTCGTCATTCCTATCTCATCTCCCTGATACATAAAAGCAGTTCCTTTCTGAGTAAGGAGTAACATCGCTAAGAGTTTTGCCGATGGAATTCTAAAAGTCGGACTGTCATCACCGAATTTGCTGATCATTCTGGGGTTATCATGATTGGCAAGAAATACCGTTGGCCAATGATAGCTGTCCAGGTCACTTTGCGTTTTAAACATCGCTTTCCATTCCGGCAGGGTCCAGTTATTTTGCTTCCAGTTATCCCGACCAATTCTGGCCACATCAAATGAGAAGGCCAGGTCAATTTCTTTTCGTCTTTCATCTGTCAATAAAGCTGTCTTATCTGCAGTACCGCCAAAGACCTCACCAACGGTCATTACATCATATTTAGAAAGCACTTTACTGTTCATCTCTTTTAAATATTCATGTAAACGCGGACCAAAAGTGTATTTAAATTCCGGATGTGTCAATGAAGCAGCATCCAGATCAGGGAATTGCTGATCCTTGCTGATCATCGGGATCACGTCCATCCTGAAACCATCCACACCTTTATCTAACCAAAATTTCATGATCGAATAGACCTCCTCTCTAAGCTTTGGATTTTCCCAATTAAGATCGGGTTGCTTTTTAGCAAAATAGTGCAGATAGTATTCGCCGTCGGGTCCGGCTTTTTCCCAAGCCGATCCTCCAAAAAAGGATGTATAGTTATTAGGTGCATGGCCGTCTTTTCCGGGGCGCCATATATAATAGTCCCTGTATGGATTCAATTTAGACGATTTACTTTCCTGAAACCATTGATGTTCATCACTGCTGTGATTTACCACCAGGTCGATGATCATTTTAATGCCTCTTTTTTTAAGCCCGGCCAACAGCTCATCAAAATCCTTCATCGTTCCAAACTCGGTCATTACTTTTTTATAATCTCTGATGTCGTAGCCATTATCAGCATTAGGAGAATCGAAGTGCGGGCTCAGCCATACAATATCAATACCCAGTTGAGCCAGATAATCCAGTTGAGAAGTGATCCCTTTCAGATCGCCGATCCCATCACCATCCGAATCCTTAAATGAGCGGGGATAGATCTGATAGACTACCTGTTCTTTCCACCATTTTTTTTGGGTGCTGGTGGTTTGAGCATAATTTTTTTCTGTACTAAGCATCGTAGATAATAGTAAAACGGCAAGCCATCTTTTTTTCATATCTGTTATTTTAACCTTGAAAGAGGAAGATGCACTAAGGTAGAAAATTTAAATGTCTATGCTGCTGTTTAAGGAATTTGGGAACGGTTGCGGTGGGTAAGTTTAAAATAGCATTCATATTAAAAAGAAGGGTTACAGAATAAAATTCTACTACCCTTCTACTTTTAAGTTGCTCCCCTTTCGCACGAAAGTTGCAGCACTTGGGGAACTTTTATCCAATAGACAAGAAGTTAATTCATCAAAAAATAAATAAAGTTGCAACCACTTTAACTTATTGGTAATAAAAGAAAAAGCCATCATTGCTGATGGCTTGTCCAGTAAGGCTCCCGAATCTGGACTTGAACCAGAGACCCTCTGATTAACAGTCAGATGCTCTAACCAACTGAGCTATTCGGGAATGGCTCCCCTTTCGGGGGTGCAAAAATAGGGGATAAATGTTTTTGACAAAAAATTTTTACAGCCAGCCAAACATTCCTTTCTCTTCAAATCCTATAAAAACCCCGTCAGGCCTGCATTCTACGGCATAAATCTTTAAATAATAACCTTCTCCCGAAACGTTTCTTCCGTTCTTTAAACTGAATTTATAACGATGCAGCGGGCAAACCGCATTTCCCAGCGCATCTAAACAGCCCTCGGCCATGGTTCCACCGGCATGAGGACATTTATGCGCAAATGCAAATACCTGATCCTGAAATTTTGCCAATGATAGCTTCTTACCATCCACTTCCACCACACACATATCATTCTCCTGACATGTAATCGATTCCATGTTTTCCGCGATCTTATGCCATTGATATTTTTTAACTGAACTCATTTCTTTAAAAGATTCTTTCCCTAATAATGCTGTGAAGTAAAACTATGCAGCAAATTGCAATGTATTAAGTAAAAGATTACCACTCTGTCGTTATAATGGATCTGCCGATAATAGAACTACTGCCAAATGATTCATTGCAAATGTTGAAGATTGCTGTCTTCCCGATCCCGATACCATCGGGAGTGGGACCTGCAGTGTAATACTATCATTCCACACTTCATAAGTAACCAATTTTTACGCTGCAAACAAACTCTTTGAAAATGAAATGCTTTTAGCATACGCATCATTGCCCTATCGCTGAAGTCACAGTAGTGCAAAAGCAACATCAGGGAACCAACCCGAAAATGGGCTGAAAAGACTGCATCCATTTCCCTTCTCTTTTAGGAGAAGGTGCCCGAAGGGCGGATGAGGTCATTTTCGGGGGTCTTTTTTTACATAACCTCATTCGGTTACCTTTTTTGTCCGAAGGACTCCTTTGGAGAACAAGCAAAAAAGAATAGAAAAAAATAAGTTTTCCTGCCGACAGGCAGTCCAGCATAACAACCAACATGTAAACCAAGATGTCACATTGTTCAAAGTAAATCTTATGAAAGATTCTCGATGAGTAATAAAATGTCGTTTCAGAAATTCATGGTTCGAGTGCCTCACCATGACAGTCATCATATGAAACGAGATGTCACTTTTAATAACGAGATGTCACCCTGAGGCGCTCGAAGGGTGATATTAATGTCGCTTAAGAAATTCATGGTTCGAGTGCCTCACCATAACAGTCATCCTTTGAAACGAGATGTCACCCTGCCCAAAGGACTCCGTTGGAGAGGCTCTCGAAGGGTGAATATTAAAAATGAACTTCCCTGTACGGATATCGGATCTTGTATAGATCCCTAACTTTATTCAACAAAAACTCCCGCAGCGCATCAATATTCTTTCTTTCAAGCGCAGAGATAAAAACACAATTCTCTTCCGTATTACGTTCCCATTTTTCTTTCAATTCTCTTAATATATCCTGCTGTACAGTATCATCCAGCCATTCGTCGAAATTCTTTTCTTCATACATATCCATTTTATTGAACACGGTAAGGATCGGTTTTTCGAATGCCTTCAGTTCCTGCAGGGTCTTATTTACGGTACCCATCTGTTCTTCATATTGCTGATGAGAGATGTCAACCACATGCAATAAAATATCTGCTTCTCTTACTTCATCCAATGTGCTTTTAAAACTTTCGATCAAATGATGCGGCAGCTTGCGAATGAAACCAACCGTATCACTCAATAAAAAAGGAGTGTTCTCAAAAACGACTTTTCTTGTAGTGGTATCTAATGTGGCAAACAGTTTATTCTCTGCAAAAACATCACTCTTACTTAAAAGATTCATGATCGTGCTTTTGCCAACATTGGTATAACCCACCAATGATACTCGAATGAATTCACCGCGTTCTTTTCTTTGAGTAAAAGCCTGTTTATCAATATCACCCAATCTTTTTCTTAGTAAAGAAATTTTATCCTTCACTATACGGCGATCGGTCTCAATTTCTGTTTCACCCGGACCGCGTGTACCGATACCGCCACCCTGTCTTTCCAGATGCGCCCACATGCCTTTTAATCGCGGCAATAAGTATTGATACTGTGCCAGCTCCACCTGCACTTTAGCCTGTGCCGTTCTTGCGCGACGAGCAAATATGTCGAGGATCAGATCACTTCTGTCGATCGTTTTGATACCCAATACCTTTTCAATATTACTGATCTGCGAACCCGTTAATTCATCATCAAAAATGGCAACATCAATATTTTTTGCGACCACATAATTTTTGATCTCTTCCAGTTTTCCTTTCCCTACAAATGTTTTACTGTCGGCATGCGCCACTTTTTGTGTGAACCTTTTTACAGTGATCGCACCGGCTGTTTCAGCCAGAAAAGCCAGTTCATCCAGATATTCAGTAACCTGTTCATCTGTTTGCTCTTTTTGTATCAGGCCTATCAATACGGCCTTTTCTTCACTTTTTATCTTTTGTTGTTTCTCTATCAAACTTTTTTAATTTTTACAAATGTAATTCATAGTATAACGCCATGCCATTAAGTTACGAATTGTCAAAGCTGTCCAAAGTACATCTCAGATAAGGTTCTCGATGAGTGATATTAATATCGTTTCAGAAATTCATGGTTCGAGTGCCTCACCATGACAATCATCATTTGAAACGAAACGTCACATTGTAAAACGAGATGTCACCCTTGTAAACCGGAATGTTGCTTTGGAGTTTCCTTTTTTTGCACTGCAAACAAGCTCATTGAAAATGGAATTC
>CAIKTE010000039.1 GCA_903830285.1 uncultured Chitinophagaceae bacterium | reverse complement strand
TTAACTAAGGGGCCGTTTGCTTATGATTTTGGCGATATTGCCGGACTCACGCCATTGTTGCCGATGTATACGCTGGGCCACAGATTTGTGCCTGAACCTATCCATGCCGGAGGTTTACGTTACCACGGGATGGCGCCTTTAGTCAGTCAGGCAGCAGTGAAAGGCCTGATTAATCCACGTGCATATAAAGTAAGATAGTTCTTGGTCTTCGGATCATCACCTTCTGTTTTTCCATACATGAATTGTAAAGTAGAAGGGAACTTATTTTTTACAATATCCATTCTAAGATAACTGTTGAATAAACCGGTATCTTTTGTTTGAACCATTGCAATGGCACCCGGATAAATTACTTTACCTGCTGTGTTACGATAAGGTTGAGAACCAGGTAATAATAATTTTCTTAAAGGGTTTTCATTTGATTTGATCTGATTGGTATCAGTAACAGCTTTCTTATTGGTATTTGTAGCTAACTGGGAAAGCGTTGCTGTTTTAGATGTATCAGTTTTTGCAGCTGCAACAGTATTATCAACAGGTTTTTTTGCTGCTGTATCAGTTGCTTTTGTGCCGTTCAGGTATTCCTGTAAGGCTTTATCTGCATTGATCAAACCATTTACCAATTCCTGACTTTCACCAGTATATACTTCAAAGAATTGAAGGTTGGCAGTTGATTGTAAGTTATTACGAACTCTTTCTGGATCGGTAACACCGGCCAACTCAATATTGATGATCCCTTTTGCAGGATCAGGATTGATATTAGGAGAAGATAAACCGAAACCGTCAATACGCGTACGCAATACACGTAAAGTGTTATTGAATGCGGCAGTTGATTGTTTTTTCAAATAATCAACAACTTGATCATCACTCGAAGTAAATTTGAGTGCATTATTGCTGCGTGTTGCAAAGAATGGAGCCAAATTACCCGAAGGATTTATTTTTTTATACTCCTCAGTAAATAATGAGATCAGATCAGCACCGCTATTAGCTTTTCTAACTATGGCAGCGTCCAATGCCTGATTGAATTGTTTGTCTTTTGTGAAGTCGGCTAAGGATTTGATCAATCCGTCAATTCCCACTTCCATGGTAACACTCATTCCACCTTGCAGGTCAAGACCCAGCATCAGTTCTTTATCTTTTGCATTACGGTAAGTAGTCAAACCGAAAGGTCCGATCTTACTGTCCTTCGTACTATCGAGCAAACGTTTCAGAATTCCTTCTTTACTCTGTTTCAGGGTATCGTTGTACAAAGCTTTGAGCTCTGCACTGTTCGGATACTTTTGTTCGGCAGATGGATAAGTAGCTTTCACCATTTTATCGGCTTTGGCATCCATATCACTTTCATGGTTACGAACCAACCATGTAAAAGACAATTGATAAATACAAATTAAAATGAGAGCAATCGCAAAAAAGCGCACTAAACCTTTCAGTTGCATACTAGTAAGGATTTATGATAATTTTTAGAGTGGGCAAAGATAGGGGAATGACAATGATATTTAACAGAAAACTGCTCGATATTAGCGCTTTTTACTCAAATACGGGGCTGTTCTGAATCTTCGGGCTTTTTACTGTTTAGTTTTTTCTTTTTGCTCAATAATTCCAGCCATTGCTGTTCATTCATTTCCCAGCGATAATTTTGATAAAGAAACCCCATAAATACAGAAAGGATGGCAATGGTGAGGAAAAGTATGACCGGACTTAGTTTGCTATTGGCTTCCATATTCGCCCGCTGATACCATCCCATTACCAGCAATAAAATAATGGCTATCCCAATGATCAATCCGGAGGAGAGTCCTTTCAGGAATTGCTTTAGGTTTTTTTTCTGATTCAATCTTTTTTCTCCCCAAAACAGAATGAATGCTTCTTCCTTTTCTGTCAGCATGAAACAAAGATATGTCCGCTTATTTTAAAACTATTTATCAAGAATAAAATGTTTTTTTTCTATATAAATCTCTAAACAGCTTATTTTCGTTTAGATTTTTTTTATAGGATTCAAATACTTCTTTATGCAATTGCTCAAAAAGCGTGGGATTCTGATTTTTTGGTTTGTCTTATTAGTAGATTGTTATTTTATTTATTCAGGTCAGGAGTTATACAGAATAGCCACAAAAACTGTTTTAGTACCAATATTATTATTCTATATATTCTTAAATGCCAGAAAGAATTATTATAAAAACACAAAGACCTTTATTTTTCTGGCCTTCATCTGCGCATGGTTAGGTGATATATTGTTGCTGAACAAAGGCAACACATTCTTTCTCTTGGGTATGCTGGCATTTATGTGTGCCCATATATTCTTTGCTTTTACTTTTTACAGGATACATAAACTGCAGATATTTAAATCGCAAGAAGCCTTTATTACTGCTCTAATCCTTCTTTTCCTTTGTTTTGAACTCTATAAATTCATCACTCCAGGATTGGGAGACTTTTTCAAAATACCGGTGATCATTTATATGGTGGTAATAAGTATCATGGTCATCATGGTGGCCAATTTACTCAACAGCAGCGCAAGAAAAACAAGTGCCATGATGTACTTTCTTCCCGGCGCAGCATTATTTGTTATTTCAGATGCATTGCTGGCTTTGCAGACTTTCATGTTTTCTGATATAGATCTGTTAAGCATCAGCGTAATGTTGAGCTACGGTTATGCGCTGAGTTTATTCTCCGACGGGTTTAGTAAATTATTGAAAGGATAGACCCATACCTGATTATTATCTTCTTCGTATCTTTTTGCTAGTTTCTTCGAGCGTTCTTCGAGTGGCCTGCAATAAAATAGCTAGCAGGTAGCAGGAGATTACGAAGGAATCACGAAGAAAGGGATACCCCCATCCCCCTAAAGGGGAGAGTAATTAGCTCCGAAAAAAAATATCAGTTTAACGAGAACTTCTTGTATAACAGAACAAAAAAAATCCCTTCTGAAAGAGTTCAGAAGGGATTTTTTATATGTGATGAAGTTTGTATTAATATCCACCCATGCCACCCATATCAGGAGCGCCACCGCCCATTGGAGCTGATTCAGGTTTTGGCTTGTCGGCAACCACACATTCTGTAGTTAACAACATACCGGCAATAGAAGCTGCATTTTCCAAAGCTACACGGCTTACTTTAGTTGGATCGATAACACCAGCTTTAAATAAGTTTTCATATACTTCAGTTCTTGCATTGAAACCAAAATCACCTTTACCTTCTTTGATCTTCTGAACAACGATTGAACCATCAATTCCTGCATTTGCAGTAAGGATACGGATTGGTTCTTCCAAAGCACGGCGAACGATTGCCATACCTGTTTGTTCGTCAGCGATCTGGCCTTTTACTTTTGGTTCTAAAGCTTCGATAGCACGGATATAAGCTACGCCACCACCCGGAACTATTCCTTCTTCAACAGCAGCACGTGTTGCATGTAATGCATCGTCTACTCTGTCTTTCTTTTCTTTCATTTCAACTTCTGTAGCAGCACCAACATATAAAACTGCAACACCACCGGCTAATTTAGCCAAACGTTCCTGCAATTTTTCTTTATCATAATCAGAAGTGGTATTTTCTACCTGTGCTTTGATCTGATTAACACGTGCAGTGATATCGGCTTTCTTTCCTTTACCACCAACAACTGTTGTGTTGTCTTTATCAATAGTAACACTTGCAGCCTGACCTAAGAAAGTCAGATCAGCAGCTTCTAATTTATGACCTAATTCTTCGCTGATCACAGTTCCTGCAGTTAATACAGCAATATCTGTCAGCATTTCTTTTCTTCTGTCACCAAATCCAGGTGCTTTAACAGCAGCTACCTTAATAGTACCGCGTAATTTATTTACAACCAATGTTGCCAATGCTTCACCTTCCAGGTCTTCAGCAATGATCAATAAAGGACGACCACTTTGTGCTACTTTTTCCAGGATGCTGAGGATGTCTTTCATAGCAGAGATCTTCTTATCATATATTAATATGTAAGGATTCTGCAATTCAGCCTGCATTTTTTCGCTGTTGGTAACAAAGTAAGGAGAGATATAACCACGATCGAATTGCATACCTTCTACAATATCAACAGTAGTGTCTGTTCCTTTAGCTTCTTCAACAGTGATCACACCTTCTTTACCCACTTTAACGAAAGCTTCAGCAATTAATTTACCGATAGTTTCATCATTGTTTGCAGAGATGGTTGCCACCTGTTGGATCTTCTTGCTGTCATTTCCTACAGCCTGAGACTGAGCTTTCAAGCTTTCGATCACAATGCTTACCGCTTTATCGATACCGCGTTTCAGATCCATTGGATTTGCACCTGCAGCTACCATTTTCAAACCTTCACTTACAATGCTTTGAGCCAAGATGGTTGCAGTAGTAGTACCATCACCTGCAATATCAGCAGTTTTAGAAGCTACTTCCTTCACCATTTGAGCACCCATATTTTCAATCGGGTCTTCCAGTTCAATTTCTTTTGCAACAGTAACACCATCTTTGGTTACCTGTGGTGCGCCGAATTTTTTCTCTATCACTACATTACGACCCTTTGGCCCTAATGTAACTTTAACAGCGTTGGCTAAAGTGTCAACGCCCTTTTTCATTCTATTTCTTGCTTCGATATCGAAGAAAATTTGTTTTGCCATTTTTATTCAATTAAGAATTAATAATTAGTAATTAATAATTATTGTGTGACCAACAACAGAATTATGATTTAGCTTTTGTTGCGTCGCACACTTGTACTGATGAATTATAGCGGAGCTTTCATTAAAATATCAGAAGTCCTCATAATTAAGTATTCTTCACCTTCTACAGTGATTTCTGTACCTGCATATTTACCATACAATACAACATCACCTACTTTCTGTTTAACAGGGATAAGGTTACCGGTTTGTTCTGCATATTTACCGGGACCAGTTGCAATAACAGTTCCTTTTTGGGGTTTTTCTTTTGCAGTATCAGGAATAATTATACCGCCAGAACTTTTAGTTTCAGCAGCTGCTGCTTTTACCAGAACTCTATCTTCATAAAGTTCAAATGTCAGCTTCTTTGTAGCCATATGGTTTTGTTTTTAGTTTTTGAAAATTAATAAATATGATAGCCATTTGGCTATTATCGTGCCGATAGACTTTGTCAAGCCAAATTTTCAGGATTACCCCGAATTGGTTTGGCCTTTTGACCAGCCTGTCATAAGCGGCGGCAAAGATGCGGCAAGTTTCCGAAATGGAGTGCCAAAATTTCATTATCTCGCCTAAACACTGATTTCATTTTGAGGCACAACCTTAATCTGCTACATTTGCTGCCTCAAATAAGTTCTTATTTAATGATCAGCAGAAGAAATATCCGTGTTAAAGTAATGCAGCTGTTGTATATCATCGAAACGGTTCATGATCAGCAGGCATTTAAGAATCCGGTCAGTGAATTACAGAAACAGATAGACCAGAGCAAAGCATTATTCGTTTATTTGATCTATTTCCTTACAGAAGTAGCCCGTTATGCGGAAACTGATTCTATTCACAGGGCTTCCAAGAATATCACTTCACACGACGATCTGAACGTAAATACCAAAATTGCGGGTAACCAGTTTTTATGGGAGATCATTGAATCCCCATCCTTTAAAAAGGCAATGGAAATCGAAAAACCACAGTTATTGATCGATAGAGACCTGTTGCGTAAAATATATAACTCATTGGTTGAAACAGAGGAATATAAAACCTATGTGACTGAAGCAAGCAGGGAAAAGAAAAAAGAAAAGGATATACTGCAACTCATCTTTACAGAATTAATGTTACCCAACGAATTGTTCGAATCTCATATTGAGGAACTATTTGCTAACTGGGATGATGACGGAGAAATGATGAGTCAACTAGTCTTGAACTTCCTGCAAAAGCCTGCTGCCTATAATTTACAGGAGATCATCTCGCCCGATAAATGGTTATTTGCAAAAACCTTATTGACCACGGTGATCGACAAGAAAGAATATACATTGGAGTTGATCAAACCCAAATTAAAGAACTGGGATGCAGACCGTATTGCTTTACTGGATATGGTCATCATCAATATGGGTATTTGCGAATTGCTGTATTTTGAGACCATTCCTACAAAAGTTACCATTAACGAATATATAGATCTGGCAAAGGATTACAGTACAGAACAGAGCGGTCAATTTATCAATGGTATACTCGATAATATCCATAAGGAATTAATGGCAGAAGGAAAAATTCAAAAAATAGATTTTAAACAAAAGGCTCATTAGATTTGCAAAAAATTACAGCTATGAAATATCTTTTCATTTCAATGTTGGTTGCTGTTTCGTTATTCTCCTGCAAGAGTAAAAGTGAAAGAGATATAGAAGCTGCTCAGAAAATAGGAGCAGACAGCAGCAATTATACTACTGTTAAATGGATCGATTCAATTGTAAAATTCGGAACGATCAATAAAGGAGAAACGATCCTTATTAAATTCCGTTTAAAGAATACCGGGGATAAACCTTTGGTCATTACCAATGTA
>CAIKTE010000038.1 GCA_903830285.1 uncultured Chitinophagaceae bacterium | reverse complement strand
TTTGTCGCATCTGCTAAACTCACCGGGCAATTTTACTGCATCGAAACTGAAGTGGGTCAAAGAAAATGAACCGGCAGTTTTCGACCGCATATATAAAATTATGCTTCCAGGCGATTTTATCGCCGCAAAACTAACCGGTGAAATAAAAACTACTGAATCCGGTCTCTCCGAAGGTATTTTCTGGGATTTTACAACCAATGCGATCTCGAAAAATGTGTTGGAATATTTCGGATTTGATGAAAAGATCTTTCCAAGCATTCAGGATGTTTTCAGCGATCATGGAAAAATTTCCAAGAAAGTTGCAGAAGAACTAGGACTAAAAGCCGGTATTTCTGTTACTTACAAAGCAGGCGATCAACCCAATAATGCACTTTCATTAAATGTATTGAATGCAGGTGAAGTTGCAGCAACGGCAGGCACTTCCGGGGTTATCTATGGTGTGGCAGATCAATTTGTTTATGACGAGGAAAAAAGAATAAACAGTTTTGCACACGTCAATCATACTGCTGAGAAAACAAGAATAGGGGTTCTGTTATGCATCAATGGTACGGGTATCATGAACCGATTTGTGAAGCAATTGGCTGGGGCACAATTGTCCTATAAAGAATTCGATCAGCAGGCATCTGCCATTAAACCAGGATGCGAAGGCTTACATATTTTACCTTTTGGTAATGGAGCAGAAAGGATATTTAATAATAAAATTGTAGGTGCTCATTTTGAAAATATTGATCTGAATAAACACAAGGCTCCACATTTTTTTAAAGCTGCTCAGGAAGGTATTGCATTTGCGTTTAAATATGGGTTTGACATCATGCAGTCTAACGGCATGAAACCAACGAGGATCCGCACTGGAAAAGCAAACATGTTTTTGAGCAACGTTTTTACTGAAGCATTCGTAAATGTGATAGGTGTACCCGTTGAATTATATACGGCAGATGGAAGTGTAGGTGCCGCAAAAGGAGCTGGCATAGGAGCAAAATTTTATGCATCTGCAGAAGAAGCTTGCAAAGTTCAGCAATGTATGGGCATTATTGAACCAACCAACGTTTCCTTATATCAGGAATTGTATGAGTTATGGAGTGATACTTTAAATCTCCATATTAAATGATAGTTGAGGTTAATGGGTTAAACGTTGAACTGATTGGGAACTTTGGATCTTTGAAGTGAGAATGTTTATTTTATAATGTGTATAGTTTAATCAAAATAAGAATCAAGTCAAGTAATTTAGATGTCTTGATGGGCAGCATATCAGTAATTAGTGCGCCAATAAACAAATTCAGGATTTAATAAAACAAGATCTTATGTTTTCATTAAAAGGGAAATCTATCATTGTAACAGGCGGAACGGGTATTTTAGGTAATGCATTCATTCAAGCCATTTCAGAACAGGGAGCCAATCTTGGTATTCTGGGAAGAAATAAGAAGGTTGCAGAAGAAAGGGCTCATGATATAAACATTAAAGGAGGAGATGCAATTCCATTAATTGCTGATGTAACAAATGAAGAGCAGTTGTCTTCTGCTCATAATGAATTCTTAAAAAAATTTGGGGTTATTGATGGTTTAGTAAATGCGGCAGGTGGCAATATCCCCGAAGCTGTTGTTCAGCCGCAACAAGATATTTTTTCGGTTGATTTGAATAGTGTTGAGAAAGTTATGAAGCTGAATCTATTTGGAACAATGCTTCCCACTCAAGTTTTCGGAAGAACAATAGCGGCTAAAGGCGGAAGCATTGTAAACATATCTTCTGTAAGTTCCGTTCAAGCCTTAACAAGAGTGTTGGGTTATAGTCTGGCAAAATCAGCCATTGATTCTTATACAAGATGGATGGCTGTTGAATTGGCAAACAGGTATCAGGATACGGTGAGAATTAATGCAATCATGCCCGGTTTTTTTCTGACAGAACAAAACAGAACTTTGTTAACTAATACAGATGGCACTTATACAGAACGAGGGAAATTAATTATACAAAATACGCCTTTCAAAAGAATGGGAGATCCTAAAGAATTAAACGGTGCTTTGGTTTGGCTGTTAAGTGATGCATCAAAATTTGTAACGGGTATAACTGTTCCTGTTGATGGGGGATTTATGGCATTTAGTGGTGTGTAAAAAACATAATTACTATGTTATTTTATTTTGTACTGATGGTTAATAATTAAATGAAACTATGATTCTGAAAATAACAGTTTCATTTTTAAAAATAAATAAAGAGAGAGATGATTAACAGTATGATACAAACAATGCGCTGGTTTGGTCCTAATGACCCTGTTAGTTTATCCGATATACGACAATCTGGTTGTAAAGGCGTTGTTACTGCACTGCATCATATTCCTGTAGGAGATATCTGGACGATTGAAGAGATCAATAAAAGAAAAAAAGCTGTTGAAAATGCAGGTATGTCATGGACTGTGATTGAAAGCTTGCCGGTAAGTGAAGACATTAAAAAGCAAACAGGGGATTATTTATTACACATTGAAAATTATAAGCAGAGTTTAAGAAATGTTGCTGTCTGTGCTTTAAAAGTTGTGACGTATAATTTCATGCCGATCCTTGATTGGATGCGCACAGATATTGCTTTTGAATTACCGGATAAAAGTAAAGCGTTACGATTTGAAAAAGCCGCTTTCATTGCATTCGATCTTTTTATATTGAAGCGCCCAAATGCAGGAAAGGATTATACTTCAGCTGAAATAGAAAATGCTAAACTGCGGTTTCAATCATTATCTGACAGAGAAAAAGATATCTTATACAGCAATGCTTTATTAGGATTGCCCGGTAGTGAAGAACGTTTTACTCCGGAACAGATCCTGGCAGCCTTAAAAAATTATGAATCAATAGATGCAAATAAATTAAAGCAACACCTCTATTATTTCTTGCAAGAGGTTGTACCCGTTGCAGAAGAATGCGGTTTGCAAATGGCCATCCATCCGGATGACCCTCCTTATCCTTTATTGGGACTACCCAGGATTGTAAGCACAGAGAATGATCTGGACGAATTATTGCAATGCATTGATTCTCCCGCCAACGGTTTATGTTATTGTACAGGATCTTTAGGTGTGAGAGAAGATAATGATCTTGTACGGATCATTCAGCGTTTTGGTAAGAACATTCACTTCATTCATTTACGAAGTACCAAAAGAGATGCCGATGGGAATTTTTATGAAGCAGACCATTTGGATGGAGATGTTGACATGTATGCAGTAATTAAAGAATTACTGATCGTTATGAAAGAAAGAAATGTTTCAATTCCCATGCGTCCAGATCATGGTCATCAAATGCTGGACGATCTGAATAAAAAAACATATCCGGGTTATTCAGCCATTGGCAGATTAAAAGGGCTTGCAGAATTAAGAGGATTGGAATTTGGGATTTATAAATCTTTCTCATAGTTAATAAGCGCTTGGTTTAATTTATTTACTTGTTCAAACCATTACGATGAAAGCAAATACAATTGGTAAATACCGATGGGTAATTGTAGCATTGCTACTTTTTGCATTGACCATTAATTATGTTGACAGGCAGGTAATAGGTTATCTGAAAGAATTTTTTTGCAGACCTACAGCAAAAGGTGGTTTTGGTTGGAGTGAGATTGATTATTCCAATGTGATCGGCATTTTTATTTTATGTTATGCCTGTATATCCAGTTTAACAGGTTGGATAATAGATAAAATAGGAACCAAATTAGGTTTGGCATTATCCCTCATAACATGGTCTGTATTTGGGATCCTGAATGCATTTGCCGGATCGGCCGTATTGGTGCATATCATTCTGAGGGGCTTTTTTGGTATTGGCGAAGCAGGCGGCTTCCCTGCAGTAAATAAAACAATTGCAGAATGGTTCCCCAAAAAAGAAAGAGCATTGGCATTTGGTATTGTTAACAGCGGAACCAATTTAGGAGCAATGATCGCCGCCTTATTCGTTCCATGGTGTTTGATCTATTTTGGAGACCAGTTAGGATGGAAAATGGCATATATCCTTACGGGTTCTGTAGGCTTTTTATGGCTGATCTTTTGGTTTAGATCGTATGATCATCCTTTACGACACAAAAAACTTTCAAAAGAGGAATTTGCTTATATACACAGTGATGATGCCAATCTTACTACTGCCGAAGTGGAGATGCAAAAAGTGAAAGTCCCATGGTTAAAATTATTCCAATACAGACAGGCATGGGCATTTTTCCTGGGTAAGTTCATGACAGATGGCGTATGGTGGTTTTATCTTTTTTGGTTACCCGATTATTTGAGAAAACAATTTGGAATGGATAAGCATGAAATAATGCTACCTACTTTCATAGTCTATGGTATTTCTATTATCGGAAGTATTTATGGGGGAGCCATTCCATTAAGATTCATGAATAAAGGATGGCATGTATATAAAGCAAGAATGACTGCCTTATTGATCATGGCTTTTTTCCCCCTCTCCATTCTGTCTGCACAATTTTTAAGCAACAAAGAAATATTCGGTAGCATGGCATCTGTATTTGCAGTGGCTGTGATATGCATTGCAGCTGCAGCACATCAGGCCTGGAGTACCAATATATTCACAACAGTTTCTGATATGTTCCCTAAAAAAGCAATTGCCAGTGTTACCGGCATTGGTGCTGCGGCTGGTGGCTTGGGAGGTTATGTTATAGCTAAAACTTCCGGTTTTTTAAATGAAGCATATTTGTCTCATCCGCAAACTGCTTATCTCATCATGTTTATATTTTGCGGACTCACATATTTACTTGCTTGGGGTATCATGAAATTGTTGGTTCCAAAATTCAAACCTATCACTGACCTGTAATTTGATAAAACTATCTTAATAACTATGTGGTTTGTCAATTCATACTGTCTTTAAAAGAAAGAATTCATCATCATTTAATATTTTGTTATGAAATACTCATCACTTTTTAAAGCTTGCGGTATCATTTTTTTATTCCAACTATTTTCCATCAATCACTCTTTCAGCCAGGATATAACTATACAGGGCTATGTGACCGATGTTTTTAATCGGATCTTGATGGGAGCAAGTGTAAAATCGGTAGACAACCAAAAAGAAGTTTTTACAGATTCAATGGGGTATTACAAAATTAATGCGCCGGAGAAAGGAAAATTAATCTTCTCCGGTCCGGGATTTGCCACTCAGAAAATATCAATAAAAGGAAAAACATCAATCGATGTTTCTTTGAATTTTGATTTAACTACTAATAAAAAAGATACAAGCTCAGGTGCTGCAAAGTCACAAAAAACTCAGTCAACAACTGTTGATCAAAAATTAATTCAGCGAAATAAAGAATTAGGCATTGACCAGCTATTAAAATCAGTTGCAGGTGTACAGGTTGTTTATGCAGGCCCCGAAATGAAGGTTTTGATACATGGGATCAAGAGTTTGACTTCTAACAATTTTGCGCTGATCGTTCTCAATGGTTTTGTTTATAACGGTTCACTCAGTGATCTGAATCGGGATGATGTAGAATCTATTGAAGTATTGAAAGATCCTGCTGCATTGTCCAGTTGGGGTTCACAAGGAGCAAATGGTGTTGTTCTTATTTCAACAAAGAAACCTAAATAATTACAATACAGTATTTCGTGTTAAGTATAAAAGATCAGCACAAATTTTAGCGAATTAAAACAGTCGTTCCTTTCTGGGAGATCCTGTTACCGGTCAGAGGTTCTGTAAATTCCAGAGTCCATACATATGTTCCGCTAGGTTGTGGTAAACTTTTAAAAGTACCATCCCATTTCACTGTCCAGTCTTTTGTTTCAAAGATCATTTGGCCATAACGATTGAATACACGAAACTCGAGATTGGTTGCTCGATACGCATTTAATGGATAGAGATAATCATTCAGTCCATCACCGTTTGGTGTAAAAGCAGAAGGTACAGCGATATAGCAATTAGGTGCTACTTTAATGGTCTTATACGTTGTATCTGAACAGCCGATAGAGTCGGTAACAGTTAAACGGACAGGATAATATTTTATGCTGCTGCCGGATGGATAGGTTTGCAGAGGCGGATTTTGCAGATAACTTTTTTGCCCGTTGCTGAAATCCCATTCCCAGAATTGAATATTACCGATACTGTTTTGAGTGAATTGAATGGAATCGGATGGACAGGCAAAATCAGGTGCTGCAAATACTGCTTTTACAACAGCATTTGTTAAGTTGAAATTGATCCTGGCGCTATCAATGCAGACACTGTTTTGAGCAATTAGTTCTATGCTGTGTTGACCATAAAAGTTATAATAAACAGTTGTATCTGATTGAACACCAGTTCTGGCAGAGCCATCAAAAAACCATGACCAGCTGATGATATTTTGTCCGGCAAGTTTTAATGAAACTGTGTCTGTCTTACAACCATAATTCAAATTGAAATTAAATGCAGCTTTGATCAATTGCTGATCAGTAATAACAAATCCTTTGCTGTAATTTACGGCTATGGAATTATTACAATTATCCGATAAAGTATTCCCATCATTGCCCGATTGTTGAACAATACTGTAATTGTTTGCAGCTAATGGGTTGCTTAATTGTACAATGACCGAATCGGTTAGAAAACTATTTGAGCAGTTATACCCTGAAGCAGCAGTTACTGAAACAGAAGAGGGAACAATTTTAAAATCACTTCCGTTAGGTGCAATACTGCTGCACAATATTTGTTTGTTTAATTTGATATACACTTTATCACCGCCGCAACTCCCTGCAGCATTAAGGTAAGCCGGAATGAGTGGATCAACCAAACTTGCTGTGCCAGCACCAAATGATAGATCATAGCCGCTTTGCGTATCGGTATAATGACTGACCAACAATAAATAAACATGATTGAGCAATAAGGTTGGCATACTGCTGAAAGTATTTTCATATACAGCAGGGTCTGAAGCACATTGCACAGCAGCTGTTCCTGCAGCTGAAGATCCTGTCTTGCCGGAAGAACCTGACCAGTTTCCTACCACAAATAAGCTTGCATCCGTATATACATCATTGGGATTATGTCCGGTAATATCAAATAATTGCCAGTCATAATCATCACCCAGATTATCAGGTGTAATAACGAAGCCTAATGTACCTGCCTGATAACAGGTAAACTGAAACCAGTAAGGATTTTTGTCTGTATAAGTTGTTGTTCCTGCACAACCGGGAACAGGAATAACAGCATTTGTACATGTCGGTACCGAATGCTGCTGAAAAACAAAAGTACCGCATACAGGAAATGCTGTGTTGGGTGTTTGTCCCAATGTTGTACAACCTTGTCCGGTTGATCGGGTAAACAAAAAGAAAAGAAATAATATCAGAATTGATTTTCTCATGCAGCCTTCTCAATTATTTGTAATAGGCCCTTTACAATAAATGTATCTGCCGCATTTAAAAACGATATTCTTATCATAGTAGACTTTGAAACTTAAATTTAAGTGTTTGATTCTATTATTAACTGATCTGATTTTAACGGCACTTGCATGGTAATGCTTAATTTAGCTAAACACAATAGCAATCACGGTTTTGCACTTTTTATTTACTTGTTAATTTTTAGAGAAAACTATTTCTAATACAGTATGAAACTAAAGTTTAAATCCCAAAATAATATAGGATGAAACGCAGTATCTTGATTCTTTCTTGCATGCTGTCTTTTGCTTTGCATGCATTATCTCAGCCGGCATCCCACAGCTTTGCCTTAGGCGATTCTGCTTTTTTATTGGATGGAAAGCCCTTGCAGATCATTTCGGGAGAGATCCATTATCCTCGTGTTCACAAAGAAGCATGGAGACAAAGACTCAAAATGGCAAAGGCCATGGGATTGAATACCGTTAGTACTTATGTGTTCTGGAATTTGCATGAACCATTAAAAGGGCAATATGATTTTACGGGAAATAATAATGTAGCTGAATTTGTAAGGATCGCTCAGGAAGAAGGGTTGTGGGTGATCTTAAGACCAAGCCCTTATGTATGCGCCGAATGGGAATTTGGAGGTTATCCTTTTTGGTTACAAAAAGAAAAGGGATTGATCGTTCGAAGCAAGGAAACACAATATTTAGAAGCGTATAGAAATTATATTAATGCAGTGGGAAAACAATTAGCGCCATTGCAAATAAATCATGGCGGGAATATTTTAATGGTACAGATAGAAAATGAATATGGTTCTTATGGCAGCGATAAAGACTATCTGGATATTAACAGGAAGATGTTTATAGACGCAGGCTTTGATGGTTTATTATATACCTGTGATCCGGCTTCTGATGTAGTAAAAGGATATTTACCCGGTTTGCTGCCTGCAGTGAACGGATTGGATGATCCTAAAAAGGTCAAAAGTATCATCAGGCAGAATCATGATGGCAAAGGCCCCTATATGATCGCAGAATGGTATCCTGCTTGGTTCGATTGGTGGGGAACAAAACATCATACCGTATCACCCGATAAATATACTGCTGCATTGGATGCTGTTTTGTCAAATGGAATTTCGATCAACATGTACATGTTTCATGGAGGTACTACCCGAGGGTTTATGAATGGTGCGAATTATAAAAAGAATATAAGCCCTTATGAACCCCAGATCAGTAGTTACGATTATGATGCGCCCTTAGATGAAGCAGGTAATACAACCGAAAAATTCATGCAATTCAGAGCTGTGATCCAAAAGCATTTGCCTGCCGGACAAATACTCCCGGCAGTTCCTGAAAAAAAGAAAGTAATAACTATTCCTGCTATAAACTTTACAAAACAATGCAGCGTGTTCGATCATCTCCCTTCAGCCATCAGCAATACTACAGCTTTGAGTTTTGAAGATCTCGATCAGGCTTACGGGTTTGTCTTATATCGCTCTATTACTGATGGAAATATCTCCGGTGTTTTGAAAATAAAAGACCTACGTGATTATGGAATTATTTTTATCAATGGGAAAAAAGTTGCTGTATTAGACAGAAGATTACATCAGGATAGTATTGCCATTGACCTTCCTAAAGGAAAAGTTACACTTGATATTCTTGTTGAAAACATGGGCCGTATCAATTATGGAGAAGACTTATTGAAAAACAAAAAAGGGATCACGGAGAAAGTGATGCTGAATAACAATGAATTGAAAGATTGGAAAATGTATGGTTTGCCTTTCAATGATATTGCTTCTGTTCTATTCAAGACGAATGAACTTGTAAAAGATATTCCTGTTTTGCAGAAAGGAAGTTTTGAATTAAAAACAACAGGCGACACTTATTTGGATATGAGTAATTTCGGAAAAGGGATTGTTTGGGTAAATGGCCATAATCTAGGCAAATACTGGAGCATTGGTCCGCAGCAAACTCTATACCTGCCTGTTGAATGGATGCATATTGGCAGTAATGAGATCGTGGTATTGGATCTGTTGAATAAAGGAAACCATGAACTGAAGGGATTGGATCATGCTGTATTGGATGAGTTGAAATAATGCTTGTTGAAATTTGTATTCTTCTTCTAATGAATATTGGGTAAATAAATAAAGGAATATTATGCTAACAGGAATCAGAATAAACTTCAGCTGTAAAGTACATACATTGACCATCCTGCTCATTTGCATGGCTGTTTCTATTACTGCTAACGCATTGATCCGATCATATAAACAAGATGCGAAAGGTGTTATCTTTTATCTGGATAAAGGTCAGATGCAGATCAAAATATGCAGTGCCGATATCATTGAAGTGAGGTATACCATACTTCCTGCACTTTTAGAAAAAGCTTCTCTTGTGATCAATAATCAGTGGAAGGAAAAGGTATTCTTTAAAATGGAGGACGGCAACGGTAATATTGTTATTACTACCAGTAAGCTAAAACTGCTGGTAGATAAATCAACGCAGGCCATTACTTATTTAGATCATGATGGCAAACTGATCACTTCAGAAGTTAAGTTGCATAATAAATCCATGCAGGCTGCAACCATTGCAGGCATCCATACTTATAACTGCAGCAGCAATTTCAATTCTCCTGCAGATGAAGCTTTATACGGCCTCGGTTGCCATCCTGAAGATTCTTTATCCATTAATTATAAAGGGCGTGATCAGGATATGCTGATCAAATACCTGACAGGAGCGATCCCTGTTTTACTTTCCACGAAAGGCTATGGTTTGCTTTGGGATAATTATGCTGCTTCTGCATTTTATGGAGCTGGAGAAAATAATACCCAGTATAAATATGTTTCTGAAAGCGGTAAAGAAATTGATTATTACTTTTTTTACGGACCCGAATTCGATCATATCATTGATCTGTATCGTACTGCAACCGGCAAAGCGCCTATGTTTCCAAAATGGGCATTCGGATTATTTCAATCACAGGATCGTTACAAATCACAGGACGAGGTCTTATCAGTAAAAAACAACTATCGCAATAATCATATTCCGGTTGATGTGATCGTTCAGGATTGGTTTTATTGGGAACCATTACCCATTGGTTCACATGTGTTGAATCCAATTCGATATCCTGATCCTAAAGCAATGGTTGATGAATTGCATCAGGCAAATCTTCATGCCATGATCTCTATATGGCCTGTGTTTGGAGAACATACTGCCAATTTTGATGCACTCAAAAAAGCAGGCGCACTCACAAGTATTACCTGGGATAATTTTTTTGTTAAGACATTTGATACCTATTATGATGCACATGATCCTAAAGCCAGAGCCCTTTATTGGCAGCAGGCAAGAGACAGTTTGGTAAAGCGTTATGGTTGGGATGCATGGTGGGTGGATCAATGTGAACCTGATAATGGATCATTACTGGATGAGCGAAGGAAAGCTGATTTTTCTGTAGGTAAAGGCATCGATTATTTTAATACCTATTCACTGGAACATAGTAAAGGATTATATCAAAACTGGCGCAAGGATATACCCAATAAAAGAGCATTCTTTTTGATCCGTCAATCATTTGCAGGCGAACAAGCCAATGCTGCAACTCTATGGTCATCCGATATCACAACAACTTTTGCTTCTTTAAGAAACCAGATACCCCAGGCTATTAACGCATGCGTTTCAGGTATTCCATACTGGACTTCTGATATTGGCGGTTATATGTCAAGAGTTGCACCCGAAGGCATTCCTGATTGGTCTAAACCCGAATACAGAGAACTGTTTATCCGCTGGTTTCAGTTTGGAACTTTCAGTCCGATATTTCGTATTCATGGAAAAGGAGAAAGGGCTTTGTTCTCAAAAAATTGGGATGATAAAACAAAAGCCATCCTTTTAAAATACGACGATCTTCGATATCGTTTACTGCCTTATATCTATTCATTGTCGGCTGCGGTAACAAGAAATAACAGCAGCATTTTACGCTCACTTGCTTTTGATTTCAGAACTGATCCAAATATTAAAAACATCCCCGATCAATACATGTTCGGGCCTGCGTTTTTGGTAAACCCTGTAACCGAACAATTGTATAGTGGTAAGAATGCATCCGTAGGAAAAAATACCCGCACTGTTTATTTACCGTCAGCGGCTAATTGGTACGACTTTTATACAGGTAAACTCTATCAGGGTGGACAAACTATTACAGCATCTGCAGCAATAGACATTATTCCATTGTACGTTAGAGCGGGTTCAATCATTCCTATGGGGCCTGTGATGGAATATGCAACGGAAAAGCCTTCTGATAGTATTGAATTGAGAATTTATCCCGGTGCCGATGCACAATTTGAATATTATGAGGATGAGAATGACAATTACAATTATGAAAATGGCGAATATGCCATTATTACACTCTCATGGAATGATAAATTGCATGAACTGAATTTTTCTGATACAAAGGGAGAGTATCCCGGAATGATTCGCAAACATATTTTTAATATTGTGTTGGTTAACAAAGAGCACGGGGCAAATACTGATGCAACAATTAAAATAGATAAATCCGCCCTTTATTCAGGGAAAGCAATAAAGGTCAAATTGTAAATAACGATTTAAACACCACTGAAAATGCAGCACTTTTTTGTGCTGCCCAAGGCGGTACTACAAAAAGGCAAACTTTTATTGGATTGCCTTTTTTAATTCCCCTATGGCCATTTACAGTCAGACTGTTTTTTCAGTATAAAACAAGCTGTTTTCCTTATACCTGATGGCTGCCTGATTCGGGAATAAGCCTCATATAACCCATATATAAGCCTCATATAAGCTACCTATAAGCCTCTATTATAAGTGGTGGTTTATATCTGAGTTATTTGCGGATAGAATCTGATTTATTGGATAATCAACTAAGGAAAAAGGAGGGAGATGGTATCCGGTTTGGATAGTTATACCATCAGAATGACTGAAGATCTGAAATGCCCAGATATATCTGCTTTTTATAACTGCTTGCCTAAGAAATTCCAGAAACTGTTTTAATGGGATTGTCGGCAAAATTATTGTACTATTTAAAAATAAGTGTTATTTTCACACTTATAAACGAACTGCTTGCCAAGACCTCAATCTATAGATGTAAATTCCTTATTCCTGCTTCTTAAAAGCATCAGGATTTTATTTTGTAATGCGGATAAACATTTCTTTGTTTGGCAATGGTTCTGTCGCTCTCCGAATCTGTCAATTGTAAACAGGTATTATTTGATCCATAGGCATCATATATTTTCAAAACACTTATAATCAATTCAAATGAAATCATTTTTTGTTTCTGTATGCTTTATTGTTTTGTCGATAGCTATGTACAGTCAATCAGAGGTTAAGCTCATTGTAAATGGGCATGATCCTAAAACCATTATCAGCAAACATATTTACGGGCATTTCTCTGAGCATTTAGGCCGTTGCATTTATGATGGTTTTTGGGTAAACGATAGTATGAATGTTCCAAAAAAAGATCGGATCCGATTGGATATTGTAGAAGTATTGAAAAAGATCAAGATCCCTAATCTTCGTTGGCCCGGCGGTTGCTTTGCCGATGAATACCATTGGCGTGATGGCATTGGTCCGCGCAAACAAAGACCAACCATGATCAATACCAATTGGGGTAATGTTACAGAAGACAACAGTTTTGGTACGCATGAGTTTTTAGAACTTTGTTCCTTATTGAATTGTGAACCTTATATCACAGGCAATGTTGGTAGTGGTACGGTGGAAGAAATGAGTAAGTGGATCGAGTATTTAAATTTTGACGGGTTAAGTCCGCTCACAACTTTACGTAAAGAAAACGGAACGGATAAACCATGGAATGTAAAATTCTGGGGTGTGGGAAATGAAAGCTGGGGTTGCGGTGGAAATATGACACCTGAATATTATAGCGATCAGTTTAAACGCTATGCGGCTTTTGCAAAAAATTATCCCAATGCGAGATTGAAAAAAATTGCAACCGGTCCCAATTCAGAAGACTATAACTGGACGGATGTGATCATGAAAAATATTGGTTCAAGAATGTGGGGGCTTTCGTTGCATTTTTATACTATACCTACCGGTTCATGGGCTCATAAAGGAACGGCCACTGCTTTTGATGAAAAAGAGTACATCAATACCATGAAAAATTGTTTGAAAATGGATGAGATGATCAGCAAACATTCTACCATCATGGATAAATATGATCCTGAGAAAAAAGTTTCTTTGGTGGTGGATGAATGGGGTGTTTGGACTGATGTAGAACCCGGCACTAATCCGGCTTTCTTGTATCAGCAAAACAGTTTAAGAGATGCACTGATCGCTGGAACTACATTGAATATTTTTAATAATCATGCAGAGCGTGTAAGATTGGCCAATCTGGCTCAAACCATCAATGTATTACAATCATTGATCCTTACAAAAGGGAATCAGATTCTGTTAACGCCTACTTATTATGTGTTCGATCTGTATAAAGTACATCAGGATGCAAAATTGTTGCCTATTCAGATCAACAGTCCATCTTATAATAACGGAGATGTGAAAATTTCTGCGGTGAATGTTTCTGCTTCACAGGATTCTACAGGAGCTGTGCATATTTCATTCGTAAATCTGGATGCAACAAAAACGATTAATATCAAAACTGCATTGGAGGGGATCAACTGGAAAACAGTAGAAGGTAAAATTATCACATCAGCAAAATTTACGGATATCAACACATTTGAAAAACCAAACACTGTTGTATCTGCAGTATTTAAAAATGCCAGGAAAGAAGGGAATGATCTGCTGGTTGAATTACCGGCTTTATCAGTTGTAGTGCTTGAATTAAAATAAATCGCATTCGACTGTTTTCAGCGGGCGATAATATTAAGTGATTGTTAATGACACTTGCAAATGAAAAAGTATAAGAATAAAGCGACTTTGTTAATTGTAATTCTTGCAATGACCGGCATTTCCTATGCCCAAAGAAATATAGTTGTATCTAGTCCCGATAAAAAGATCACAGTTGAATGCAATCCGCAAAAATTAAGTTATGATGTTAAATACAACAATGAGTATATACTCTTCCATTCCAAATTAGGAGTGGTAAGAGCAGATGAAGATTTCTCACAGAACTTAATTTTTATAAAAGCTTCAGACCCGGTTTTGATCAATGACAGTTATGAAATGCTGACTGCCAAAAAAACCCATATCAATTATTCTGCCAGCAGGGTAGTGATCAGCACAAAAACAATAGCCGGTAAAAAAATGAATATTGTTTTTCAGGTGTCGAATGATGCTGTTGCTTTTCGGTATGTATTTCCGGAACGATCAACTGACATAAAAAAGATCACAAAAGAAACTACGAGTTTTCATTTCAAGGATGGCACAAAAGCATGGCTGCAATTAAAAACTGATGCGCAAAGCGGATGGCAGCATTCCAATCCATCTTACGAAGCACATTATATGATGGATATCCCAACAGGAACCGCATCGCCCAGTAAGAACGGATGGGTCTATCCTGCCATGTTTCAATATAAGAATGTATGGGTACTATTGACAGAAGCAGCATTGGGAAGAACCTATTGCGGGACTGCATTACAACAGCAATCTCCTGACAATGAATACAGTGTTGAATTTCCGCAGGAAGGGGAAACCATTCCGGGTGGTGTTTTGAATCCTCAGTCATCATTGCCTTGGTTATCGCCCTGGCGAATCATAGCCATTGGAAATTTAAAAACGATCGTAGAATCTACAGTAGGAACAGACCTTGCTTTTCCGGCAATAAAAATGGATCCTTCTTTCATAAAACCCGGCAAAGCTTCCTGGAGCTGGATCATTAAGAAGGATGATTCCACCACTTACAAGGTTTCCAAAAATTATATTGATTTTGCTTCAGATATGCATTGGCAATATTGTTTGCTCGATGCCAACTGGGATACGTTGATCGGATATGATTCAGTTCAGTTACTGTCAAATTATGCAAAGCAAAAAAATGTAGGTTTATTGCTGTGGTATAACTCTGCCGGAAACTGGAATACGGTGCAATATCATCCGAAAGATAAATTACTAACGCATGAAAGCCGGGTAAAGGAATTTTCGAAATTGCGATCAATGGGAATCAAAGGAATTAAAGTTGATTTCTTTGGTGGAGATGGGCAATCCTTTATCAACTATTATCAGGATATTTTAGATGATGCAGCCACCTATCATTTACTGGTTAATTTTCATGGAGCTACATTGCCGAGAGGCTGGCAGAGAACCTATCCGAACTTAATGACAACAGAAGCAATTTTCGGTTATGAGAATATCACGTTCAATCAAAAAGATGCTGATCAGGAACCCGAACATTCGGTAATGAGTGCATTTGCACGTAATGCTTTTGATCCGATGGATTTTACACCCATGAATTTGTATAAGATCCCGAGGATTAATCGAGTAACCACAGCTGCATTTGAATTAGCCACTTCGATCATTTATTTATCGGGCATTCAGCATTATGCAGAAAGTCCGGAAGGAATGCTGCATGTGGATGCTCCCGTAAAAGAATTCTTAAAAACTATCCCTTCTGTTTGGGATGCCGTGAAATTCATTGACGGATTTCCGGGCAAATATTATGTTGTTGCCAGAAGAGCGGGGAACAAATGGTATGTTGCAGGTATAAACGGAGAAAAGCAGGAAAGAAATCTGGAAATGGACCTGTCATTCATCGCAAAGCAGCTCAAGGGAACTTATTATAAAGATTCAAGTACAGATACCATGTTTGAAGTTGGGAATGTTAACATTGATCCCAAACAAAAAACTATAATCACAATGAAACCTTACGGAGGTTTTGTTCTTGAATTTCAAACTAAAAATTAAAAATAATACAATGAGAAAGCTTGTCTATTTAGCAATTGCAGCAATGGTTTTTACGGCCTGTGGTTCAGAAAAAAATAGTAAGGAAGTGCAACCCGGTATCAAGAAAGCTTTGTGGGGGCAAAAGGATAATAAGCAGGTTGATCTGTACACACTCACCAATAAGAATGGGATAGAAGTTAAGATCAGCAATTATGGTGGAACTGTTACAGCCTGGATCGTTCCTGATAAGAATGGAAACAAAGCAAACATCCTGTTGGGCTTTGACAGCCTAAGCGGTTATATGGCACCTCCTCCTTATTTCGGTGCATTGATAGGCCGTTATGGAAACCGTATTGCGAATGGAAAATTTGTATTGGATAAAAAACAATATCAGTTGGCCACCAATAATGGCAAAAATCATTTACATGGTGGTTTGAAAGGATTCGATAAAGTGGTATGGGATGCAGTAGTTGTCTCTGATTCAGTTCCTTCTTTAATATTGACTTATATAAGTAAAGATGGTGAAGAAGGTTATCCCGGAAATCTGAAAGTAACTGTGCAGTACACATTAACAGAAAATGACGAATTGAAAATCGAATACAATGCAGAAACAGATAAAGCCACGCCGGTAAACTTAACACAGCATAATTATTATAATTTAACCGGTGATCCTTCCAATAGCATTTTGAATCATAGTTTATGGATCGATGCAGATCAATATACACCTGTTGATAGTGGCTTGATCCCAACAGGGGAAATTAAGTCTGTTAAATCCAGTCCTTTCGATTTTACAACAGCAACAAAAATAGGAGCAAGGATCGATAGTGTGAAGGGCGGTTACGATCACAATTGGGTTTTGAACAGAAAAGACAGTTCATTACAATTAGTTGCAGCGGTAACAGATTCAGTATCCGGAAGAAAATTGGAAGTCTTTACTACCGAACCGGGTTTACAATTCTATAGCGGTAACTTTTTGGATGGCAGTTTAAAAACTAGTAGCGGAAAACCCATCAATCAGCATACTGGGCTGTGTTTGGAAACACAGCATTTCCCCAATTCGCCTAATCAGCCTAATTTTCCCAGTACTATTTTATTGCCGGGACAGAAGTACCACAGTGTAACAAAATATAAATTCTCTCTGAATAAAAATTAATGTTAATGCGGGCAGAGTATGATCTTGCACCGAATATATGATCGAATAAAAATCCCGAAAGAAACTTCGGGATTTTTTTGTTAAAGCTTTAATTGGAAAGGA
>CAIKTE010000037.1 GCA_903830285.1 uncultured Chitinophagaceae bacterium | reverse complement strand
TAAACGATAATCACCATACAGGATACCATCGTCAAATCGTACTGTCGTTCTAGGTCTGCCCTGAGCATCTCTTAATGGATTTGCCTTATTGGTAGCAAGTCTACCCGGCTGAACCTGGTATTCACCCATTAAATAAGACTTGGTCTTAAAGTTTTCCTGTCCACCGCCGTTCAATTCGGTTTTGATATTGTTTTTGTTGATGTATTGACGACCGATCAGTTCCATTTCATTCACACGATCCGTTCTCCAGATACAATAATCGCTGGCCTGTTTCCAGGTAACACCAACTAAAGGATAATAATTATAAGAAGGATGGCGGAAATAATATTCCACATAAGGTTCGTTATAAGCCAGTTCGCTTCTCCAAACCAGCGTATCCGGTTTAGCGCCGTCTATTACTTTTTCGTATTGAGGATCGCTGAAAACATTATTCAGCCAGTAGAGATATTCACGATACGCAACATTGCTGATCTCGGTACGGTCGATAAAAAAGGAATTGACTGTTACACGTTTAGGGATATTATTCCAATCAGCCATCACGTCTTCCTGTGTGGCGCCCATGGTAAATGTTCCACCCTGTACAAATACTAAACCCGGAGCTGTTTTAATATCATGCGGTTTAGCAACACTGAAATTGCCTTGTGTCTTATCGTTGTAATTCCAGCCCGTTGTAGCGGATCTTTCCGGCTTTTTCTTCATAAAATTGCAGGAAGTCATTGCACCAACCGTAGCTAGTAACAAAACACAATTTCTTACACCTGTAAAAGCTTGCATAGTTGTAATTTAAATACTTAAACAATAAAAATTTGAGGGTAGAATTATTTGTGCCTTGCGAATATAGTGGATTTTGATAAATACTTCAATTGAACTGCCATTATTGGTGTTAGTAAAAACCTAATTTTAACGAGTATTTAAACCTGAGATTCTGTTTTTTAAATTTCCGTTGCCTATTTGCAAATATTTTTGAGCGTTAAAATTAATGAAACGTCACAAATACAGTTTTATTGCGGTCATCTTTATTGCTTTTGCTCTTGCTGCAAATGGTCAGCGTAATTATGCCGCCAACTCAGTCCTTTCAACGGGCAGTTGGTTCAAGATCGGTGTAAAACAGGAGGGTATTTATAAGATCGATATTCCCTTTTTAAATAGTCTGGGTATCAATACAGCCAATCTTCCTTCTGCTTCGATCCGTTTGTTTGGAAACGGGGGAGGAATGCTGGATGAAAATAATGCAACAGCCAGACAAGATGATCTTTTTGAAAATGCCATAGAAGTAATTGACGGTGGTGATGGGATCTTAAATGGTAACGATTATTTATTGTTTTATGCAGCGGGTCCCAATCATTGGGTGAAGGACAGTATCAATCAACGGTTTTCTCATCAGAAAAATCTCTATAGCGATACGAGTTATTATTTTATTTCTGTTGGGGGAACGGGAAAAAGGATTCAGACAAAAACAGTTAGTGCTGCTGCAAATATTTCGGTCAGTTCATTCAATGAAAGATATTTTTATGAGAACGACCTCATCAATTTATTGAACAGCGGTAAACAATGGTTTGGTGAAGAATTCAGCAGCATCAATGGAAATACAAACAATCGTTCTTTTACAATTGACTTTACAGGATTGATCACTGCACAACCACTTGTATTGTCAACAAGTCTTGCGGGGCGCAGTGTTGGCGCTGCCAGCAGTTTTGCGGTTACGGTCAACAATCAATCAGTTCAAACAGTCAGTATTCCTGCCGTTTCAGGATATTTTTTAGATCCTTATGCCAATGTTGTTGGGCAGCAAAATAATTTTTCAGCAACACAGTCTCCCTTAATAGTACAGTTCAGTTTTAATGCAGGCGTTAGCGGCGCACAGGGTTGGTTGGATTGGTTTGAAATGTATGGAAGAAAAACATTGGCGATGAATAATCAGAGCCAAGTATTCTTTCGTGACTGGTCATCAGTTGCAAATAATAATATCGCATCATTCAGTATTAATAATACAACTGCTTCAACAGAAGTTTGGGAGATCACAAATCCTTTACAACCTGAAAAAATGAATGCGGTAT
>CAIKTE010000036.1 GCA_903830285.1 uncultured Chitinophagaceae bacterium | reverse complement strand
CAATGGGATCAGTGTTTTTAAGCCAAACTTGCCAATAGTGTAAGCCATGCCGCCAAAAGCTCCCAACGGTGCTAAGTACATCACATATCTTAATCCGGTAAAAACATAATGCGATATTTTACCGAGAAAATGAATGGCAGTCAACCGATGTTTCGAATAATTTAAAATGATGCCAATGATGATCGATGCAACCAAAACCTGTAAAGTAAGATTGGACTGAAAGAATTTGATCCAGTCAAAAGCGGTGCCTGCCTGTTTAGTGAATTTGGAAGCATCCTGAATAACTAATCCTGTTTTATCGATCTTTCCGGGCTGAACAATTAAGGCTACCAGTATACCTATACCTAGAGCTACTGTTGTAACCAGTTCAAAATAGACCAATGACTTAATGCCGATCCTTCCCACTTTTTTCAGATCACCTATACTACTGATACCGAGCACGATGGTTAAGAAAATAATGGGATTGATAAAGAGTTTAATGATGTCTACAAATGTTTTACCAACGATCTCCATCTTAACTGCAGTAGCCGGATAATTATAACCCAGCCATACTCCAATGCTGATAGCGATCAATACATAAAATGTAAGATTGGTCAAAATGGTTTTAAAGACTGAACGTGAATTGGTTGTTTGCAAAATGGGTTATTGTTTTTTATGTTTAACGGAATTGAAACTTCCAACAGGAGTGGTGTACCAGGGGCGGATCTCATAAGCCAGTCTTCCGCTTATAACGGCAGGATCGGTTTGGAGATATTTTTCTGCTTCCTGTTTAGTGGGGCAATCCAAAATAAAAATGCCCATCCAGTTATCCTCTTCAGCAAAGGGCCCGGCCACTTTTATGATGCCTTCTTTATATAAACGGGTGATATTGTCACGGTGCCCATTATTGATGGATAATACGGTTGCTGAATCCTGGTTTCTGTTTTTCCCTTTGGTGAGCAAAACAAACCAAAATTGTTTCACTTTAGGTTCGGACTTTGATGTTTTTACAGGATGATTTGTTTGGGTAATACCGCAAAATGGAATTACAAAAAGAATAAGCAGAAGCAATCTTTTCATACAGCAGAGATTTGGTATAAATAAAAATACGATAAATGCATGAGGGATGAAGCCATCCTGCTAATTTTGTTCCTGTTAATAAGGTTCGATCATACAAATCAAATCCTAAATAAAATGGCTGCCAGAACTGATCTGTTTCAATCACCCGATTATTTCTTACTGGATGATTTATTGACAGAAGAACATAAGATGATTCGTGATGCTGTGAGAGATTATGTAAAGAAAGAAATTTCTCCCATCATTGAAGACTATGCACAACGTGCAGAATTTCCGGTACAAATAGTGAAACAACTGGGTGATCTGGGATGTTTTGGACCTACCGTTCCTGAACAATACGGCGGAGGTGGATTGGATTATATCAGTTATGGGTTGATGATGCAGGAACTGGAACGGGGCGATAGCGGTGTTCGGTCAACAGCAAGTGTACAGGGTAGTCTGGTCATGTTTCCGATCTATGCTTATGGAAACGAAGAACAACGAAATAAATACTTACCAAAGTTAGCAAGTGGTGAATGGCTGGGATGTTTTGGATTAACGGAACCGAATTATGGTAGTGATCCATCGAGTATGATCACAAAAATAAAAGATGCAGGAGATCATGTTATTTTAAATGGTGCGAAGATGTGGATCAGCAATGCACCTTTTGCAGATATTGCTGTTGTTTGGGCAAAGAATGAAGAGGGAGAAGTACTGGGATTGATCGTTGAAAGAGGCATGGAAGGATATTCTACGCCAACCACACATGGTAAATGGAGTTTGCGGGCAAGTGCAACAGGTGAATTGGTTTTTGATAATGTAAAAGTTCCCAAAGAAAATATTTTACCGAATGTGAAGGGACTGAAAGGTCCGCTCAGTTGTTTGACCAAAGCACGTTATGGTATTGCCTGGGGTGCAATTGGTGCAGCAATGGATTGTTATGATACCGCATTACGTTATGCGAAAGAGCGAATTCAGTTTGACAAACCAATTGCTGGATTTCAGTTGCAGCAAAAAAAGCTGGCAGAGATGATCACTGAGATCACCAAAGCACAATTGATGGTTTGGCGTTTGGGTGTGTTGATGACTGAAGGAAGAGCAACAGCACAACAGGTAAGTATGGCAAAAAGGAATAGTTGTGAAATAGCAACCAATATTGCTCGTGATGCACGCCAGATGTTGGGTGGCATGGGCATTACTGGCGAATACAGTATCATGCGCCATATGATGAATCTGGAAAGTGTGATCACTTATGAAGGAACACATGATATACATTTACTGATAACAGGAATGGATATTACCGGGATAAATGCGTTTAAGTAACCCCTAACCCCTGAAGGGGAATTATTATGTCTAAGAAAATTGCAAAAGCTTCTGAACTTCAAAACTCCCCTTTAGGGGTGGGGAGTAAATTGTTTTTAATTGGTATGATGGGTTCCGGTAAAAGCCATTGGTGTAAAGAACTCTCCAAGAAATTGAAATGTGGTGGATATGATCTTGATTTTTTAATTGAATCAAGTGAAGAGAAGTCCATTGCAGAGGTTTTTGCAGAAGATGGGGAAGAATATTTCAGGAAGGCAGAAGCAAAAGTATTACGTTGGTTTGGGGAGAAGAAAATATTTGTATTGGCTACAGGCGGCGGAACGCCATGCTTTCATGAGAATATGCAATGGATGAATAAAAATGGTACAACGATCTGGATAGATGAAACTGTTGATGTGTTGGCGGAAAGATTAAAACCGGAAAAAGATCATCGTCCATTAATAAAGAATTTAAGCGATGATGAACTAAAATATTTTCTTTCCGGAAAAGATCATTTGCAAGTTCCTGGTGCTCAAGAAGTTAAAGATTTTGTCTACCTTGTTTTGAATAACCAAGAAGCGGATTATCCGTTCGCGCAGTCGCAAAATTTTAAAACAGACGAGAGTATTTGCGGAATTTCCGGAAAAGTCATTGAATATCATTGCCCGGTGGATATGAATATTTATGATAATCAGGGCAACCACACCGGTCCGGCGGCTAATGGCGATATTGAAAATAATAT
>CAIKTE010000035.1 GCA_903830285.1 uncultured Chitinophagaceae bacterium | reverse complement strand
GTAAACAAATGATTTTTTATATGCCTCTAAGTCTATAAGACACAAAGAAAGAGCGAAGCTTTTTAAAACTTTGTGACTTAGCGCCTTTGTGGCTAAACTATCATTTTCATTGTGCTTTTCTGCAAAACAGAAATTTATTACGCAGAATTGTAATCCTTAACTTAATGCAACTTCCCTGTGGGGCGATATTATGGTATACATAATCAGTTTTCGGTGAATCATATTTGTTATTCGGTGTTCAGTGAATCCTTATGCCCGAATGGTTTTGCAACTACTCTAATAGCTGCTACCTTTCAACTTCTCAAAAAACCAAAACTCATGAAACAAAGAATCTTCTTATTGTTTATCGCTGCATTCTTTTTACAGCTTAGCAGTTTCGCTCAAACAAAGCTGGTAGAAAAGATCACAAAAAAAGGGGATGAGATCGTGATCCCTTACGAAAAATATATTTTATCCAATGGTTTAACGGTGGTGGTACATGAAGATCATAGCGATCCCATCGTACATGTTGATGTTACTTATCATGTTGGTTCATCCAGAGAAGAGATCGGCAAAAGCGGTTTTGCTCATTTCTTCGAACACATGATGTTTGAAGGAAGTGATCATGTGACCAATCAGCAGCATTTTAAATTAGTGACTGAAGCAGGTGGTACATTAAATGGTTCTACCAATCGCGACAGGACCAATTATTATGAAACTGTTCCTAGTAATCAGGTGGAGAAAATGCTCTGGCTGGAAGCCGACCGTATGGGCTTTTTATTGGACGCTGTAACACAGCAAAAATTTGAAGTACAACGTGCCACTGTTAAGAATGAACGCGGACAGAATTACGATAACCAACCTTATGGGTTGGTGAGTGAAGTGACCGCCAAGAATTTATATCCTTATGGTCATCCTTATTCATGGTTAACGATCGGATACATTGAGGAATTGAATAAAGTAAGTGTGAATGATCTGAAGAATTTCTTTATGCGTTGGTATGGTCCTAATAATGCCACATTAACTGTTGGCGGTGATGTGCATACAGCCGACATCATTAAACTGGCTGAGAAGTATTTTGGTTCTATTCCTCGTTGTCCGGATGTGCAACCTGTAAAATTAGCACCTGTTGTTTTAGACCAGGACCGATATGTGAGTTATACCGATAACTATGCAAGAGCAGCACAATTAAGATTAGTATATCCAACCGTTCCTGAATACAATGATGATATGGCAGCATTGGCTTGCTTATCACAGGTATTAGGCGGCGGTGGTGGAGGCGGTGGCCGTGGTGGTGGTGGAAGAGGCGGCGGAGGTGGTGGAAACCGCAGTTCTGTATTCTATCAATTCCTCATCAAAGATCAGAAAGCGCTGCAAGCAAGTGCCAGCAGTCAGTTAAGCGAATTGGCTGGTGAATTCTCTGTTTCAGTTACTCCTTATCCCGGTAAAACACTGGGAGAAATGCAGCAATTGGTTCAGCAGGCTTTTGCAGAATTTGAAAAGCGTGGTGTGACTGATGAAGACATTCAGAAATTTAAAAGCACTTATGAAAGCAGAACCATTAATGGTCTGGCAAGTGTTTCGGGTAAAGTAAGTCAGTTAGCAGCATTTCAAACATTTGCAGGTACACCGAACATGACCGGTAAACTGTTGAAGATGTATCAAAACTTATCGAAGGAAGATGTGATGCGTGTGTACAACAAATATGTAAAAGACAAACACCATGTTATTGTTAGTGTATTAACAAAGGCTGGCGAAAATTTAAAAGCCGCTGCCGATAATTATGTGGTGGATCAATCTCATTACACTGCACCCAATTATGGTTATGGTGCTTTGAAATATGTAAAAGCAAAAGATAATTTCGACCGGTCAAAAGTTCCCGGTACCGGAGCTAATCCTGTAGTAAAAGTTCCTGCATTCTATACCAGTACACTTCCCAATAAAATAAAACTGATCGGTACAGAAAATACCGAGATCCCAACAGTAACGATCACTGTTACTTTAAAAGGCGGTTGGTTATTGGAAGCAAATAATTTATCAAAAGCAGGATGGGTGAATCTGTTTGCCACACTGATGAATGAGGACACTAAGAATTATACAAGCGAACAATTTTCTAATGAACTGGAAAAACTGGGAAGCAGTGTTAGTGTGAATGATGCAGAAGACGGCATCGTGTTCACTATTCAAACCTTAAAGAAGAATGTTGATAAAACAATTGCATTGTTGGAAGAAAGAATGTTGAATCCGGTGTTCAAGGAAGATGTATTCACCAGAACAAAACGTCAGCTGATCCAGCGTTTACAAAACAACAAGAATCAGCCTGCAGGAGTTGCTACCAATGTATATGAAAGACTGAGTTACGGCAGCAATAATATCCTGGGTGTTCCAACAGGCGGAACAGTGGAAACCATTGGTAATATTGCATTTGCCGACATTCAGAATTATTATGATAATTATATCACTGCTGAAGAAGGAAAAGTAATAGTAGTAGGTGATATTAAACAATCAGAGATAGTTCCAAAACTTGCTTTTTTGAATAAATTGCCGAATAGATCTTTCAGTCTGCCGGCACCTGCAGCAGCACCTGCCATTGAAAAGACAAGGATCTATTTAGTGAATATTCCCAAAGCCGCGCAAACAGAATTTCGTGTGGGTGCCGTTACCGGATTGAAATACGATGCAACAGGTGAATTCTATAAAGCAGGCATCACCAATTATGCTTTAGGCGGTGCATTTAATAGTCGCTTGAATATGAATTTGCGTGAAGACAAAGGATGGACATATGGCGCAAGAAGTGGTTTCTCCGGAAATAAATATACAGGCGCATTTACTTTCAGCAGCGGTATTAAAGCAGGTGCAACGGATAGTGCTTTGTATGAAGTGATGAAAGAATTAAAAACATATGTAGCTACCGGAACAACCAATGAAGAGATGGCATTCACAAAAAGCTCTATCGGACAAAGTGATGCACGTAATTACGAAACAGGAATTCAGAAAGCAGCATTCATAGGAAGAATATTAACCTATAATCTGCCGGCTGACTTTGTAACACAGCAAAACACGATCTTAAAAAATATCAGCAAGAAAGATATTGATGGCATCGCCAAAAGGTATGTAGACGTTAACAAGATGAATATTTTATTGGTAGGAGATAAGCAACTGATCCTGCCCGGTCTAAAGAGATTGGGATATGATATCGTAGAATTGGATGTGGATGGAAATAAAATAGGCGATCTGTAAAATAAAAAGATCTCAGAACGAAGAGCAGCTTTTGAAAGAAGGCTGCTCTTTTTTGTTGAGGTCATGTAACAAATAGCTCAAAAACAGCTTTTTAAAAGGGTTTATGTCAAAACCTGACAAAATGGAGAATTTGAGCACTGTTTTTACAGAATTATATGAGGCTTTTATATGACTTACACTAGGCTTATACTAGGCTTATGTTAGGCTTATATAAGGCTTAAGCGCCAAGTTGACATAGGAAACCTACTAAACATATCTTTTTGCCCGTTTTGGACAGCCTTTTCAGTAATATAAACATCATGAAGGGAAAAACATTTCTAACCCTTACTTTTGCGGCTTAATAAAAATCAGGTATCGTACAATGATCAGTGCAAGAAATATTACCCTTGCGTATGGCAAGCGGGTATTGTTTGATGAAGTGAATATCAATTTCATCAAGGGCAATTGTTATGGCGTGATCGGCGCCAATGGAGCTGGTAAATCTACTTTCTTAAAAATTTTAAGTGGTGAGATAGAACCGAATAAAGGAACCGTTGAGATCACTCCCGGCGAACGCATGGCCGTGTTGAAACAGAATCAATTTGAATTTGATGAATGTACGGTATTGAATACAGTATTGATGGGTCATAAGAAAATGTGGGATGTGATGCATGAGCGTGAAGCCATTTATGCCAAAGAAGACTTTACGGAAGAAGACGGAATGAAAGCCGGACATCTAGAAGCAGAATTTGGTGAAATGGGCGGATATGAAGCAGAAAGTAATGCAGGAACCTTATTAAGCAGTCTGGGTGTAAAGGAAAGTATGCAGCAAAGCCTGATGAAAGAGATCCCCAGCAATTTTAAAGTGCGTGTATTGTTGGCGCAGGCATTATTTGGTAATCCTGATATTCTATTATTGGATGAGCCTACCAACGGATTGGATATTGAGACCATCGGCTGGCTGGAAAACTTCCTGGCTGATTACGAAAATATTGTGTTGGTGGTTAGTCACGATCGTCACTTCTTGGATACCATCTGTACCCATGTGGCTGATGTGGACCGTGCAAAGATCAAAGCATTCACCGGTAACTATACTTTCTGGTACGAATCATCCCAGTTGATGAGTCGCCAGATCAATGACAAGAATAAAAAGACCGAAGATAAGAGAGCTGCTTTATTAGATTTCATTGCACGGTTCTCGGCCAATGCATCAAAGAGTAAACAGGCCACTTCGCGAAAAAAAGCATTGGAAAAATTAACCATTGAAGATATTGAACCGAGTAACAGGAAATACCCGGGTATTATTTTTCAACCATTGCGTGAAGTGGGTAATCAGATCTTGAATGTTGAAAAACTGACCAAGAGCATCGACGGCAGAAAATTGTTCGATAATGTTTCTTTCAGTATCAACAAGGGAGAGAAGATCGCTTTACTGAGCCGTGATCCTTTGGCGGTGACTAATTTCTTTGAGATTATCAGCGGCAATATGCAGGCGGATAAAGGTAAATTTGAATGGGGTACTACTATTACAAAAGCTTACCTGCCTGTTGAGAATAATGAATTCTTTACTGAAGGATTGAGTTTGATGGACTGGTTACGTCAGTTTGTTCCGGCACATGTTACCGATGCAGATGAGCCATTCATCCGTGGGTTTTTAGGAAAGATGTTGTTTAGTGGTGATGATATCATGAAGAAGACAAACGTGTTAAGCGGTGGTGAAAAAGTACGTTGTATGATCAGCCGTATGATGCTTCAAAATCCCAACTTGATATTATTGGATCAGCCTACCAATCACCTGGATCTGGAAAGTATTCAAAGTTTCAATGAAGGTTGTCAGACATTCCCTGGTATTGTTTTATTAACATCCCACGATCATACTTTCATGCAAACTGTTGCCAACCGTGTGATAGAATTAACACCAAAGGGGATCATTGACCGATTAACCACATTCGATGAATATATGGAAGATGACCGTATTCATGTGTTGAGGGAAGAATTGTATGCGTAGAAGAAATTGATAAGTTGTAAGTATTAAGTTATAAGTTAAAGCCATTCAATTTTTGAATGGCTTTAACTTTTGTAATAATGTAGTTAATGTTAGTACTATTTAATGGCGTCACCCTTCATCAACTTGTTACTCACCATCCAGTTGATGGCAGTATCAAACCAATCTGATTTTGTGGTTGGATTGTGCAAACCAAAACCATGTCCACCTTTTTCATAAATATGCATTTCGGAAGGCACTTTATTCTTTTGTAAAGCTTCGAAAAATAAGATCGTATTCTCCACTTTTACTGTTTTGTCATCTGCAGCATGAACTAAGAATGTTGGTGGTGTTTGAGCTGTTATCTGAAGTTCATTCGAGAATAGTTTTATTTTTTCGGCACTTGCATTCTTGCCAATTAGATTCTCACGAGAGCCCATATGGGCAAGGCTGTCGGCAAAACTGATCACCGGATAACCCAATATCATAAAGTCGGGACGCAGATCAATATTTTTTGGATTATCGATCACCACCATATTAAAATGTGTTCCCAATGTTGAAGCCAAATGGCCGCCTGCAGAAAATCCCATGATACCAATCTTATTGGGATCGATATTCCATTCTTTTGCTTTTTCACGCACTAATTGTATCGCTCTTTCGGCATCCTGCAACGGAACAATTTCTTTATTGTTCATGCTGCTGTCGGCAGGTATCCTGTATTTCAAAACAAATGCAGCAACACCTTTAGCGTTAAATGTTTTTGCTACTTCATGTCCTTCATGTTCTGTTGCCAGTCTTGCATAACCACCACCCGGACAAATGATCACAGCGGTTAAGAATGAATCTTTTTTCTCGGGCAAATAAACGGTTAGTGTTGGTGTCGTTACACCTGCGATCCTTCCATTGCCCATATTTGTTTCAGGCTTTGTTGTTGGTTTATTGTTGGGTATGATGCCATCGTATAATGGAATAGTCGTTTGTGCATGGCTCATAAAAGAGAAGCTTAAAAAAAATAAAATGATGTAACTGACTGATAAGTTTTTCATAATGCAGAATGAAGATTGAAAGTACAGAATATTTTGTTGTATGTAAGCATTACAGTATCGTGATGGAATACAAAATAGTAAAAGAGTATTCAGGTTTATTTAGGATGATAGATATGAATAGATTGCCCTACTAATTTCCATTCTTTATTTATTTTCTCCAATATCCTGATCTCGTAAGAATAAGTCTTCTTACCATCTTTTGCAGTTGATTCTTCATCATGACTTACCCATGCATCATTTCCATGAATGCTTACTTTGTAATTGCTCATCACTGCAAAACCGCCATTGCCCATTGAATTGGATGATTTGACCATATTTTCGGGAGGAACGTCAAACGTAGTGCCTTCTGCAGTTGAAACAAGTATCCTGCTATACGATTGAATATGCCAGCATGCTGCATGTTCAGCAATATCACCTGATCTCCAGGTAGCAGCCTCTTTTTCCAATAATTTTTTAATGGCAGCAGCATCATCATCCTGTTGGCGGAAACTCAGTAGAAATAAACTTGCTGCAAGAATGAGAAATAAATTTCTTTTCATATGGAAAATATTAGCGTAAGTATTTAAATTAACACGATTAAAGTTAATCCGCGATCCTTATATTTTTTTAGTAAACTTTATTATTCGGAATGATGTCATAAAATAGTGAACCCTGAATTGGGTATTTTAACAACTGATTCCATTTTCTAAAGACTTCTTTGGCGAAAACTGCTGTTAACAAAGAAATAAGAATTCTTATAATTTGTAAGCTTATTTTCGCAAATAAATAGAATTATTGATGCAAGCATCGGTAGCCATAGTTATTCTCAATTTTAATGGGAGAAATTATCTCGAAAGATTTCTTCCTTCGGTGATCGCATCAACCTATTCCAATAAGAAGATAGTGCTGGCTGATAATGCTTCTGTTGATGATTCTGTTGAATTTGTAAGGATTCATTTTCCTTCAGTTGAAATTATCTTAAATACACAGAATGATGGTTTTGCCGGCGGATATAATTGGGCATTGCAGCATGTGCTGGCAGAATATTATGTTTTACTGAACAGCGATGTAGAAGTAACTGCGAACTGGATAGAACCGATCATTGATCTGATGCAGTCTAATGAAAAGATAGCTGCCTGTCAGCCTAAATTATTATCCTATCATCAACCCCACTTATTTGAATATGCCGGCGCAAGTGGCGGGTGGATCGACAGTTTGGGTTACCCATTTTCTAGAGGGAGGATATTTGATGTGCTGGAAAAAGAAGAACATCAATATGACACAATCGAAGAAGTATTTTGGGCAACTGGCGCTGCCATGTTTGTTCGTAGCAAAGTCTTTCATGCATTGAATGGATTTGATGCAAGCTTTTTTGCCCATCAGGAAGAGATAGATCTTTGCTGGAGAATGCAGTTGGCGGGATATAAAATATTTGTTTGTCCAAAGAGTGTAGTTTATCATGTGGGCGCAGGTACATTACCACGAGGCGGACGAAAAGTATTTCTGAATTTCAGGAATAACCTGACGATGTTATGCAAAAATCTTCCTTTATCAGAAAAATGCTGGAAATTACCATTTCGGTTTTTATTAGATGCTATTTCTGCCTGGAAAGGCTTATTAACGGGAGATGTTGACTTTTTTAAAGCTATAGTGAAAGCACATTGGGCAGTAGTGGGATGGGGGATCTTTGGGAAAAAGCAGCCTTCTTTAGAGAAAAAGCCCATGATTTCACTAAGCGGAGTGTATAAAGGAGCCATTGTGTGGCAACATTTTATCCGGAATAAGCGATTCTTCCGGGAAATTGTTGAAAAGAAGCACGCATAATTTCATTTGCTCCCTTATTTTTGCAACGAACTCAATTTTAAATATGTCACAAGAAGTCATAGAAAACGAAAAAGATTTTACTAAAAACTGGGTAAATTCATCAAGATTCTTATTTTATTTACAGGTATTTGTGGTGATCGCTTTTATCTTCGGCGGCTGTTATAACCTTTATGAGCACCGTTATACAGGCAAACCCGATGTAAAAGTTCCAGATAATACTTTATACACACCCAAGTATAAATAAGCGAACAGCATAAAAAAATTTTGTAGTGAACTTTAGATGGCTAAATTTGCACTCCCAATTAAAGTTCTTATAAATAAAAAGCGGAAGTAGCTCATTTGGTAGAGCACGACCTTGCCAAGGTCGGGGTGGCCGGTTCGAGCCCGGTCTTCCGCTCCAAAACTTTCCATCTTCAATGATGGAATTTTTTTTGGATGCCCTGGTGGTGGAACTGGTAGACACGCAGGACTTAAAATCCTGTGGTCAGCAACGGCCGTGCGGGTTCAAGTCCCGCCTGGGGCACACCAATAAAAAAGTCTCGCAATTGCGGGACTTTTTTGTTTTCAAGATATTCTGAAAACTATATTGTTTGAATGGATTTATTAAGGCAGTTTAATGATTGCGAATAAACTTGCACCATAACCAACACCGGCATTCTTTCCATAAATGGTATAGAAACCCTGAATATAGGGTGTAATATTTCTAAATATTTTTCTTCCATAGGCAAGTGAAATTTTGCCATAACTAAAATCTTTGTTTACCAGAAGATTTGTATTAAAGCCCTTATCACTACTGCTTGAAATCACACCAGAAAGGTTGGCAGAAATATAATTATAATCGAGGAACATGGTTCCACAGGTAATGCTATACCCAAACTGATTAGGGCCGGTTATTTCATCAAAGTATCTGGTATAGGAAGCTTCAGTTATTAAATACGTATGCGGCAATGGATTGAAGGAATAATTTGCTGCTAATTGAATTCCCTTTGAGGCAAAACCTAAATAAGGTTCTTTCAGGTTCTGGTATAAAGGAAAAATAAAGATCGCCTTAGTTGTAATGAATTGTTTTAGATCCTTTAGGGGAAAATGTAAGGCAAAACCGATCTGAGCATCCCCGAACCCTGCTTTTGATTGAGTTACGCCATTTGAACTGGAACTAACGCTGGTATAGGGCAAATTGACAATAAGATCCAATCTTCGGGAAAGGCCATGTGCAAAATACAGACTGAATGTATTGGAAGTGAAATGATCACCTGGACCAAAGCCTATGACTTTTCCGGTCGAATCAAAATATTTGGCTGAACGAAAATAGGTATAGGTAGGAATAAGCGTAGTTCTGTTCTTACCTATAGGCCAATCAGCCAGTAATTGGTTATAAAATAAAAACAAGAAACATCCTATGACTATTCTTTTCAGCATTTTACTTGGATAATTTTTTAACGGCACCTTCATAGAACCAGGTACTCTTGAAAGTATTATGCTCCATTGGAACCTCATGGGCCATATCAGGAAATGAAAACAGCTCACTCTTTTTCTTTAATTCATTGCTTATTCTGTTATATGTACTCAGTGTACAAGTTGGAGGTGCCATCAGATCCAATAAACCAATACCCACCAAGGAAGGACATTTAACTTCTGATATAAAATTCTGTGCTTCAAAATAAGAAAGAGTGGTCAACATTTTCTCTTTGGAAATGTTGCCGTTCCTTTTCAAAAATTCCTTTAAGAATTTAATAATGAATCCTGCTTCTGGCTGTTGTCTGTTTACACAGATATCAAAGTTTGTATGAAAATCACAAAAGGTTGGATTGTCTAGCACACAAAAGATCGTTTTTTGGGTAAGTCCGGCTACGATCCAGGTCAAAGTTCCTCCCTGGCTTCCACCAAATAATCCGATTCGTGAAATATCCAATCCCATTTTTTCATTCGCAAGAAGAAAATCCATGCCACGAACACAATCCATATAAATGCCCCGATATACATATTTGTTTTTGTCTTCCAGATGCAGCGTCAGTATTTCCTGATTATCGGGATTGATTACATGATTGCTTTCTCCTATGCCTCGAACATTAATGGTGAAGTGTGCAAAGTCATCAAAGAACAAAGGCTTCATTTCTACTTTGTATCCTCCCAAACCGTACAAAACAGGATACTTCCCCTTTGCCCGGGGTATAGTAAGCCATCCATAAATTTTTACATTATCTAAGGAATTCATTTCCACGAGATAAACTTGGTGTGTAGGTGTGGAAAGAATGTCATCAGGGGTGATCCTATATTCAGGATTGACTGCATGCAGATCGTCTTTCGCTTTTTGCCAGAATACATCAAAATCCGCAGGTTTATGAATGGGAGTTGCTATTTCAAAAGGTTTATACCCAAAAACGTTTCGGATAGTATCATCGTATTCTGTAAGGTTTACTTTGACGATGATATCATAAAACCCGGGGTTTTCAACGGGTATTTTCCACTCAATCATTTTTTTGTTGTTGGCCTTTACTTTAAAATCAACCTCACTGATCCCTACGATACTACCGGTGATATTTCTTACTTCAACAGAAATTTTTCCATCCTGCTCTGTTCGATAATTATTGAAAACCTCTACATTATATTTTACCGGATGTTTGGCATCGAACAACCCGTTTTTTTGGTGCGGGATAATGTTCACAACAACTGTCTCAGGCTCTTGGTTGTTTTTTGGATTCCTTGAGTCGGATACTTCATGTAAATCATATAATGTAGCATAAGTGTTGTTACTTATGATGAATGATAAACACAAACAAATAAGAAAAAGAAATTTCCTCATAAATTTATCATATTATAACAGCATTCACTCTCAATCTTTAAATTCGATCAGTAGCTGCATTATGCTGTTTATAATTTAGCCTAAGTTATTGGATAAAATTAATTATTATTTCTTTTAGGTCTCAACGTGTATAACTATTGGTAGTTGTATTCAATTCTCCCCACTAACTGCTTTTGTTTATCCAGACAGATCTCTTCTTGTTTTAAACCTTTTGCATTATAAATATATTTCCAGATAAGATAATTGCTGTTTCCTGCTGGTACCTGTTTCATTTGTATGACCCTGCCCTGATCGTCATATTCAAAAAGAAAATCGGGCAGCAGTTTTTGAACCCTTTTATTGAAGCGAACAATATCCGTCAGTAAATTATCAGCATTGTAGTAGTAATAATATGTTTCGAGTGAAAGGCTTTTTTTCTTCCAATGCTCTTCCACTAAATTGCCATGTTCATCGTTGATAAATTCAATTCGGGTAGTATCATTTGAATTTTTGATCTTCAGCATATAATCGGGCTGATTCTTTGCATTATAGAACCAGAGATGCAATTCGGCGGCATGATTATTTAGGGATGTGTCTGTACTGCTTGAATTTATTTTTTGTAATCGCTCATTTTCATCATACAGATATTCTGTTTTTGTTTCAATTCCCTTTGTAATGGTTGAAGTAGATGCCACTCTATTGTTTTCATAAGAAGTAGTGAGAATTGACGCAGCATTTGAATCTAGAGCCGAAGTTGTAATTAATTTTTTATTATCGGAGCTGAATTTCTGTGCTAATGAAAATCCTTCGGATGGCTTATTATCCGCATCAAAACTGGATACTTTAACTGACCTTATTTTATTGGATACAAGCAGCTGATATTGTTTGTTACTCTGGTAATTGGCAAGGATATCATTATAGTAATACTGGCTGAAGACTGAAGAGCTGGAAACCAATGAGCTAATGACGAATAAAAACTTCATGAGTAAAGATTTTGTCAAAAGTAACGGCAAGGTTATCAACATTCAAAAAATAGAATCCACAAAGCTGCTGTTGCAATCGGGGAGTTGCGTATTTTTAGTCAAACGTTAACAAGGTGTCTCACAATAAGGAAAGAAAAGAGAAAATCTGTCTCAATTGCAAAGCTGCTATTTACGGCCGTTATTGTCATGTTTGTGGTCAGGAGAACATTGAACCTAAAGAAGGTTTCTTGCATTTAGTGAACCATTTTGTTGAAGACATCACACATTTTGACGGAAAGTTTTTTGTAACACTGAAAGACCTTTTATTTAAACCGGGCTTCCTGTCAACAGAATATTTGAAAGGGAGACGTGCAACCTATCTACATCCTATCAGGATGTATGTCTTTACTTCTGCTATATTCTTTTTGATATTTTTTTCTTTTATACATCTGAATGATAAAGAATTAATAAAGTTCGATAAACAGGATAAGCAAACAAACCTGTTACATCTAAATATGGATACTACGGAAGACAGTAACGACAAAAAATTAAAAGACAGTGTGGTAAAAGTATTGGATAGTTTAAAGATTGCGAAAAAGAAAAATATTCCGGATGATAAGATTAACGGACTTCAAGCTAAAACCGTGAAAGAATATGATTCTCTTCAGGCGGGAATGCCTGAAAACAGGAGAGATGGCTATTTTAAAAAAATGTATAAAAGAAGAGTAGTTGGCATCAATCAGAATCTTCGTTCAGGTGACCAGGATTATTACAAAAAATTGATTAATGAATTGATTCACAGCGCCCCTAAAATGATGTTCATTTTATTGCCGGTGATCGCAATGCTGTTGCGGCTTTTATACATAAGAAGAAAACAATTTTTATATATTGACCATGCCATATTTATCATTCATCTCTTTATCGCGATCTACATGTTTTGGTTATTTTCATATTGCTTAAGTTATGTAGGGACTTTGACAGGACTCGGGTTCTTTAAATTTTTGGCAGGCTTTATGTTTTTTGTTGTTCAGTTTTATCAATATAAGGCTATGCGCAACTTTTACAAGCAAAGCAGGATAAAAACCATCAGCAAATACTTCATTTTCAACTTTATTACTTTATTGATCTTTATTTTTATTGGATTGATCTTCTTTTTAAACACAGCATCAGAACAAATTAGATAGTTATGCAAAAGACTGCAGATAGTTTCCTTCGTTTAGTTAAGATCATGGATGAGTTACGCGAAAAATGTCCATGGGATAAAAAACAAACCATTCATACGCTCAGGTCCATGACGCTGGAAGAAACCTATGAACTTGCAGATGCCATATCTGATAACGACTGGAAAGGGATTCGGGAAGAACTCGGCGATCTGTTATTGCATATTTTATTCTATTCAAAGATTGGGGTGGAAGAAGAGAAATTTACCTTGGAGGAAGTGATCAACGGAATTAGCGAAAAACTCATTATTCGACATCCGCATATTTATGGAGATATAAAAGTAAGCGATGAGGAAGATGTGAAAAGAAACTGGGAAAGAATTAAAATAAAAGAAGGAAAGAAAAGTGTGTTAAGTGGGGTTCCGCCTTCTTTGCCGGCTGTTGTAAAAGCGACCAGAATACAGGAAAAAGCAAAGCAAGTTGGCTTTGAATGGGAAAATAAAGAAGATGTGTGGAAAAAAGTAGAAGAAGAGATGAATGAATTACAGGAAGCCATATCTGAAAAAGATCAAGAACATATTGAAGAAGAATTTGGTGATGTGCTGTTCAGTTTAATTAATTATGCACGGTTTTTGCAAGTTGATGCAGAGGGGGTTTTAGAAAAGACCAATAAAAAATTTATCAGCCGTTTTCAGCAAATGGAATCCATCGCAACAGCGAGCGGTAAAAATTTAACCGAAATGAATTTAGAGGAAATGGATGCTATCTGGAATACTGTGAAAAAGCAAACTATCAATACTTGACCACAACGATACGATCTGCCGCTTACAAGCATGGATATCTGATCATTACCGCCGCTTGGCTGTACACGCTTTCTTTTATCGTGTCCAATTACCGGGACTATATTTCTTCTCCTCAGCAGGTTCAGAATAAATTAGAACAGCAACTCAATCAAAAGGAAGAAAGGGTTGCCTTTATTCTTGCAGATACGGGTTTGCTTTCTTCTTTGCTGAAAGACATAGAAAACAATCCTGCCAAAAATAAACTGGCAAAGGAATCATTTGGCTTATTTATTTACGAGAATACGAGTTCTGAAACCCCTTCTCTTTTATTCTGGAACAGTAATCAATATTATACGGATCCGGAAGATATCCAGCGAAAAGACGGAAACTATTTTTTAAAACATCAAAATGGTAGTTTTGAACTTATAAAAAAAACGATCCATTTAAAAGGGCAGTCATTTTTTGTTGTTGCACTACTGCCGGTAAAATGGGATTATTTTATAGAGAATAAATATCTGATCTCTGATTTTGAAGGCTTTCCCGCTCTCGATGACCAGTATGCTATCAGTTCGGACAGTACTGCTTTTCATGTACACAGTATTGATGGAAAAGATCTTTTTAAAATAAAATTGAAGGATGAGAAGTATATAGCAGACTATGACATCTTTACTATTTTGCTTAGAACCTTTGCCATTCTTTTTTTATTTTTCTATTTACATGTTATAGCAACAGATGTATCATCCGAAAAAAAAATCAAAGAAGGATTTGGCCTCTTGGTTTTGTTAACTCTATTAATCAGATTGATAACTTATTCCATTCCCTTTCCATTTGATTTCAGCAGGATTGCATTATTTGACCCCGCGATATATGCCTCAAATTTTCTGCATCCGTCATTAGGGGATCTTCTGATCAATTCACTGATTTTATTCTGGTTAGTGAGTTTTTATAAATCTCATCAGGATACAAACAGCAATGAGACTACTGCAAAAAAGGGAAGGATATTTACATTTATCAATCTTGCAGTACTTGTTATTATTTGTTTTGTAATGGTAGGAGTGATAAGAAGTTTGGTGATCGATTCTAAAATATCTTTTGATGTAACTGATTTTTTCAGTCTCAATATTTATAGTATCATCAGTTTCGGCATTCTTGGTTTATTGGTGTTGATATTTTATAATCTATCGCATATTCTGCTGAAATCAGTAATATATTCAAATATTAGTCTTTTTCAACAGTTACTGACTGTAGCTGTAACAGGCCTTGTTTTTCTGAGTTTCAATATCGGCAAACCTTCCACTATACCCAATATCATAGTATTGATATGGCTGCTTTTGTATACTGGCATTCTTTACTTAAGGAAAAATGATATCGGGGTTTCAATACTCCAATCCAGATTTTTTATCTTCTGGGTGATGTTCTTTGCTGTTTCTATTACGGCTGTTGTTATCTATGAAAACAAGACCGTAGAAATAGAACAACGAAAAAGAATTGCTGAAAGATTGGCATTGCAATCCGATCCTTCAGGAGAAAGTCTATTGAATATAGCTGCTACTAATTTTAGTGATCAATTCTTAACTGATAATTTTTATAGGTTTAAAACAGAGTACAGCAATAAATTTATTAAAGACAGCCTGACCGACCAGAATTTTTCCGGTTATCTCAACAAATATGATACAAGGATATATACCTACGATAGTGTATTCCATCCTTTATTTAATGATGATTCTGCTAAGTATTCCACTATTAAAACACTGATCCTTACGCAAGGAAAAATAACAACAATTCCCGGTTTATACAGTTATGAGAATGCAGGAGGGTCATCCGGATATATTTATGAAAAACAGATCAAACAGGCTGACTCTGATGGATATTTGTTTGTTGTTGTGAAGCCTAAAAAATATGTGAGTGAAGCATTGTTTCCCGAATTGTTCAAGCAAACACAGGATATATCTGTCGATCTGAATACCGATTATACGTATGCCGTATACAGCAACGGTAAAATAGTCAATAAATTCAATGACTATAATTTTCCCATTCAGTTCAATAAGAAGAATTTCTCCAATGCCGAATTTGAACGCAGAAATAATGGTACCTACGATGAGCTTTGGTATAATGCGACTAATGGCAAACAGGTGTTGATCGCAAAAAAGAATGATATGTTTCTCGAATCTGTAGCATTATTCGCTTATTTATTCAGTATTCTCTTAGTCGTTATATTCTTATTCTGGGCGATCAACTATTTCTTGCAGGCAAGATTCAAATGGCCTGCAATCAGGCAATTGCTGCAATTGAATATCCGCTCACAGATACATGCCACCATTATTTTCATCAGCATTTTTTCTTTTCTGGTCATCGGCGTCGCCACGATCGCATTTTTTATCATTCGTTTCAATAAAAGCAATGAGGATAGATTATTGAAATCCTTGCAGGTAATGACAGCTGAAGTGGAGAACAGATTTCGTTCTCAGTATATTAATCAGAATGTGATGAATGTGAATGATGCTGATCTGAATAATTATATTGAAAAGGCGATCTCCGAAATTTCAGAAGTACATAGTGTAGATGTAAACTTTTTCGATTTGTCTGGAACATTAAAAGTTTCTACACAACCTTATATCTACAACAAACATTTACTAAGTAATAAAATGGATCCTGTTGCCTATTGGCAATTGTCGAAAAACAATATGACAAGATTGGTCCAGCAGGAAAAGATCGGAAAATTGACTTATCTGAGTATTTATACACCGGTAACTGATGAAGATGGAAATACTTATGCTTATTTGAATATACCTTATTTAAATTCAGAAGCAGAGTTGAATCAGGAAATATCAGGTTTTCTGGCAGCACTGATCAATCTGAATGCCTTTACTTTTTTGATAGCAGGCGCATTTGCATTTTTAGTGACGAATAGAATTACCTCGACCTTTAGTTTGATCGGAGATAAAATGAAACAGATCAGTTTCGGAAAAGTGAATGAAGTGATCGACTGGAAAGGAAACGATGAAATTAGTGTGCTGGTAAATGAGTATAATAAAATGGTAAAGAAATTAGAGGAAAGCGCAATTGCATTGGCACAGAGCGAAAGGGAAGGAGCCTGGCGTGAAATGGCGAGACAGGTAGCACATGAAATTAAGAACCCGCTAACGCCCATGAAATTGAGTATTCAGTATTTGCAACGGGCCATTGACGGAGGTGCCGATAATGTGAAAGAGTTATCACAGAATGTTGCTAAAACATTAGTGGAACAGATTGATCAGCTTTCCAAGATCGCAGGCGATTTTTCTCAATTTGCTAATATCAGCAATGTGCGCTTGGAAGAATTTGACCTCAGTGAAATGTTAAGCTCTTTACTTAATTTATATCACACCAACAGTAATCTTCATCTAGAATTGGAAAAACAAGAAGGTAACTATCATTTGATGGCTGATAAAATTCAGATCAATCGTTTATTTACCAATTTGCTTAAAAATGCAATTGAAGCAACCGAAGAAAATGAAAATGCAATCATACAAGTGAAGCAAGAGATGATAAATGGTTTTGCGAGGATATCTATAAAAGATAACGGCCATGGGATTGCTGCAAACATGCAGCAAAAAATATTCACACCCAACTTCACCACCAAATCTTCCGGAACAGGTTTAGGATTGGCTATTTGCAAAGGGATTGTTGAAAAAGCAAATGGCAGTATCTGGTTTGAAACTGAAGCAGGAAAAGGGACCACTTTCTTTGTTGAATTACCATTAAGCTAGCATTATTCTGTCACCGACTAATTGAGATGATCGAATATTGTGACCCAACAAATTCGGCTTATATACTTGTTCCCTATGACTTAATGAGGCGAAGCGTAAATATTATTTTAGAGCATTGCTTGCTACAAAGCATGATTTGATGCTTATCAATTTCTTTTGCTGTGCTGTTGAACTAAAAAAGATTCAAATTCTTTTAAAGAGAAGCTGCTAAGGTTCTTTTCTTTGATCAATCCTGTCTTTTGGGCTACCAAAACACCGTAACGGCAATCGTCGAAACCTTCAATACTGTGTGCATCAGGGTCAATACTGATCAAAACATTCTTTTCGAGAGCATAATCGATCCATCGCCAGTCAATATCCAAACGTCTAGGATGGGCGTTTAATTCAATCACCACATCATTGGCGGCACAGGCTTCAATGATCCTTTTATGATCAACTGGATAACCATTGCGGCTTAATAATAAACGGCCCGTCATATGTCCCAGAATTGTTGTGTAAGGATTCTCAATCGCATTCATTAAACGCATCATCGCTTTTTCTTCATTCATCTTTAAATTGGAATGAATCGATGCAATAATGAGATCGAAGCTTGATAAAATTTCATCATCATAATCCAGGTTACCATCATTCAAAATATCGCTTTCTATACTTTTAAAAATTCTGAAGCCAGAATATTTTTTATTGAGTTCATCAATTTGCTGATGTTGTGCAATGATGCGATCTTCTCTTAAACCATTTGCATAAAATGCAGATTTACTATGATCACTAATCACTAAATATTCTAAACCTTTTTTTATTGCAGCAACAATCATTTCTTCGATTGTATTATTTCCATCACTCCATTTACTATGCGAATGAATGATAGATTTGATATCATTTGTTTGAATCGGGATTGTTAATAAACCCGATTTTTCGTGGATAATATTTTTTTCAGTTTCTCTCCGAAAAGGCGGAATAAAGTCAATTTTTTGGGCAAAAAATATTTCTTCTTCGGTTTTGTAAGAAAAACCGGCCTCCCAATTTGTTGCCGATTTCCATGCAGACAAAAACGTTTCACTGCAACTTGAAGTAAATAATTTGCTGAAAATATTTGCTGCATCACAACAAAAAAAACCAACTGTAATATTCTCTTTTCCTTTGAAAGAAATGTAAGAATCTGCTTCTTCTTTTATTATAAAATCATTCGCAATAAAAAATGTTTTTAAGTTGCTGAGTGATGTTGTAGTGACCCATTCAATTTTTTCAATGACAGCTAATTGTCTTCTTAATTCTCCCGTTAAAATAAATTGATCAAGAGCAAATTCTTTTTTTAATTTTTCATCTATCACTGTTGCATAAGATTCTATTTGCTGGTATAAAAAACTACCCAGGCTGCCCATATAAAATTCGATGGACTCTTTAATGTTCTGTTGTGTTTTTTCACCGAAGCCTTTGTATAATGTTAATCTGTTCTCATTACAGGCATATAGAAGTTCTCCTAAGGTTTCTATCTCCAATTCCTTCCAGATGGTTGCAATCTTTTTCGGCCCGATCCCTTTAATAGCAAGCATTTCAAGGATCCCAGGAGGAGTCTTTTGCAGGTATTCATTTAGTGCGGAAAGTTGTCCGGTTTCAATTTGTTCAATGATCTTTTTGCCAATGGCATCACCAATCCCTTTGATGGAAAATATTTTGGCTGCGGGTAATTCTGTTAAAGCGGTAGGTAACTTTTCGATCGTAAAAGCAGCAACCGAATATGACTTCGATTTGAAGCTATTATCGCCATGAATGTCCATCAGTTTGGCGAGCAGAGAAAAATTATCGGCAATAGAATTGTTGTCCATAAATCAAATGTAATTATCTGTTGGGATTGAAGTAAAAAAAAAGTCCCGGAAATTTCCGAGACTTTAAGATCTATTTTACTTCGAAGATTATTTCTTCTTAGCAGCTTTCTTAGCAGCTTTCTTAGGAGCAGCTTTCTTTGCAACTTTTTTAGGAGCAGCTTTCTTAGCGGCTTTCTTAGGAGCAGCTTTCTTTGCAGCTTTTTTTGGAGCGGCTTTTTTTGCAGCTTTTGCCATGTTTTTAAAATTTAATGGTTAGTTAATACCATAAAATTATAAACATTTTTTAAACCACAAAATTTTTTTTAAGATGCTTGCTCAACAGGTAACACAGAAACAGTTGATCTGTCGTTCCTTCCTTTTTTAAATTCAACAACTCCATCTGTTAATGCGAAGAGAGTAAAATCTTTTCCAACACCAACATTTTTGCCGGGATGATATTCAGTTCCGCGTTGACGAACGATGATGTTTCCTGATATTGCAGGTTGTCCACCAAAAATTTTTACGCCCAAACGTTTGCTGTTTGAATCGCGACCATTCTTTACACTGCCTTCACCTTTTTTGTGTGCCATGATTTTATTTTTTAAAAAACTAAAAACGAGAAACTAAAATGAGCATCACTTTAATCTTTCGTTTTTAATCATCAGTTTTTAATTAAGCGATGCTTTCAATTTTGATACGGGTATAGTGAGTTCTATGACCATGTTTCTTGCGGAAACCTTTTCTTCTTTTCATTTTAAAAGCGATCACTTTATCACCTTGTACAAGTGCGGATACAATTTCTGCCTTAACGATAGCTTTGATATCGCTGCCGATAGAAATTTTTCCGTCATTGTCTACAAGCAACACTTCGTTGAATTCAACTTTGTCACCGTTATTTCCCTCTATGTGAGGTACATACAAACTATCTCCTGTTTGTACTTTAAATTGTTGACCTGCGATTTTTACTACTGCTAACATAACTATCCAAAATTAGGACGGCAAAGGTAAGGTTTGGCAATGAAAATCTGCAAACAATTCTCAAATAATTGTTCCCAAATACCGAATTTTCTGTAAAATAATGCTGCTACAGGCTAAATACTGCTCTCTCAAGCCTATTTTTGCCGCTTCTGTAACCCTTCATAAGTTCTCTATGAACCTGAAATCACTATTAGCACGTCCTTTTGCCAATTACATATATAATAAGATCCAGAAGGGCAAACATGCTGCTCTGGAAGATCAGGAAGCCATTTTGAGGTCTCTTATTAAAAATGGTAAGGATACTGAATTTGGGAAAGAACACCACTTTGATGCAGTTTCAGATCATGCTGAGTTTGCAGCGGCAATACCCATCAGGGATTATGAGCAATTCAAGCCATACATCCAAAAGATAAAAGAGGGCAAGCAAAATATATTATGGCGAGGGAAACCTATATATTTTGCAAAGACCAGTGGAACTACCTCTGGTATAAAGTATATACCCATAACCAAGGATTCGATCAGTAATCATATAGATACAGCAAGAAATGCCCTTCTCTGTTATATGGCAGAATCGGGAAATTATGATTTTGCAAAGGGTAAAATGATCTTTCTAAGCGGATCTCCCGAATTGGAAAGAATTGCAGATATACCAACTGGCCGTTTAAGCGGTATCGTCAATCATCATATCCCGAAATATCTGAGAACCAATCAACTGCCTTCATATGAAACCAATTGTATTGAAGATTGGGAAACCAAATTGGATAAGATCGTAGAAGAAACTTTGAAACAGGATATGACCCTCATCAGCGGTATACCCCCATGGATGCAAATGTATTTTGACCGTTTGATTGAAAAAGGCGATAAAAAAATAGCTGATTTATTTCCCAACTTTTCTATCATGGTACAGGGGGGGGTAAACTTTGAACCATACAAAGCCAAACTATTTGAAAGTATTGGAAAGAAGATTGACTGCATAGAATTGTTCCCGGCCAGCGAAGGATTCTTTGCATTTCAGGACTCTCAGGATGCAGAAGGATTATTATTAAATACAAACAGTGGCATTTATTTTGAGTTTGTTCCGGCCAGTGAAATTTTTAATGAGCAGCCAACTAGGTTGAACTTGAAAGATGTGAAACTGGGAGAGAATTATGCCATGATCATCAGCAATAATGCCGGTTTGTGGGGATATAATATCGGTGATACGGTAAGATTTGTCAGCATTGATCCCTATCGCGTGATTGTAAGCGGAAGGATCAAACATTTCATTTCTGCTTTTGGAGAACACGTGATCGGAGAAGAAGTGGAACATGCTTTATTGAAAGCCGCTAATGAAGAAAATATAAAGATCATTGAGTTTACCGTTGCTCCAAACATCTCTCAAAATGAAGGAAAAAGTTTTCATGAATGGTTTATTGAGTTTGAAAATAAACCCACTGATATCAATGTTTTTATTGAGAAAGTTGATCATAATTTGAGAGAGAAAAATGTGTATTATGATGATCTGATTCGTGGCAATATCTTAGAAAAATTACAGATCAGGCAAATACGAAAAAACGGGTTTATTGAATATATGAGATCCGTAGGAAAACTAGGCGGACAAAACAAAGTACCCCGTTTGAGCAATGACAGAAAAATCGCAGAGGAATTGCAGCCTTTCATATCCTAAGAACATGAAAATAATAATTGGCTTTTATCTTCACGATAGTTTGCCTTAATTTGTACATCTTTGTTTACTTTATTTTAATGTTTCATTACTAATGTCTACTATTAAACGCATTGCAATATTTGGATCTACCGGTTCTATCGGTACGCAGGCATTAGAAGTGATTGCTGCCAATACTGATAAATTCTCTGCAGAAGTACTTACCGCCCAAACTAATGAGGTTTTATTGATCAAGCAGGCCTTGCTGTTCAATCCGAATTGTGTAGTGATAGGGGACGAAAAAAAATATCAGACCGTTAAAGACGCATTATCAAAAACAGATATAAAAGTTTTCACCGGAGAACAGTCATTGGAAGAAGTGGCTGCTATGGATTGTTATGATATGATGCTGGCAGCCATTGTAGGCTATGCAGGTTTAAAGCCAACACTGCGAGCTTTGGAAAATGGAAAGCCTATTGCTTTGGCCAATAAAGAAACGTTGGTGGTAGCAGGCGATATCGTGATGCAAAAGGCTTTGGAAAAAAGAGTTCCTGTAATTCCTGTTGATAGTGAACATTCAGCTATTTTTCAATGTTTAGTGGGTGAAGGAAGGAATAAGATCGAAAAAGTGATCCTTACTGCAAGCGGTGGCCCTTTTCTGGGAAAGAAACCTAATTTCCTGGTGAATGTAAAACGTGATCATGCATTGCAGCATCCTAACTGGACAATGGGAGCTAAAGTGAGCATTGATTCTGCAACTCTGATGAATAAAGGGTTAGAAATGATCGAAGCCAAATGGTTATTCAATTTAAGGCCCGATCAGATCCAGGTGGTCATACATCCGCAAAGTATTATTCACAGCATGGTCCAGTTTGAAGACGGCAGCATTAAAGCGCAGATGGGGTTACCTGATATGAAATTGCCTATTCAATATGCAATGGCGTTTCCGCAACGTATCGTCAATGATTTTCCGAGGTACAATTTCAAGAAACCAAGTACGCTTAGTTTTGAAGAACCTGATCTGAGAACATTCAGAAATCTATCATTGGCAATGGATGCTTTGAATAAAGGTGGTAATATGCCTTGCATTTTAAATGCGGCAAATGAAATTGCTGTATATGCTTTCCTTAAAAACAGAATTGGCTTTTTAGACATGACCGAAATGGTTGAACAAACCTTGCAAAAAATTTCTTTCATTGAAAAACCAACATTAGAAGAGTATTTTGAAAGCGATGGCGAGGCACGTAATTTCGCAGCTTCTTTGGTGGAAATGTAAGTTAGAAGTTACAAGTTTCAAGTTACAGGTTACAAGTTGAGAAGCACTTGAAACTGGCAACCAGAAATCTGCAACTTTTAAAAAGTAGTTAACAAAAAAATATAATTGAATGTTATTAGTAATTGATTGGAGTGTAGCAGGAATAAAGACTTTGCAGTTTATCATGTCGTTCTCGATATTGGTGGTATTGCACGAATTAGGACATTTTATTCCGGCGAGATGGTTTAAATGCAGGGTCGAAAAATTTTATTTGTTTTTCAACCCATGGTTCAGTTTATGGAAAACAACAAAAGGTGAAACCGAGTATGGACTTGGCTGGATACCATTTGGCGGTTATGTGAAGATAGCCGGTATGATCGATGAAAGCATGGATAAGGATCAATTGAAATTGCCCCCAAAACCGGATGAGTTTAGAGCTAAGAAAGCATGGCAACGATTGATCATTATGATCGGAGGTGTAGTTGTTAATGTAATATTAGCGATCGTAATATTCATTGGTATCATGTGGGTTTGGGGCGAAGAATATTTACCTGCAAAGAATTTGAAATATGGTATTGTAGCTGATAGTCTGGGTAGAAAGATTGGCTTGAAGGATGGGGATTATATTTTAAAAGTGGGTGATGTTGAATTGAGGAATGCATTTAAAACAGCAGGGCAGATCATCGTTAATGAAGCAAAAACGATCACCATCAGCAGAGATGGTCAGGAATCGCAAATTGCCTTGCCGGATAGTTTGATCAGACAATTGAACAAATCGAAAGGAGAGGATTTTGTAGGTATCAGATTTCCTTTTGTAATAAATAGCTTTGGTAAAGAAGGAAATGCTGAAAAAGCAGGATTGCAAAAAGGCGACAGAATTATTGGGATTGATTCTGTTTCTACACCTTATTACAATGAAGTAAGAAGCACCTTAAAAAATGATGCGAATAAAACAGTGACTGTAAAACTGATCAGGAATAACACTGATACTGTTTCTGTTCCGGTATTGATAAATAAAGATGGAAAACTAGGGGCATTCGCTGAAGTTGATCTGTCTAAACTTGGATTCGTTCTAGAAACAAAAAAGTATTCTTTCATTGAAGCGGTACCTGCCGGATTTAAAATGTGCTGGTCAACCCTTGGACATTATTTAACAGGCATCAAGCAATTATTTACCGGACAGGCAAAAGCAAGTGAGTCTTTAGGAAGCGTGATCAGTATCGGCGGTTTATTTCCGGGTGTATGGGATTGGCAAGCATTCTGGCAGCTTACTGCCATATTCTCCATAGTATTGGCATTCATGAATATTTTACCTATCCCTGCTTTAGATGGCGGTCATGCATTGTTTACCATCGTAGAAATGATTAGTGGACGTAAGCCTAGTGATAAGTTTATGGAGTATGCACAAATGGTTGGCATGATTTTGCTGCTTGGATTAATGTCTTATGCATTGGGATTAGATTTCCTGAGATTGTTTAAATAAAGAAGTTACAGGTTTCAGGTTGTCGGTTACCAGTAACCTGAAACTTGTTACCAATCACTTTCAAAATAGTTCTTTGATCTTACTTATCACTTATTACTTACAACTTATCACTCAATTGGGCCTGTATTGGTTTTGACAGCATAGGTTGCGGTAAGTATAAGCATGCAGTGCGTTGGATAATTAGCACTTAAATCTGAATATTCAAAACTCAAATGGCAATACACAGTATGCCATGGCTGCCTAATCAGTGATTAGATAGTCATTCGGGCCGCCGAACAGGTTTACCTGTTGCCAAGTTCCGCCGCCGACTTAAACAAAACACAGGTTGCTGTAACAGAAGGCTGTGACTGTTACTCAAGACCATCCAGCTAAGCATTAGATCGGTTTGTTCATTTCCTGTTTAGTGCCTACAATTAATAATGAAATAAGCATGTAGAAAACTTATGGTAATTGTGTTTGGACAGCGGTTCGAATCCGCTCAGGTCCACAAAAAAAGCTACTCATAACGAGTAGCTTTTTTATTTTATTTGGGTGAGCAGCTGAACTTAACTAAACTTCGTTTTGTCATATACTTAAACTTGAACAACACTATTCAGCTTTTCTTCCCGCTTTAATAAATAATGGAAATCTCACTTTCTTTTTTTCGGTTGGATCCCAATTTTCCTGCAATGATTGCAACATCTCACAACCAATCGGATTACTGTTATGTTCTTTAATGAAATGCTGTACTGCACTCCATGTGCCTAGATAATTTATAAAATGGTCCAATGTCCATTCATATTCTATAAATAGATTCGGGGATGTAATTTCATTAAATGGAAATGGGATCGTTCTATATTCTTCATCAACATGTTTCCTTTCTTTATCCCAGTAAGAACCGATCACATCTTTATAAAAATGATCAATGATCGCATTCACTTCATCATTAACTCTGATCAATCCATAACCTATCACAACAATTAATCCATCATCGTTCAAAGTTCTTTTGACTTCTGTATAAAATTTATCAAAGTCAAACCAGTGTATGGCCTGTGCTACTGTGATCAGATCAAAGCTGTCATCAGGAAAAGAAAATTGTTCTGCAGCCTCAATGGAATATATAATATTCGATTTTTGAACAGCATTGTCTAATTGTTTTTTGCTGATATCTGTTGCATATACTTTAGTGAACCCATCTGCTAAAACGCTCGCTGCCTGACCATTTCCTGTTGCAACATCTAATGCAGTATCAAAGTTTTGTACATGACTGAAAATAAAATCATACAAAGCTTTTGGATAATGGGGTCTAAAGCCGGCATATTGTTCAGCCTGACTTGAAAAATTATCTTTCATGTTTGAATGAGTTTGTTTGGACTTACCTTTCCGCAAAAATAGTTTACTATATCATGTCCGCATTAACCGTTTTCCAATTGATCAAACAATTTCAATTACTGCCGCATCCTGAAGGCGGCTATTATAAAGAAACCTATCGTTCTCCGGAGATCATTCCTGATCAGATATTATCTAGACAATTCAAAGGTGACAGGGCTTATTCCACCGCCATTTATTTTTTACTGGAGAAAGGCAATTTTTCTGCTTTCCATCGCATAGAAAGCGATGAGGTATGGCATTTCTATGCGGGACAATCCCTACTGATTCATATCATTCATATCAACGGTAAATTCGAGACCATCCATTTGGGAAATGATATTGAGAATGGAGAAACATTTCAATATGCCGTCCCTGCCCGTTGCTGGTTCGCATCAGAACCTGCAGCCGATACAGATTTCAGCTTTGTGGGTTGTACCGTTGCTCCCGGATTTGACTTTGATGATTTTGAATTGGCAAAAGCCGATGAATTATGCAAACAATTTCCTCAGCAAGAAGAATTGATCAGGAGATTATGTAGGCAATAGTAGTTGATTAGTTGAATGGTTGATTGGGTTATAATTTGATCAGTAAAAGGAGAGAAAGACTGTTAATGATGAACTATAACTCACCAGGGACTCTATTAATTGCCAAACTTTCGACTAACAACTTACGATTCACGATCATAACATGTGTGATTAATTTAGTAGTATATTTCTTAAAACTTAAAACTTGAAACTTGTAATCTGTAATCAGATTAGTTTTTAGTTTTTTCAATAGTAACTTTTTCTTACTTCGAATTGTACAAATGCAAAACAGTATACCCCAATACACATAACAAGAGCACGATCACTACTGCAGTAATGATCCAGTCCATGCTGGGCAATTTTCTTCTGGCTTTGTATTTTTTCTTTTTCTTTGTTTGCTTTTGCAGCTGCCGATTCAGTTCATCCATATATTGCTGAACCTGCTTCTTATTTTTAAAAGCATCAATTCCTTCTACGGCATCGTTTACAAAAGCTGAGTTGACCATCTTGATTTCAATCGCATGACGTTCTTCTGCTGTTAGATTACCCAATGCATATTTCAGCAACATTTCTTCACTCAACTCATCATCATTGTTCAATATGTTATTAATGTCTGACATCAGTTATTATTCATTTTCTTTTCAACCATTATTTTTAAATTTCGCTTACCATTTTGAATATGGCTTTTTACCTGCATTACCGAATAGCCTGTACTCGCTGCGATCTCATTGTATGTTTTCTTCTGAAGATAAAATAAAATAACACAGGTTCTCTGTTCCTCATTCAATTCAACTATGGATGATTCGATTAAACTCAATGTTTTTTCCTTATCTCTTATTTCTTCTGTGTTTAACTCTTCAGCCTGCAAATGTTTTTCATCATCAGGTGTAACAAAAATATTCTTATCCCGCAATTGCATCAGGCAATGGTTTCTGGCAACCATATATAGCCAGCTTTTAAAATAAACTACTTTATACTTCTGCAGTTCCGTGATGGCTTTCAGAAAGATCTGTTGAACACTATCCTTTGCAGCTTCTTCACTTTTTAAGTATTTCATACAGGTACCCAGTAACAATAATGTATAGCGCTGCAGTAAAATGCCCAGCCATTCATTGCTGCCGTCGGCATAGAATTTAGCCAGTAATTCTGTATCAGTGATATGGTCAAATTTGTCGGGCTTCACTTATTCAAGGTAAAATATTTTTTATCAATTAACTTCATATTCTTAAGATGCAGAAATGCTGCATTTCCATAACGAAAATTAAATAAAGTATCATGAATTATGTTGCTTGTATCGTTGCTGTTGCACCATTGAGAAAAGAAGCTTCACACCGTAGTGAAATTATGACCGAATTATTATTGGGAGAACTTGCAGAAGTATTGGAATCATCTAAAGATTTCATTCGTATAAAGTGTTTGTATGATGATTATGAAGGTTGGTGTCAGAAAGTGCAGCTGACAGAAGTTTCCAAGATCATGCAAACAAATTTATATCTGCAGAAAGCCATCGGCATTGCAAAATTGAATGGAAGAGATTGTCATATCAGTTTAGCAACACCGCTTTATTCAACAAGCGATATCGTTTCATTCGGTAATTTCTCAGTGCAATATCCTGCTAAATACACTTGTGATGCAATACTGAATGAATTCAATAAAGAGAATATGCAACATATTGCAGAACAGTTTTTAAATGCACCTTATCTGTGGGGGGGAAAATCTGTATTCGGAATTGACTGCAGCGGATTTTCGCAGCAGGTATTTAAAATGTTCAATATTAAATTACCAAGAGATGCATATCAGCAGGCCGAGTTAGGCGATGCTGTTGGTTTTTTACAGGAAGCAGTTTGCGGTGATCTGGCATTCTTTGATAACGAAGATGGAAGGATCACCCATGTAGGGATTTTATTAAATGAAGAAGAGATCATTCATGCTTCGGGCAAAGTAAGGATCGATAAGATCGATAATGCGGGCATTATCAGTTCCGATACAGGAGATAGAACACATCGGTTAAGACTCATCAAGCGCTACAAAAAATAAAGCCCCGCAATTGCATTACGAGGCTTTATATAGTCTTATTAGATCGAGTTAGATGATATCCATTGCTTTGGCAAAATAAGTAGCAGTACCCGGTAATGCTAACCAAAAGAATTGTCTGAATTGCGGTAAATACAGCATGGTTACGATAATAGCGAACCAAATAAAAAAGTAGATCCAGTATTTCCCGGTTGATTTTTTTGTTTCTTCCATTTTTTCAGATTTGTGCAAAGATAGGGTTGTGGTTTATTTTTCCAAATCCTAAGTCTTAGGGTTTTCAACACTCGTCGAAACAGGTGTTGGGGCTGCTGTTTCTTTTTTATTGGCATCAATAAAAAGGATCTTGATGGCCACGAATATCAATACAATGGCAAATGTCTTTTTCAAGGTCTTATCCGGCAAGGTAAGAGCCAGTTTGCTCCCAAAATAGTTACCTGCCAGAAATGCCAATGAAACGATCAATACAACACGCCAATCGACCTGCCCTTGCTTGTAATATTGAATAACACCCAATATACCCACGGGCAATAATAAGATCCCCAATGATGTGCCTTGTGCTTCTTTTTGGCTGAATGCCAGAAAATAGACCAAAGCCGGAACAATAATAATGCCGCCGCCTACGCCAACCATTCCGCTGAGTGCACCGGAAAATAATCCGATGAGCAAAAGTATCAGCACCATCATTATCGTAAGGTTCATCTTTTTCAATTTATTTACTTATGAATTTATCTCTATAAGCCTGGATAGCTTCTTCAATAATTTTCAGGGCAATTACCTTATCGCCAAATTCTTCTACTACCACTTCTTTATTCTCCAAAGCTTTGTATTCTTCAAAGAAATGACGAAGCTCATTCAAAAAATGCGAAGGCAGTTCTTCAATATTGTTGTAATGGTTTACACTCGGGTCTTTTGCCGCAACAGCAATGATCTTATCATCCGAGTCACCGCTATCGATCATCTGCATTACACCAATTACTTTGGCTTCCATTAAAGTTAAGGGAACCACCGGCAATGAGGTCAAAACAAGAATATCCAATGGATCTTTATCATCGCCATAGGTCTGAGGAATGAATCCGTAATTGACCGGATAATAAAAAGAAGAGTAGATAACTCTGTCCAATTTCAATAAACCACTGGGCTTATCCAATTCAAATTTACAGCGGCTTCCCTGCGGAATTTCAATAACTGCTGTTACTGTTCTTGGTGCATGGTCCCCGTAATGCACGCCGTGCCAGGGATGTAATACTGTCATCATATCAAAATTGTTTAATAATTAAATAACCAATTAATGTTGCCGCCAAACCTAAAAACAAACTTCCCGTAAGATAATAGGTAAAGGCAATATATCGTTGCTGTTCCAGCATATTTATGCATTCCCACGAAAAGGAAGAAAAGGTAGTGAATCCTCCGCAAATACCTGTTGCTAAAAATAAACGCCACTCACCAAAGCCGGCATGCTTGGAAGCTATGCCCATGATGATACCGATAATAAATGAACCAATGATATTTACGGCAAATGTTGCAAAAGGGAATGATTCGTGTTTGATGGTAATGGCAAAAAAATAACGAAGCAACGAACCGATGGTTCCGCCAATACCCACTAATATGAAATTTTTAAGCATCATAGATTACCGTCAAAAGTATATTTAAAATCTACAAACCAATTGCCGTTTGTAAGGATTACTTTTACTTTCTGCGCTTTTTTATTAAAAGAATTACTGTAATTGATAATGGTTTCTTTTTCGGTCACATCAGCTACTTCTAAAATATTGATCACAGATTGCTTTAATGCAGATTGAGTTTCGGTAGGCTGTGCTCTGTATTTGGTTTGATACTGCTGCAGTAACTTTTTATTCTCATCATCCTGCATCATGTAGAAGTTTGCTTTATCAAAGTCGCCTTTTAATGTAGCATCAATAAATTCTCTGCCCGCATCCAGGGCATTTTCTGCCATGGTAAATTGACGTTTACCGCTATTGCAGGAAACGATCAATAAGCTTGCAATGAGAATGAGGTATTTCATAAATATCTGTATAAAGATAAGTGCTGCAGGTATATTTTTAAGAATGGCCTTCATATTTCATAACAAATTTATTCGCAGGCCTAGCCTGATTGCTTTATTAACTTGTTTCATGATCATTGCCGGAAGGAATTCATTACCCTTTAAAAAAAGAGATCTTCTTGAATCATCCGTCATGATCAGTGAGCATATTTTGGTATGGCTTGGAAGAGGGTATGAAAGTAGGGTTTGGCTGTACTATTCTTATACCAATGGTTCGCTGACCATTCGCTGATCATTCGCTCATCCTTCGTTGAAAGCTAAAGTATTGTTAAGGAGATTGGCCCTTATCCGAAAGGGATTATGAACCGGGAATTGTAGAATCTTGGATCTCTGAGGCTTGCATTCTTGTAAAATTACTAAATCAATATAGAGGTCATGCCTAAAATATAGTTATAAAAAAACGCCGGAACTTTAAGATCCCGGCGTTTTTTATTGTATAAATTTTGAAGCATTAATTCTGATTTCCCATCATATCCATTCCGCCGCTTTGATCTGCTTTTGTATTCTTACGTTTGAACAGGGTAAGATCAAATTTACCGAAACGGTAACTGAAGTTTACACGAAGGATCTGTGCATCTCTTCTTCTTTCTGTGTTTTGAGTGAAGTAAGTGCTTTCAGAATAGGTTTTATACACCTGTGTTTTGAAAATATCATTCATGCTGAAAGTGAGTGAACCACTTTGTCCTTTCTTCCAGGTCCAGTCTTTACGGATGGCTGCATCAAATCCATAACGGGGTAAAATATAACCCTGAGCGGTTGCCTGGGTTCCTCCGCCCATTCCACCACCCATCATTCCGCCACCGCCACCGGGACGGCCACCACCACCGCCACTGGTACTCTGTGGCTGAATAGATTTAGAAGTATAATCTCCACTGAATTGGACTGTCCAACCTTTTGCGATCTTGAAATTGTTATTCATTTTAGCGGACCAGGCCCACAAAGAATTATCCAGATTTGTTTGGTTAGGAACATTGGCATTGATCTCAGAAAAATACAAATTGCCGCTCAATGTAAGATCCCACCATTTAGTTAGAGCAGTCTTCTCAGCCAACTCTACTCCGGTAGAAATACTATTATTCGCATTGATATAGGTATTGAAATAAGCACTATCACCAGTTGGACTGAGCGCATTCTTATCTCTGTACACATAACGTGCGATCAGGTTTTCAGTATATTTAAAGAAAACAGTTGCTAAAAAGTTACTGCCTTTTTTATAAGCATTATTATAACTCATTTCAAATGAGTTAGTGAATTCCGGTTTTAAATTAGGATTACCAACATTGATATTTTGGGGATCAGAATAATCTGCAAAAGGCATTAACTGAAAGAAGTTAGGTCGATTGATCCTTCTTGAATAATTGATCTGATAATCCTGTGTTGCATTGATCTTATACGTAATGAATGCACTTGGAAATAAACTCAACGGATAGTCAACTTTAAATTGTGCTGAATCGCCTCCTATATGATTTAATAAAGTACCGCTGTAATTCGAACTTTCTAGCCTTAGACCTAATTGGTAACTCCATTTCTTAACTTTAAAACTATAAGAAGTATATGCAGCATATACCTGATCGGTATATTTATATTTATTGCTGATGGTAGGAACAATAACATATTTTCCTAAAGTATAATCGTAATATAATTGATCACTCAAATTTGCAAAGTCTCTGATAGCGCCTCTTACCCCCGCTTCAAACTTTGAATCATCCGAGATCGGATTTTCATAATCTGATTGCAAGGTTGTGAAGTGATTATATCCATTACCCAAGGTTTGCTGCAGAAATGCTTGTCCTTTTAATGCAGATGAAGGATAATAGGTTTGTGTATTGATATATGTGGTATTATCATTATTGCTGCTGTTATAATTCAGGTCAGCAGTAAGGTTATGACCATTTTTAGCAAAATTATGTTTGTAGCTTAATTGTCCTCCAAAGTTCTCAAACGTCATCGTACTAGTACTCGCTATATTACTGTAAGACGTAAAAACAGAACTGATGGTTGAATCCACAACCTGATTATTTGTGTTGTCGAAATTGCCCTTTGTATAATTGCCTGTGACAGATAGCGTATTTCTGTTGTCAACAAAATAATCCAAGCCACCGCGGAAGAAACCAAAATAACCATCATTGTTCCCGTCATTTGTATTGTGAACATAACTTGGAGGAACCAATAGATTGTATCGGTCTGTAATACTTGAAGAAATAGATTTACGCTGCATGAACATTCCTGTAGCAAAGAAGTTAACTTTACCCTGACGGTAATTAATATCTCCGCCCAGATTTACTTTGCCACGAATATCTACACCTGCACGGATACCGCCATTATAACCATTCTTTCTGTTCTTCTTTAAAACGATATTGATGATACCTGCATTTCCGCCGGATGCATCATATTTTGCAGAAGGATTGGTAATGATCTCTACTTTATCAATGATATCTGAAGGGATCTGATCTAAAGTTAAAGTGGTTGGTCTGCCGTCAATAAAAATGGTTGGTGCTGCATTACGTAAAGTAACATTACCATCTATATCCACATTGATGGAAGGAATGCTTTTCATTACTTCGGTAGCAGTTTGACCTGTACTGGTTAAATTCTTATCTACATTAAATATTTTACGATCAATGCCTAATTCAAATTGAGGTTTTGCTGATGATGTAACAGTAACATTTCCCAGATCGGTTTCATCTGCTTCTACTTTAATATTTCCGAGATCTTTATCAGCTTGACCCAGCATTTGTTGCATATTGTTATTCATACCGCTGCCATTACCATCCTGCATACCGCCTGATGCAGCAGCAGAAGCACCACCTGTAGGAAATTTGATCCCGAAAGTGATAGGTTTTTCTACAGTCTTGTATCCGAGTGCTGATATCTTTAATTTGAAATTGCCGAATATAGCCAGACCATCTAAACTGAAATCACCATGAGTTTCTGTGATCACTGTTTTTAAAACAGATTGCTTCATTTGTTTGGTAACGGTATCAAATTTATTTCCGGATAATTGTAGTGTTACCCCTGCGATACCTTTATTGGTCTTACTGTCCACAATTTTACCGTAAAAATGCCCGATATTCATATTTTGAGCACCTGCTTTTCCTCCTCTGGCACCCATCATGCCAGCAGGCATTTGGGCATTAGCAAAATAGAATGTTGTAATAAATAAGAAAGTTGATAAAATTTTGTACATGTTTTTCTTTTGTATTTGTAATGCAAATTTCCGCTACGGTGGCTGATCCCTCAGTTTTAACTATACGAACGGTTATATGACAATTTTAAAAGGACAAAGTTCAAATACCATCGATGAACGCCCTCTTTATTTCGGTTAATTCAATAATAATGTGATCAGCAGTTGAAGAATGCCGATGATAAAGCCGGAGAAAGCGCCTGCCAATTTAAATAAACGCAGCTCTTTTTGCAACTGTTGATTCATCTTTTTTTCCGTTTCCAGCAGATCAATGGCCATTATTTTTTGAGAGATGATCTTTTCTAGTTGAAGGTCTGATTGAAGATTTTTCACATATTGATTAATAAGGTTTGGAAAAAGTGTGGTTAATTCTTCCATGAAAATATTTTTCAATTGCTGAATGGTCTTATCACCGATAAACATACTGATCATCGGCATTTGTTCTGCCAGTTTTACTCTGAGAAAATGATCGATCTGTTCTTCTACCAACGGCATTATTTTTTCAATATTTGCCGGATTGGTCAGCTTTTCTTCGATCACCTGAAAGGAAAATAGCTCTTCACTCACATATTTCCCTAATCCTATTGCAATGGCTTCCCGTTTGCCGGAAATAATGCCGGAAAATGTAAATCCGAATATTTTAATGGGTTTAAGAGGATGAAAGAGCAGCTTGATCATCAAGCTGTTGATCATCCAGCCTACTAGTGCAGCAAGAAAAGGAATAAGAAATAACCAAGAATGCATGTATCTGTCTTTAAGTAAAAACCTTGAAGGTTACTAATGCCTTCAAGGTTTAAAAAGGTTTTTTGGGGAGAACGATGGGTCTCGAACCCACGACCTACAGTGCCACAAACTGTCGCTCTAACCTACTGAGCTACGCCCTCCATTTACAGTCCCCGATTAATTCAGGGATGCAAAAATAAGGTAAACCATATTTGCGGGCAAGTCAAATTTGAAGAAATATCTTCAACCATTCATCAAAAACCTTTGTTAATGAGTATTCGGGTATATTTGCTGGTATACTATTTACAGTATTTTTGGAATTCATTATGCAAAAATTTATTCAATTTATGAAGAGTACAAAGGGTCTGATGCTGTCAGCGGTTATTTTATTTGGCTGTTTATTTTTTGCCTTTACAAAAAATAGCGGTCACGAAACTAATTATATCAACCAAAAACAAAAATTACTAACAACCATAGGAAACCTGCTTGAAGAACAACATTATAGCCCTAAAACCATTAATGATGCGTTTTCTAAACAGGTATTTAAAAAATATCTGGAAGAATTGGATGCGGATAAAACATTGTTTCTTCAGTCTGACGTGAATTCATTGAAGAAATATGAAACAACCATTGATGATGAGATCCATGGTGCCGACATTAAATTTGAGCCTGCAGTAAAACAGGTATACGATAAAAGGATCGCAGATGTAATGACCTTATATAAAGAGATCCTTGCCAACCCTTTTGATTTTAAAGTGGATGAGTCTATAGTGATTGATGGCGATAAGTTGAATTACGCAGCGAATGAAACAGAATGGAAAGACAGATGGAGAAAGAAATTGAAATATTATACGCTGGAACGTTATTATGATATGCTGGAGCAAAAGGAGAAAAACAAAAAAGACACAGCTTTCGATAAACCTGATGCGCAACTGGAAAAAGAAGCAAGAGATAAAATATTTAAAGTAGTTGATAAAGTATATACCCGTTATAAGGTTACCAATACTGAAGATGAATTATTCAACAAGTTTGTGAACACGATCACTAATCTGATGGATCCGCATTCAGATTATTTTCCTCCCATTGAAAAAAGAGCATTTGATGAAATGATGAGCGGGCATTTTTATGGTATAGGGGCTTTATTAACTGAAGCCGATGGGTTTATAAAAATAGCCAGTATATCTCCCGGTGGTGCGGCCTGGAAAAATCGTGAACTGATGGCCAATGATATTATTTTGAAAGTGGCACAGGGAAGCGCAGAACCTGTTGATATTGCAGGCTATGATACACAGGATGCAGTAAAATTAATTCGCGGTGGTAAAGGAACAGAAGTAAAACTGACCATCAAAAAACAAGATGGTACAGTGAAAGTGATTTCGATCATTCGTGATGAAGTTGTTTTGGATGAAGCATTTGCAAGAAGTGCCATCGTGAAGAACGGAAATGATAAGATCGGATACATTTTCCTTCCTGATTTTTATGCCGACTTTGAAAAGCCGAACGGAGCACGTTGTTCTCAGGATGTAGAAAAGGAAATTGAAAAATTAAAAGCCGAAGATGTAAAAGGAATTGTATTGGATCTTCGAATGAACGGAGGCGGTTCTTTATATGAAGTAGTGCAGATGGTAGGCATGTTCGTTGGACGCGGACCGGTTGTTCAGGTAAGAGACAGAAACGGAAAATCTGCCGTGTTAAGCGATAATGACCATCCTGCTATTTATAATGGCCCTCTCGCTGTAATGGTTAATGAAGGAAGCGCATCTGCCAGTGAGATCTTTGCAGCGGCTATACAAGATTATAAAAGAGGTGTTATAATTGGCAGCACTTCTACTTATGGAAAAGGAACTGTACAAAAGAATGTACCGATCGGTAAAGCATTGGATTTCTTTTCAGGAAGAACAGAATTTGGTGCAGTTAAACTTACTTTCCAGAAATTCTATCGTTTAAACGGAGGATCTACTCAATTAAAAGGAGTAGTGCCTGATATCATTCTGCCTGATTATTATGACTTCATGAAAATCCGCGAAAAAGATAATCCTGATGCATTACCATGGGATGATATCGCAAAATCATCTTATCAAACATGGCAAAACACTTCTGCAGATTTTGATAATATCATTAAAAAGGAAAATGATGAGATCAATAAGAACCTCAATTTTAATCTGATCAAAGAAAATACACAATGGCTGTCAAAGAATATGGATAGCCCTGTTGATCTGAGCCTTGAAAAATACAAGCAGACACAAAGTTTGATTCATAGTACCAATGCACAGATCACTAAGCTTTCTAAATTGCCTGCTGAAATGGATATTGAAGTGAGCAGATTTGATAAGGATAAATTTTATAATAATCCTGATAAGGGTAAAGGCGAACGTTATCAGAGGTGGTTAAAAGATATCAAGTCAGATTTGTACATCAATCAAACAATTAAAATTGTAAGTGATATGATCACTGCGCCTGTAAATACAGTATCGAAATAATAATAAACGACTTTTTTTCATATATGCAGAAGTAATTGCTACTTCTGCATTTTTTTTAAAGGAAGTAGAATGAGAGATGAAACTAAATCGATCCATTGTGAATGATTTAGCAAATCTTTATCTTTATTAAAAAAAGGAATCTGATTATGATCCATCAGGATAAAAAATGGTACGCTATTTATACAAAACCGCGCTGGGAAAAAAAGGTGGATGGTGTATTGCTGAGAAAAGAAATTGACAGTTGGTGCCCCTTGCAAAAAGTAGAACGGCAATGGAGCGACAGAAAGAAGATCATTGAGGAACCTCTTTTTAAATCCTATGTATTTGTAAGAATTGGTGAGGCAGAAAGAGTGAAGGTTTTGATGACGGATGGTGTTCTCAATTTCGTTCACTATCTAGGCAAGCCTGCCGTAATAAAAGATGATGAGATCGCGATGATCAAAAAGTATCTTTCTGAAGAAGATGCCAAAATTGAGATCATATCCAGCGTAGGGTTTAAAGAGAATAGTAAGGTAAAAGTGAATCATGGTGTGTTCATGGATAATGATGGTATCGTTCTTCGAGGAGGCAAGAAAAAAGTATATGTGCAATTGCAGAGTTTGGGTCAGGTAATGGTGGTTGAATTCCCTGCAGAATATCTAACACCTATCAAATAATCAATTAAAAAGAGCATCGTGAGAATATGCCTTGTTGTAAATAATTTTCCCAGTGTTAATGAAACTTATATTTATAACAAAGCTGTTTCTTTGGCTTTAAAGGGGCATCGGGTGCATATTGTTTGTCATAAAAAAAATATCGGGAGAGACAGTTTTTCTAAATATGATCTTGAATCGTCCAAAATAAAAGTGCATGTATTGTCACTTTCAAAAACTGTAAGGTCGGTGGCGAGTAGTTTCTTTGAATCGCCTGTTGTATTTTTTCAGTCAATGAGTTTTGACAAAAAGACCTTCCGCAAACTCTTCATACATAACTATTACATTCATTTCTTCGGAAAAATAAAATATGATGTGATCCATTTTGAGTTTTCGGGTTTGGGTATCAGCTTTTTGCCCATTATAGATGACCTGAAAGGTAAGAAAGTAGTGAGTTGCAGAGGGACTTCAGAAAAAGTAAAACTACAGATCGATAATAAGCGGAAGGAATTATTGAGCATTTTATTTCGAAAGGTAGACCTGATACATTGCGTTTCTGAAGACATGAAAAAGTCTATCACACCTTTCTGTAAGGATACTGAAAAAATATTCGTGAATACCTCAGCCATCGATATTGGTTTTTTCAATAGCAATAAACCGAAAACAAATAATAAGGTTGTTAAAATAATATCTGTTGGACCCTTAAGTTATCAGAAAAATTATCTGACAGGTTTCTTAGCGTTAAAAATATTAGCAGACAAAGGGTTTCAATTTCATTGGCAAATTGTTGGCGAAGGTTCTCAATTGGAAGAATTACAATTTCATGCTTTTAATCTTTCATTGCAGGGCCATGTGAGCTTTATCAATAAAAGGAATAAAGACGAAATAAAAGCCTTATTGGAAGAATCGGATATCTTTTTATTGACCAGTGTATTTGAAGGCATCCCGAATATATTATTGGAAGCCATGTCTATGCAATTGCCTGCTGTTTCTACGCGTTGCGGCGGTGTGGAAGAAGTGATCGATCATGCTGTCAATGGATTTATCGCTGAATTATACGATCCTGCTAACGTTGCAGAACAACTGGCTCCATTAATGAAAAATTTTGATTTGCGAAATGAAATAGGTATTGCAGCAAGGAAAAAAGTTGAAAGCAGTTTCGTTCTAGAAGATCAAACAAAGGCCTTCGAAAAAAAGTACCGCAGTCTTTTTAGTGTTGCTCAATAAGGCAAAGGCATCCGAATAAAGTGCAATTAAAATAATATCGATACAAATGCAGAAGATCAGATTTGCGATCATAGGATGTGGAAGAATTGGGGTACGTCATGCACAACAGATCCATGCTTATGGAGAGTTGGTTGCTGTATGTGATATCGTATTTGGGAAAGCCATATCATTGGCAGAAAAATACCAGGCCGAAGCTTATAAAACATTGGAGGATCTTTTAAACGAGCAGAAGAATATTGACGTAATCTCAATTTGCAGTCCCAATGGATTACATGCTGCACAAAGTATTCAATGCCTGCAATCAGGATTTCATGTGTTGGTTGAAAAGCCAATGGCATTGAATGTGGATGATTGCAGGGCAATAATCACAGCAGCTGGAAAAGCGGGTAAAAATCTATTTGTGGTAAAACAAAACAGATTTAATCCACCGGTAATTGCAGTAAAAAAAGCCCTAGATAATGGAAGCCTAGGAAAGATCTATAATGTACAGATCAATTGTTTTTGGAATAGAGGGATCACTTATTATCAGGACACATGGAGGGGCACAAAAGATTTGGATGGGGGCAGTTTGTTTACTCAATTCAGCCATTTCATAGATCTGGTCTATTGGTTCTTTGGAGATATTGCAACTGTTCATACTTTAACAGATAACTATGCCCATCAACAAATTATTGAGTTCGAAGATACAGGTGCCGCCGTATTTAAATTGGTAAATGGAATCATCGGATCCATTCATTTTACTGTAAATAGTTTCCAAAAGAATATGGAAGGATCGTTGACCATTTTTGGCGAGAAGGGAACTGTAAAGATCGGCGGACAATACTTGAATGAATTGGAATATCATTGTATCGAAAATTTCAGTTTCGATGCAATGCCTGAAGGAAATGCTGCGAATGATTATGGAACATATATTGGTTCAATGAGCAATCATGATAAGGAATATCAGCAGCTTATTGAAACAATTCAAAGCGGAAATATAAATACCGTTAATGCTTTTGAGGGATTGAAAACAGTAGAGATCATTCAAAAAATTTATCGATCAGCAAACAATTGAATTGATGCCATACAAAAGGTACATAATAGGGATAAGGGATGTTCGTTTTGGCGAAAACGTAAAAGTGATCGAACCCTGTAATTTGTATGAATGCAGCATCGGGAGCAATTCGTTTATCGGCCCCTTTGTTGAAATTCAAAAGGGTGTTGTGATCGGCGAAGATTGTAAGATCCAATCGCATAGTTTTATTTGCGAACTGGTCACTATTGGCAACAATTGTTTTATTGGGCATGGGGTGATGTTTGTGAATGACCTGTTTTCAAAAGGGAAGCCTGCAGGTGATAGTCAGTTTTGGAAATCAACAAATTTGGGTAATCATGTTTCAGTGGGAAGTAATGCAACTATTTTGCCGGTAACCATTTGTGATCATGCTGTGATAGGAGCAGGTGCTGTTGTTACAAAAGATATTTCAAAACCCGGTATTTATGCAGGTAATCCTGCCAAATTTCTAAGAAGTATTGATCAATAATTATCTCAGCATTTGTACTTATAAACTTTCATTTATCTTTAGTCATGTTTTCATTTTTAAGTTCATCTAAAAGTAGCCCTGACCTTTCTTTTATAGGAGCAGACATGCACTCACACTTATTACCGGGTATAGATGACGGCTTACAGAAAATGGAAGACACTATTTCCTTCATTAAACAGTTACATACTTTAGGGTATCAAAAATTAATTTGCACACCACATATTTTTGCAGGCGTTCATCCAAATTCTCCGGAAACGATATTGCCGGTTTTGGCTTCAGTGAGAGAAAAGTTGCAACAGCTGGAAATACCTGTTAGCATTGAAGCTGCAGCGGAATATATGATCGATCATGAGTTTGAACAGGCGGTTCAAAGGGGCGATCAATTATTGACTTTCGGCGATAATTATATTTTGATCGAAATGTCTTACATGGCAGCCTCGCCTTATTTGCAAAAAGTGATCTTTGAATTAAAATTAGCAGGACTGCAACCCATTCTTGCACACCCTGAACGTTATTCTTTTTATCACCCACAGTTTCAGCAGTATCAGGAATTGAAGGATAGAGGATGTTTATTTCAGATCAATATGTTATCGCTTTGCGGTTATTATGGCAAGCAGGTTAAAAATGTTGCAAAGAAATTATTGAAAAATAAAATGGTTGAATTTGTTGGAACTGATATGCACCATCAAAACCATTTGCATGTGTTACAACAGTTTGCGAAAGATAAAAAACTATACGGCTTTTTGGAAAATGCCGGACTTTTAAACAGTACACTATTGTAATTTATTTTTTGAAATAGTGCAGCACATTTACCAACTGCAATCATTCTAATAAGCCATCACTCACCCCATATCCATTTCACTTGTTGTTTTGCATTCGCTTCATTACTGAACATTGAATCTAGCAATTTTCTTCTTTGTTCAATTAATTCTGCATTGAATGGTTCTGAAAATAATGCAGTTATTTTTTCCTGAAATGTCCTTGCATCATTAGCTATTGCACAAAGACTGTCCAATCCGCTTCCCTCCAGGGTTGCATCATTAGCAAGAACATAACGACCGTTAAATAATGCATTCAATAGTTTTAATTTAATTCCTGTAGTGCTGAATGAAGGCAGGATATTGATATGCGCTTTCACGATCATATCCTGCATTTCCTTTTCGCTTGGATTAGCTACTATACAAGTATATTCATGTTCATGTGCCAGTCTTTCTAATTTTTTTGACGGATTCTTACCGGCTATTACAAGAGGTAGCTCAAGTTTGTTAAATACTTTTTGTAAAAGCCAGATCACAGCTTTTTCATTTGTGTCAACACTGAGGTCGCCTTGATATAAACAATAATTTCCTTTACCTTCTTTGCATTTCAATTGCCAATCATCAGGCAGATAAACAGGTAAATGATCAATTACTTTACAACCCAATTGGTTTCTGTAAAAATCAGTATCCTTCTCTGTTACAGCCCAGAATGCAGTTGCTTTTAAGACAATGCTTTTCTCGTATTTCTTGAGTTGATTCTTTTCCCTCCAATAATATAGTTTATGGACAAACGAATTGGCAGAATAAAACAGTTGATCATAATATTGAAATTCGACATTGTGTATCCGTACATATTTTTTTCTTTCTGCAAAACGGCCATCATTCAATAAATAAGTGCAGTGTATTCCTTCCATCAAAATGGGATAATCATCTTGTAATAAATTTTCAAATAATGTTTCATTCTTTCTGCTGGATACAATGTAAGGGAGTGATACTGTTAGGCTTTTATATCCCTTTATCCTTTTATAATAATCTACCGAATCGCAATATTTGTTTAACTCTTTTTGCTCATGTTGACCATCATCAAAGCAATGCAGATGAATATGCACGCCTTCATTTTGCAAAGCCGGGAGTTTGTAAAAAAGATCAAATACACCGCCATAATCAACAGGAAAAGGAACGGTCAGTGCTATGATGTGCAAATGTTTTTCCAAAATGCTTTTAATTTAATTTCTTCATGCTCCCAATTCAGGGTCTCCCTTGCTTTTAAACAGTTTTGTTTCAATCTCCCATACAAAACATCGTCATGCAGTAAATTGTTCATTGCACTAACAATTGTATTTGTTTGGGTATTCCCGATCATGAACGCAATATCAAATTCATCATTGATCTTCCTGTATTCGGGATAATCAACACAAACCTGTGGAATGCCGGCCATGATATAATCAAAAAAACGGTTCGATAAAGATTGATACTGATTCAATCCGGTTGATTCAAATAGTGTTAGCCCAAATCTTGCTTTGGGTGTTAATTCTCGTAACCGATCGGGGATGAGATAACCCTTCAATTCAACTTTTTCTGAAACATGATTCTCTATGATCAATTCCTGCACAGTTGTAAAGAAGTTGCCTTTTCCGCAGATGACCAGTTTTGCATCTATTTCTTTCATGGCGGGGATCAGTGTTTCAAAACTCCTTCCTTCATTTACAGCGCCCTGATAAATAATGAATGGTTTCGTTTTTTCTGTTTCAGGCTTTGTATTGCTGTTATTAAAGACAGGTAAATTTCTAATAACAGCATAATCAACTTTATATCTTCTGCTGAATTCCTCTTTTATAAATTCATTGACGGTGTACCCTGATTTGAATCTTGGGACAACAAACTTTTCCAGCATCAACCAAATGGAATGAATGAAGGGTCTTGTAATGATCTCTTTTTGTTCGGTAAACAATTCATGTGCATCGTAGACCCTTTTCTTATTTCTAAGAATCGATACAAAATAGCAGGGCAGGATAGTGTCCAGGTCAATGGCGCAAATCATATCTGTTTTCCGGAAGAGTAAATAAAAGAATAATCGTAGATTGTATTCAGCGTAAAATACCAGGCCTTTACTGAAAAAACAATGCAACCTTATTTGAGAATAGTTTGCTGTTTTAAGAGGAATGCTTTCTTTCATTTGTCTGCCGATCAATACAATATCCCAACCTTCTGTTGCCAGCGAATGGCAGATGCGCTGCATTCGTTGGTCATAGGAAAGGTCATTGGTGACTGTAAAGATGATCTTAGTCAAATTGAAGCTGTTAAGGGAAAGCAAATATAATATCCGCAAAGTACATGTTGCTGAAATGAAACAGGAACTGACGGCGCCTGTCATCTTGGCGCTTAAGCCTTAGTAAAGCCTTATATAAGCCTTATATACTCCTTATACAAGCCATATAGATCATGGTCACAAGGAAGCATAAAAAAATCATTGTCTTATGCTGCTTTTTTAGTTTCAAACCCTTACCTTTGCCGCCACAATATTTAGATGTAAATTTTTGGTCGCTATTTAAACGAAAACTTAGATGTCAATTACAAAAGAAAAAAAAGAACAAGTATTCACAGAATTTGGTGGCAAAGCCACTAACACAGGCTCTATTGAAGCGCAGGTCGCTTTGGTAACTGAGCGCATTTCCCACATCAGCGGGCACTTGCAAGCTAATAAGAAAGATTTCTCTACCCACAGAGGTTTAATGCAACTGGTAGGACAGCGTAAACGCTTATTGACCTATTTGCAGAAAACAAATTTGAGCGGTTACCGTTCATTGATCGAAAAGCTGGGTCTCAGAAAATAATTTTCACTATCATGATAAGTGCTATTCCCAACTGATAATTTATACGGTTGGGATTAGTTTTTTGTACATGTAGTATTTTGGCTTTTATCATTCATTGATATGGGAACAAAGGGCCGCCGCTTCATTTAGTTTCTATATCCTAAATCAAATCAACTATGTTATCACAACCTATACAATCAAGCTTTCAATTGCCTAATGGCAGTGAAGTAATCATTGAAACAGGAAAATTAGCCCGTCAGGCTGATGGAGCCGTTACAGTTCGTCAGGGTAATTGTATCTTATTGGCAACTGTTGTTGCAAATAAAGAACCAAAAGAAGGACAGGACTTTTTCCCATTGAGTGTAGATTATCAGGAAAAATTTGCTTCCGCCGGACGTATACCCGGTTCTTTTTTCAAAAGAGAAGCTAGATTAAACGATTATGAGATCCTCACCAGCCGTTTGATAGATCGTGCTTTGCGTCCTTTATTCCCTGAAGATTATTTATGTGATGTACAGGTATTGATCAGTTTAGTATCAAGTGATCCTGAAATATTGCCTGATGCATTGGCTTGTTTAGCTGCATCTGCTGCATTATCAGTTTCTGATATTCCTATTAAAGAGATCATCAGTGAAGTAAGAATTGCCCGTATTGACGGAAAATTTGTAGTAAATCCTACACGCACAGAGTTGGAAAATTCTGATCTTGAATTTTTGATAGCAGCTACCGATAAGAATTTGATGATGGTAGAAGGAGAAGCTAAAGAATGTTCTGAAGAAGACCTGGTGAATGCTTTACAAATTGCACATGATGCTATTCGTATTCAGATCAAAGCGCAGGAACATTTAAGAGATAAGAAAGCTATTACAGGTAAAAGAG
>CAIKTE010000034.1 GCA_903830285.1 uncultured Chitinophagaceae bacterium | reverse complement strand
ATAATAATATTTTTATGGTAAGATTAATAATTATTTAAAAGGATAAATTTAATCCTACTGACGTTTTACGCATGAAAGGATATCCCAACCCGCCACCTGCAGTACCGCCCTGAACAGCAAGATCAGGATACATTCCTGCCGGCATATGCGTTTTGGTAAATGGATTTTCAACACTCATGAAAACCTGCAATCTGTTAATGGCTGCTTTCTTCATCCACAGACCCGTGAAATTATATCTGAGGGTAAGGTTCTTGATCCTCGTATAAGCCCCATTAAACAAGAAGCGTGATTGCACGGCCTGGTTAAAATTTTGATTACCACCATTCACATTATCAGTATAGATCCTGCCATAAAAAGCATTGGTATTGGTGGGTGTCCAATAATTGGTTTCATGAGAAAACAATGCACCATAAGTTAACCATTGATTCGGGAATGACAATGTATTATTGATCCATTGGTCTTGTTTTCCAACACCCGCAATTACAAAAGAGAAATCAAAGTTCATGAAAGAAACGCCGCCGTTAACCCCATATTGATATCTCAGTGAATTATTACCTATTACCTGAAGATCTCCATGATCTGCCATTGTACCTGCCCCTCCTGTAATTACACCATCATTATTAAAGTCCTTATATACGATATCACCGGGACTTGGTGCCTGACCGCTTTGCTTAGGCACACCTGCATTCAATGTACCGTTTCTTAAATTAGCATTCAATGAACCCGCAACAAAATCACTGGTATTATATAATCTGTCTGTTACATAACCCCATATTTCACCCATTTTCTTGCCGGTATATAAAGTAGAATTGGTGATCACATTAGTCGGGTTAATGGCATTGGTTACTTCTGTTTGATAATCGAAAACATTGGCTCCGATATAATAAGTAACCTTCCCTATTTTGTCTCTCCAATTAACACTCAGTTCAAATCCTTTGGTACTTAATGAACCTGCATTCTGTAATGGAGCTCCTGTACCCAATACTGCCGGTAGTGGCGTAGGATTAGAAGTCAGAATGTCTTTGGTATCTCTTTTGTACCAATCAAAACTACCGGTAAAACGGTTCTTGAACATTCCCCAGTCAAATCCGAAATCCACTGTTTTTACGGTCTCCCATGTAAAACTGTTACTAACCAATGGTGGCGGATTTAAAGTACCTACCTGTGCATTGGCATATAGCCAGTTTGGATTATAAGAAGTCATTCCACCATAGAATTGATAATCGGTAATATTCTGATTACCCACTGTACCTAAAGAACCTCTTAGTTTTAATTCATTTACAACAGGTTTAATGAATTTCATAAATCCTTCTTCTGTTATTCTCCATCCTGCAGATACTGAAGGGAAGAAACCCCAGCGATGTCCGTCAGGAAATTTAGAAGAGCCATCATATCTTCCATTCACCTGGAACAAATATTTACTTTTGTAGTCATAATTAAATCTGCCGAATACACCTCTGTTTGCGTATTCAATATAATTATCAGAACCTACAACAGGAACTAATCCCGTTGTTCCTGAAATGGAAGGAAGGTTAGGATTGATCATTCCGGTAGAAGTTTCTGATTGTATCTCATAATGACTTTGTTCCTGATTAAAACCGGCTGTTAAAGTCATATTATGCTTACCTAAAGATTTTACATAAGTAGCGAATAAGTTCATAGCCTGATAGTCTGTCATAGCATTGGACTTGGTAAATTTGTCTGAACCATAAGATGCTGCAGAATATCCGTAAGGATTAAGAAAGCCAGCGGGTGTCTTTTTATCATAAGTAGTGGTCAAATTTCTCAAGTTATCCACTGTAAACTCACCTGTAATCGTTAAACCTTTCACTGGTCGTAAAATGGTTCTGCCTGTCATTCTGATATCATCATTTCTACTGATGATAGGAGCAAGTGCACTGAGTATGTTTTTACCGGTTGCTATAACTCCTGGTACAGTTGGAATAGAATCCAATGGCAACGCAGAAGGTGTATTGGTTGCATCACCAAAAGCATTGGTGTAAAAAGGTGATGTACCCGTAGAACTATAATATCCGGCATCTATTTGCAGGGTCATCCAGTTCGTAACATCTGCAGAAACTATTGATTTGATATTATATCTGTTGTATTTATCTTGCCCCGCACTAGGTACCAAAATACCATTTTCGTTTGTGAGGCCTGCAGATAGACGATATGTGATTTTATCGGAACCTCCGCTAACAGAAAAATTATGCATTTGCTGAAAAGCAGAATTACCTAATAAAGCTTGAACAGCATCTGTTGGTGCTAATTGATAATACACACCATTATTTACGGTACCTCCAGTAGGGTAAGTAGAAGGACTGGTTTGGTAAGCTGCAAGTAATTGCTGCCAGGTAACAAAATTTTGATTACCATTATAAGCAGGTGTCATTCCACCATCCATCCATGCCTGTACCTGCTGTGTTGGGGTAGCTTTTATAGGCAGGTTAGTAGGGTTTGACATTACAAAATTATCGCTGTAATTAAACTGTGTCTTCGTATTTTTTGTACCTTTTTTTGTTGTGATCAATACCACACCAAAAGCAGATCTTGCTCCATAAATAGCAGCAGAACCTGCATCTTTCAAAACAGTTATTGATTCAATATCATTCGGGTCAATTAAATTCAACGGGCCATTGAAAGGCACATTATCTACTAAAACAAAGGGGCCTCCTGTATTGATAGAAGATGTAGAAGTGGTTCCAAAATCGGTACCCCCTCTCACATTGAAACTGGTAGAAGCACCGGGCTGACCTGAGTTGATAGTTACCTGCAAACCGGGAACAGCACCTTGCAATAAGGCACCTGTGGAACTAACAGGCCTGTCTCCCAAAACATCATCCATTTTAACGGTAGCTACCGAACCGGTAATGATGGCTTTTTTCTGTGTACCATAACCCACTACTACCACATCAGTCAATGCTGTGCTGGAAGCTGTAAGTACTGCATTTATTGCAGCGGTAGTTGAAGCTACTGTTACTTCGTAAGCTTCAAAACTGACATGTGTAAACTGTAAGACTTCGGCTTTTGAAGCCTGAATCGTAAATTTTCCTGAATTATCTGTACTGGTAATTCGGTTTGTTCCTTTCACTTTTACAGTAGCGCCGGGAACAGGTGTTTTATCAGCACCGTTTGTAACGGTACCTGATACTTTCGTGTGGGCTGAAACCATAAATGGCAGCAGCAGGAATGTCCAAACGAGCAATAAATAACTCGATTTTTTAAGGGCAAGCATAAGAAGCAGTTTTAGTTTTTTGTAATTAAATTCAACTTAAGTTGTCATTGCAAATTCATGACACCTTACTATTAAAAAATTTATACTTAAAGGTAGATGCATACTAAAAGTTAATCTATCCCAAAAGTGACAGGTATCTGCTGTATTTTAGCAATAACATAAACATTCAGTTAAAGAACTGTACATCCAAAGCAAAAAAGGCGAATATTTTCTTTTACCCAATAGTTTTATTTGTAAGGGAATCAACATGGAATAAAATGTTTTTTTGACTTTCAATGAATTGGCATTTTTAATTATAAGAACTATTTTAAAAATCAAGAAAATATATCCGCTCATTATGGATGT
>CAIKTE010000033.1 GCA_903830285.1 uncultured Chitinophagaceae bacterium | reverse complement strand
TGGCTATGATGCTAAAGACATTCAAGAGTGTAAAAAAGAGTCGTACAGCATTGACCCATCAGAATTAAGACGTGCTGGCGGTTACCTTGAAGAAGTGCTAGCCAGAATGTACCCACCTGATGGAAAACTTGAAGGCTATGAATCAGCGTGGGATAAATCAAATAACAAAATCAGATTCAGACTCAATGAATTATCGGTATGGACTGGAATTAATGGTCATGGTAAATCACAGTTTCTAGGTCATTTAATGCTTAGCCACATGAAACAAGGTGCTCGCGTGTGTATTGCTAGTCTTGAATTAAAGCCCAGTCTTTTGTTAAGTCGATTAGCAAGACAAGCAACAGGGATGGCATTACCAAGCCCCGATTATATTCGTGAAGTCAATCAGTGGTACTACGATAAGCTTTGGATATTTGATTTAACCGGAACGGCCAAAGCAAAACGATTGATTGAAGTATTTATTTATGCGCATCGACGGTATGGTATTGATACTTTTGTGATTGACTCATTCGCTAAATTGGATATGGCAGACGATGACTACAAAGGGCAAAAAGTGTTGATGAATGCGTTGTGTGATTTCAAAAATGAATATGATTGTCACGTCCACTTAGTGGTACACCCTAGAAAAGGGGCTGATGAAACTGGAATGCCTGGAAAGCTTGATACAAAAGGTAGTGGCTGTATTACAGACTTAGCGGATAACTGCTTTACTGTATGGCGTAACAAGGCAAAGGAAAGCGTTGTTAATAAAATAAACAGAAATGAACTGCTTACTGATAAAGAACAAGAAAAGTTACTGATGCCGGATTGTTTATGGTGCTGCGATAAACAACGTGATGGCGATTGGGAAGGCAAGTTATCATTTTGGTATCATGCCCCATCCTTTCAGTACTTAAGCTATGAGAATCAGAAGCCACAAAGGATTGTGCCATTTTCATGCCTAGAAACTTAACTGATAGTGAATGTAAAGATATTATCCGAAGACTCGGTAAACGGTTGAATGTTGATCCGAGTCTGATTACTACTCGCTTAATGAGCGCGGATGACAAGCAAGACATGCGTGAAGGCAATTTACCTGTTAAATCGCTAGAAGTTCACATAAGGATATGGATGAATAACGGAATGCCTGATTATGCTCATGGTAAAACGATACCTCTCAAGCATGAAGCCGAAGAGGTATTAATTTAAGCGGCTAAATATTGTTGAAGTTGCTTTAAGAGAATATTTTCATCTTTGTCACAAAATGTTTTACGTCTCCGACCCAGTAAAATATTGATGGTCAGCTTATTTTCAATTGAACTAATATTTACAGCACACTTTCTTTTTTCTATGATTGCCCAGAGTGTCGGCAACATCTTATTAATAAATTCCATTTTAACCTTCTCCATTTTCCAATAAGTCGATATGACCTATTGCTGCAAAACGAGCTTCTTGCTCTGTATTAAACCATTCCTCAGACTCACGAATTTCTGTGTGTGGACTGGGCACATAATCAGGATCGTAAATTACATAAACAAACCCTAATTGAGCAATTTCACTCATAACAATAGCTTTTTTTATTTCAAATTCATAACAGCTGTATTTTTCAATAGTCATTATGCAGCCTCCTCATCACACCATAAATCATATTCATAGTCTGCGCGTTCATCAGAAGCACGCTCACATTCATCACATAAACCACATTGGCCATGACATTCATTTTCGTCACCATGCCAACC
>CAIKTE010000032.1 GCA_903830285.1 uncultured Chitinophagaceae bacterium | reverse complement strand
TGTTTTGGAAAGATAACCTGCTTCTCTCAATTCAACTAAACCGATTTTGGTCAGTTTTTTTGTTTCAGCAAGAATTTGTAACGTATCAAGATTGATAGCTTTATATTCAACTCGATTCACGTTTTTGAAACCAAATTTAGGCAAACGGCGTTGGATAGGCATCTGACCTCCTTCAAAACCGATTTTCTTGGAATATCCTGAACGTGATTTCTGTCCTTTGTGCCCTTGAGTAGAAGTTCCGCCTAATCCTGATCCGGTACCACGACCGATTCTTTTTCTGGTAAAAGTTGAACCTGCTGCTGGGGTTAAATTACTTAAATTCATATCTTATTTTTTAAAGAGTCTAAGATTAATATTATTTGATCACTTCAACCAAGTGTTTCACTTTATTTACCATTCCCAAAATCTGGGGAGTAGCTTCGTGTTCAACTACGGCTTGCATTTTTTTCAAACCTAATGCTTCCAATGTCAGTTTCTGAGTTTTTGGAGATTTGATTTTACTGCGAACCTGTTTAATTTTTATTGTTGCCATAATTTTATCGATTTATCCGTTAAACACTGTATCAAGCGAAACACCTCTGTTTTGAGCAACCATGTTGGCATCGCGTAATTCACTAAGTGCTACAATTGTAGCTTTTACAAGGTTGTGTGGGTTTGACGAACCTTTTGACTTAGCCAAAACGTCGGTTACACCAACACTTTCGAGTACTGCACGCATAGCACCACCGGCTTTTACTCCGGTACCATGTGAAGCGGGGCTGATAAATACCTGTGCACCACCAAATTTTGCAATTTGTTCGTGAGGAATAGTTCCTTTCAACAAAGGTACTTTAATCAAGTTTTTCTTAGCAGCTTCAGTTCCTTTAGCAATAGCGGCAGTTACCTCACCGGCTTTACCAAGTCCCCAACCTACAATTCCATCTTCGTTTCCAACCACTACGATTGCAGAAAAGCTGAAGGTACGTCCCCCTTTTGTAACCTTGGTTACACGGTTAACAGCTACCAATCTGTCTTTCAATTCCAAATCGTTGGTCGATTTTACTTTATTCATATTTGTTGCCATACTTGATTAAAATTTAAGACCAGCTTCGCGAGCAGCGTCAGCTAATTGTTTAACTCTACCATGATATAAATAACCGTTACGGTCGAATACCACTTCTGTAATTCCGGCTTCTTTAGCAACTTTAGCTACCAATGCGCCTACTTTAGCAGCTTGTTCTGTTTTAGTTACTTTTTCTTTCAAACCAAGTGAAGAGGCAGCAGCCAGAGTTACACCGGTTACGTCGTCAATTAATTGAGCGTAAATCTGTGTATTACTTCTGAACACGGTCATGCGTGGTTTTTGGGCAGTTCCGCTCACTCTGTGACGGATATGTGCTTTTATTCTTGTTCTTCTTTCTAAATTTGTTGACATAATTTCACAAGTTTACGTAAATTATTTACCGGCAGATTTACCTGCTTTGCGGCGAAGTATTTCACCCTGGAATTTAACACCTTTTCCTTTGTAAGGTTCCGGTTTACGGAACGAACGGATTTTTGCACAAACCTGACCAATCAATTGTTTGTCGCAGCTTTCCAGAATTACAATCGGATTCTGGTTACGTTCACTCTTGGTTTCGATTTTGATTTCAGCAGGCAAACTCATAAAAATATTGTGAGTATAACCTAACGCGAATTCTAATACCTGACCCTGGTTAGATACACGGTATCCAACACCAACTAATTCCATGGTTTTTTTGTAACCTTCTGAAACACCAACTATCATATTTGCAATCAACGAACGGTACAAACCGTGGAATGCACGATTTTGTTTTTCGTCATCCGGACGTGTAACGGTACAAACACCGTCAGCTACAGTTACGGTGATAGTTGGATTAATTTGTTGAGTCAATACTCCTTTTGGTCCTTTTACAGTAACCAATGTGTCCTGCACAGTGATTGTTACACCTGCCGGAACGCTAATGGGTTGTTTTCCTATTCTTGACATTCTTCTTTCCTCCTATTAATAAATGTAACAAATTACTTCACCACCTACTTTAAGGTCGGCTGCTTCTTTGTTGGTCATCACACCTTTAGAAGTCGAAAGAATAGCAATTCCCAATCCGTTCAATACGCGTGGCATATCTTTGTAGCCAACATACTGACGTAAACCCGGAGTTGATACTCTAATCATTTTTTTAATCGAGCTAACTTTGTTAACCTGATCGTACTTCAAGGCAATCTTGATACTGCCCTGTGGACCTTCTTCTACAAATTTGTAGTTGAGGATATAGCCTTTTTCATGCAATATCCTTGTAATTTCTTTTTTCAAATTCGATGCTGGAACTTCAACCACACGGTGGCCGGCTTTGATAGCATTCCGCAATCTCGT
>CAIKTE010000031.1 GCA_903830285.1 uncultured Chitinophagaceae bacterium | reverse complement strand
TATACGGGTGAGTTGAGTGCAGGCAGAACAAGGGAATATATGGATGATGACCAGCGTTTTGCTTCCAAGAGAACAGATGTACTCACTTATCAAACAGAAATATTGGATAAGGATGTAACGCTTGCAGGACCATTGGTGGCTGATCTATTTGTTAGTCTTTCAACAACCGATGCGGATTTTATTGTGAAGTTGGTGGATGTTTTTCCGGATGATTTTTCTTACACTTCCCCTTCAGGGGGAGCCGGAGGGGGTTATATCATGAACAATTATCAAATGCTGGTTCGCGGAGAAGTGATGCGTGGTCGTTTCAGAAACAGTTTTGAAAAGCCTGAAGCATTTACACCCAATAAACCAACAGAAGTAAAATATACTTTACCCGATGTGGCACATACATTTCAGAAAGGACATCGTATCATGGTGCAGGTGCAAAGTACCTGGTTTCCGTTGGTTGATAGAAACCCACAGCAATTCGTAGATATTTATCATTGCAAGGATGCGGATTTTATTAAATCGACCATTCGTGTATATCATAATCAATCAAGGATCATTTTACCGGTATTGAAATAAAAAATGAGTCAGCCATCTATAAGATGCCTGACTCATTTTTTATTTTTTGCGAAGGACAGCTGTTCTGCGCCAATATGGAACTATTAAAAATTTTATTAACTTTAGATCAAATGAAATAACATGGAGCAGTTATTAATAACAGTTGACTCAAAAGATACATCTGACGCAATTAAAAATTTTGTCGGTCAGTTTAAGGATGCTTCCTGTGAAGAACAGAAACCTGAAACTGATGAATACTATTTGGCTACCTATGGCATGAACAAATCTGCATTTGAAGAAAGTTTGAATAAAGGCATTGCAGAATCCATTCTAGGGATCACAAAATCATGGATAGATGTAAAGAAGGAACTGGTTGCCAAAATAAACATGCATGAGAAGAATTGAATTTTCAGGACAGGCGGAAAAAAGGCTGTCATAAATTATTGACTATTATCTTTCCAATGAAAGTGTTGAACGAACTAAAAAAGTTTTAGATTCCTTTGAAGTTTCCTTTCATAAAATCACGGAAAACCCTTTTATATACAGACAACATTTTTCAACTGAATTTGTAAATCTCGACATTCGTATCTTCCCTCATTTTAATACGTATCATATTTATTTTATTGTGTATGATGATGTAATAAGGATCGCAGAAATATTTCATTTGAAGCAAAGTGATGAAAAATTAAAACTCGATTTCTAGTGTTTTGCTATCACTTATCTTCGCTTTGTGTTACCACCCCAACTCATTCAATCATTAGAAGGCATCAAAGGCTTTAACCGCAAGGCTTTTGAGGATGTGCATATTTCCGGGGAGCAGGTAACGTCTATCAGGCTGAATCCGGAGAAGCAAACATTAATTGAACAGGAACATCGGTCAACCGTCGACCTTCGACTGTCGACTGCAGTTCCCTGGTGCGAACACGGCTTCTATCTAACCGAACGCCCATCTTTTACATTCGATCCATTATTTCATGCCGGTGCTTATTATGTGCAGGAAGCCAGCAGTATGTTTTTATGGGAAATGTTGAAGCAAACAATTGGAACATCATCACAACAAAAAGTATTGGACCTCTGCGCTGCACCGGGAGGTAAATCAACTTTACTCGCTTCTTATTTTACAGATGGATTAGTAGTGAGCAATGAAGTGATCAAATCAAGAGCTGCGATACTTACAGAAAACTGTATTAAATGGGGAGCAGATAATATAATTGTTACGAATAATGATCCTAAAGATTTTCAGCGATTGCAGAACTTCTTTGATGTTATTGTTATTGATGCACCCTGCAGCGGTAGCGGATTGTTTCGTAAAGACCCAACTGCAGTGAATGAATGGAGCGAAGAAAATGTAAAACTATGCAGTCTTCGTCAGCAAAGAATTGCGGCTGATGTGTTGCCTGCACTAAAACAAAACGGGATCTTAATTTATTCCACCTGCTCTTATTCGAAACAGGAAGATGAGGATGTGCTCGATTGGATTGTTGAAGAGTTGAAGGTTGCAAGTTGCAGGCTACAGGTAGATCCTAACTGGAAGATCGTTGAAGTGGAAAGCGATAAACATAAAGCGTTTGGTTATCGTTTTTATCCCGATCAAATAAAAGGGGAAGGGTTTTTTATTGCAGCATTTAGAAAAACAAATGGAGAAGAAGACGCTTATCATCAGGAACAAACATTGCAATTTCCAGGTAAACAGGAATTATTGCAATTGCGATCATTTATTCCCTTGCCGGAAACATATGCTGTATTTAAACAAGCTGAGGCATTGAGAGCCATCAAAGAAATTTGGGTAACAGCATTGAAGCAATTGGCCAAACATTTGTATATCAAAAAAGCGGGAGTGGAATTGGGTACCATCAAAGGAAAGGATTTTATTCCTTCACATGAACTGGCTGTGAGCATGATAGGGCTTGAAAGTTTTGCTGCTATTGAATTATCGAAGGAAGATGCCCTGCAATACTTAAAAAGAAAAGAGTTTAGTACTGATGCACCCAAAGGCTGGACACTGGTTAAATACGGTGGATTGCCCCTGGGCTGGATAAAAGTTTTACCCAACAGAATAAATAATTATTATCCGCAGGAATGGAGAATTTTAAAAGATTAATTTTACGCGATTCAAAAAATAGATCTATGGTATTGAAGAATAAAAATATTGCTCTCTTTTTATGTTTGATAGTTCTCTCTTTGGCCGTATCAGCACAGGAAGAATTGAAGCATCTGGTAAAATCGGGAGAAACATTATCGGGTATTGCGAAACAGTATCATTCAAAAGTGGCTGATATCATGCGTGCGAATGGTATGACAGAGCGGTCTATTTTGCAGATCGGTAAGACCATCAAAATTCCTGTAGCAGGATCTAAAACTGCGGCTGCAGCAACAACAAAGAAGGAAACAAGCAAACCTGCTTCAGCAAAAGACATGGATGCAAAGATCCATGTGGTTGGTCCAAAAGAAACATTATACAGCATCAGTAAAAAGTATGGGGTAACTGTTGCACAATTGAAAACATGGAATGATCTGCGGAGCGATAATATTCAGGATAACCAAAAGCTCATCATTATACCGCAAACAAAAGAGCAGGCAGCAAGAAACATTGCGGAACCAGAGATCAAAACGCCTGAAAAACCTGCAGCAGTCGCTGTTCAGCAAAGCATTCCTAAACAAGCTGAAGGCAAACCTTTAGCAACAACTAAAACACCGGAGAAACAAATCAATACAGCCGCACAACAACAAACAGCCAAACAACCTGAAACTAAAACTGTTGTTGCAACCAAGCCTGCTGAAAAACAAGTAACAGCTGCAGTTCAGCAACAGTCAGCTAAGCCGGTGGAAAACAAAGTTCCAGTAACAAACGGCGTTACCCCCAAACAAACAACGAATCCTATACAACAAGAGGCTACTGCTATTACTGAAACAAAAGCAGCAGCCATTGCAGTACAAAAAGATCCGGTACAACAAACAGTGGCAGGAGAAAAAAAGGAAACAACAAGTACAGCAACTAAAATTGCATTACCTATTGTAAGCAGTGAGAATACGGAAGAAGAAGAGGATGCGAATTTTAATGTAAAAAATATAGGTGATGAAGGTTATTTTGCTGCACAGTTTCAAAAAGGGAAAAATGAACTGAGCGGAGATGCTTCCACTTTTAAAACAGCGAGCGGCTGGTTAGATAAAAAATATTATATCCTGATCAATAGTATTGATGCAGGAACGATCGTACGTATCAGTTCCAATAGAAAAACAGTGTATGCAAAAGTGTTGGGGCCACTGCCCGATGTAAAAGAAGATTATGGATTATTATTGCGAATGAGTAATGCTGCAGCTTCAGTCCTGAGTGCTCCTGATACTAAATTTACGGTGACGATCAATTACTAGTTTGCAGCATTTAAAATTTATGACCTCGGAGAAAATCTTCAACATTCATTTTCTTCTTGCCTTCCAATTGTATTTCAGTTACCTGTATATAACCATTTCTGCAGGCGAACTTTAAATAGGTCTTTCCATCACTCACCGCTTCGCCAATGGAATGTGTTGGTATAATATTTTCTTTTTTGCTGCTATATATCTTCAGCATTTTATCGTGCAGAAAACCAAATGCAGCAGGAAAAGGAGAGAGTCCTCGAATTAAATTATGTATTTCCTCAACTGAATTATTCCAATTGATCTTACATGTTTCGGTAAATATCTTAGGAGCGTGTTTTATTTCGGTGGACAGTGGACTATAGACAGTGGACTGTGGCTGCTCTTTCAAACTATTGTCAGCAATTCCTTTGACGGTTTTTACCAATAATTCAGCGCCGATCATCTTCATCTTATCATGTACATCACCTGCGGTATCATCTTCCCCGATAGTAAAACTTTTTTGCAGTAAGATATCTCCCGTATCAATGGCATGCTGCAGTTTAAAAGTAGTAACACCTGTAGCTTTTTCTCCATTGATCACGGCCCAGTTAATGGGAGCTGCGCCGCGATATTGCGGTAATAAGGAGCCGTGTAAATTAATGGTACCAAGAGCCGGCATATTCCAAACGATCTCAGGCAGCATCCTGAATGCAACAACAATTTGCAGATCGGCTTTCAATGCTTGCAGTGCTTCAATAAAATCGGGGCTTTTTAATTTCTCGGGTTGCAGAATGTTCAATCCTTTTTCAACAGCATATTTTTTAACGGCACTCTCAGTTAGTTTCATACCTCTTCCTGCCGGCTTATCGGCTGCAGTAACAACGGCAACAATAGTACAGCCCGCATGCAGCAATGCATCCAATGATGCAACTGCAAATTCGGGAGTGCCCATGAAAATGATACGAAGACTCCCAACCTCTGAAGGAGGGATACTAAAATTATTCATAAAGCAAATGTAATAGAAGAAGGTTATTCAATAATAGAATGGAAATAGCGATAACTGTGATAAAACAATTAATCTGTGAAAATCGTAAAACAATCATTGTAATCAGCGATCCTCGAAATCAGGATACAGCAAATACAGCTTTCTGATCTCTTTAAAAGCATTTAATTTAGGTTGCCAGCTTGCTTTTATCTCGGCTTCTGTTTTGCCTGATTTGATCTGCTGCATCAATTCATCATTGCCTGCCAGTTTATTGAAATAAGAATCTCTTTCTTTTCCGCTTTTAGCTTTGATAAAGAAATTCTCTTTATCAGGAAAAAGCTGATAGGCCTGCATGATATATTTTAACTGGATCTTATTATTCACTTGTTTCAATACCAGATCGTTCTCACTATTGTAAACGCTCCATCCATGACAGGTTTGATCTTTCAGCTTAGGGTCTTTCGCCCCATCTCTGCTTGTGGGTTTAAACATGAACAAACTATCGGGTAAAGAAGGATGTCCGAAAACACAAAAAGGATGATCTGTACCACGGCCTTCACTCAATACGGTGCCTTCAAATAAACAGGTGCTGGCATACCAGTAAACTGAAGCCATATCAGGCAGATTGGGAGAGGGTTTTACAGGTAGTATGTATTTACTGCTATGCGAATAATTTTTACAGGGAACGATGATCAGATCGAAATGCGGTTCGATCTTTTTAGCACCTGTAACGGAGAAGAAACTGCTGAAATATTTTTGACTTGCTCTGCGGATGGAAAGATCATCCGTAAATAAAGCTTCGAATGCAGTAGGTAATGCTGCAGAATATTTTAAACGTTCGGCAGTTAAGTACAACGCATATTCACCAATGGTCATTCCATAAACGGTGGGAATGGGTTGCATACCTACATGTGTTTTAAATGCGGTATCTAAAACAGGACCGTCAACATAGAATCCATTGGGATTAGGCCGATCCAAAACGATCAAAGGTTTATTGTTCAAAACAGCAGCTTCCAGATAATCCTGCAAAGAAGAGATATAAGTATAAAAACGAGTGCCCACATCCTGCAGATCGAAGAGCATAACATCTACATCTTTCAGGTCTTCGGCAGAAGGGCGACTTTTTTTACCATATAAAGAGATCACATTGATACCGGTTGCAGAGTCTGTATAATTTTCCACTTTCTCACCTGCATCAGCAGTACCCCGGAAACCATGTTCAGGGCCGAAAGCAACAGTGATATTGATACCGAGTTTTATCAGTGAATCCACCAGATGTGAACTGCCGATGGTTGCCGTATGATTGGCAAATACAGCCACACGTTTATCTCTCAGTAAAGGCAGATAGAGATCTGTTTGATAAGCACCGGGATAAATGGTGCCGGAGATCTTTACAGGTGCTGATTTTTTAGTTTCTTTTGTATGCTTTTTTTGTTTCTTATGCTGTGAAAAAGTAACCGTAACCAATAATAATACAAGGACCAGGAGATATACTTTTTTCATGTGCTGATAATTAGAAGGGGAAAGTTAACTAAAAATAATTGCCCGATATATGGTATCGGCGTATTTTGCAAGCGGATTTTAGTTGTTTTTTTCTTTATTGTAGAAACATGTTCTTCAGTAGAAGGGGGTTATGCAAACCAAGTTTAGAAAAGATGTAAAAGCTGGATTCCACATTTTATTACAAAAAAAACTGTACAATGCAACAAGTAAAAAAAGGTGATACCATTAAGGTTCACTATCATGGTAAATTAGTGGATGGCACAACATTCGATTCTTCTGAAGGTCGTGAACCATTGGAGTTCGAAGTGGGCAGCGGAATGGTGATACCCGGTTTTGATGATGGTGTTACCGGTATGGCTGTAGGTGAGAAAAAAACAGTAACGATCCCCGCTGATGATGCATATGGGCCAAAACAGGAAGACATGATCATGGAATTTCCTAAAGAAAGATTTCCTGCAGAAATGGTTCCGGAAGTAGGTATGCAATTAAATATGAACAATGGACAGGGACAAAGTTTTCCTGTTGTGATAGTTGAAGTGCAGGATGCAGTAGTGATACTGGATGCTAATCATCCTTTGGCAGGACAGGAATTAATATTCGATCTGGAACTGGTAGAGATCAAGGGTGCAAAGCCGTTGATCATTATGCCATAAACGAAGAAAGTAATAAGTTTTAAGTTATATGTAAAAGACCGATGAAATTTCATCGGTCTTTTTAATTGTATTATACGTTTGTTGATTTATTGAGTTTAAAAATACTGACGACTGTAAGTAAAAGAGCAATAAAACTGAAAGCTACAGCCAATGGGAAAAAATAAATGATCTCATCGATTCCCAATAAAAAAAGAAAAGCTGCAATAGGCCAAAGTAATTTTGCTGAGAGGGAAGCATTTTTTTCTGCTGCAGTTCCAATGATCCAAAGAATGGAAACGACCAACAACATAGCAATTGTTGATGCATATCCGAACCCCTCATAAAATGAACCCATTGAGGCAGATTTTCCCATAAAGTTGAATTTCTGTTCTATCATTTGTTTGATCAATTCCCCTGGTACTTGGCTATTGGGATCCTTCCATGTATAAACTCCCATAGTATGGCCTATAGCATGCAAGAAAATAATTATAGCCGCGATTCTTAATAATAATTTTGGTTTCATGCTTATCAGTTGATGTTTTGTTATTTTATATTTCAGTAATTATTTCTTTTTTAAATAGAAGCCGAGCCATACACCCACTAATCCCCAGCTTGCTATAGTATCTATAAAATGTGCATTGAGATCAAGTGTTTGATACCAGATATGGTAGGTATAAGTAACATTTAAAAAACCGATCAATCCTACAAATAAACTTAATGCCAGAATAGTTCCGAAATTGCTGATGTTGGATTTCCCGAGTATCCAGCAGAAGAGCCAGAGGATAACCAAATTCACCAAAAAGCCTCTTGCCATATTCATACTCATACTCATGTTCATGGCTTTGTGATAGCTGATGATGGCCCATGGTTTGCCAACTTCATCTTTCATGGCCTTTTCCATTACTTCACTGCTGGCATCTTTCGGAAAAGAAGGTAATAGATAGCCGCCGTCTTCAGTGAATTGTGAATTCAGGTATGCCATGATGCTGTCTTGCTTTGGCGTATAATCCTGTGCAGGACGATGCAATTGTGTTGGTCCCCAGGAAAGGAATTGCCAGAAGAACATAAGAATAGCACCTACTAGTGATGCAATGATCGTTTTTTTCATGGTGGTGATTATTTTAGACTAACAAAATAGAAAAGAGAAATTGAATTTGCAATAGGAAAATGATAAAATTAATCTTCAGTACTTGTATAAACGATCTTCCTACTAAAGCGCCATGCAAAAATGAGCAGCATGAGCAATAATAGAATTGTACAAATGATGGAGCCTTCGAAACCAAATGCACCGCCGGTAAGCGTTTCAGAGCCCATCAGTCCCTGCTGCATGATACTGCTTCCTGTTTCAATGCCGCTAACTTTATAACCAAGTACCGTACCCTGAAAAAAGTTCCATCCGAAATGAAAGAAAATGGCGAACCATAAATTTCTTGTGTAGATATAATTAACACCAAGGACAAGGCCTGCGATAAAAAGATTGATCACTGATAAAATCGTTACGTTATTATTTTGTGTATGCATGAATGCAAACAAAGCAGACGTTAAGATCAATGCCCACCATGGTTTCATGCTTTCTAACAAATTGTTCAATAAATAACCACGGAATACGATCTCTTCAATGAATGCAACGATCACAAATAAAAGAATGCCTGCTGATATATTGCGGGGATTGAAAAAAGCATTGGTGAAATACAGATTTTTATTGGCCACCAGGATCATGCTGCCAAGAAACAAAATCATCAGGGCAGAGAAGAAGCCTGTCCATGCATCCATCTGATAGCCTTTCCATGAAAATCCAAGAGAGAAAAAAGATTGTTTATCAATAAAGGTCCTGAAAATCAGGACCATCAATACAAGGCCTGCATTTTTGAATGCGTAATCTTCCAGGAAAGAAATAATATCAACTGATCCATTTGCATAATTATAGGTATACATACCATTTGTTGCAATGTCTATTGCAAATGCAATGACCAATGTAAGTGGTAGTCCGAGTAATACAAATAACAATGCACGGATCCATCCCTGCTGAATCAGCGGTTTTTTATTCATCGTTTCAATTAACTTGCTCACAAATTAGCACCCATGTTCGATAATTACAAATTCACGGTCACAGAAAGATTTATGCGTTATGTGCAGATCGATACGCAGAGTGATCCGCAAAGCCATACACATCCAAGTTCTGAAAAACAAAAAGGACTTTCCAATATGCTCGCTGAAGAATTAAGGACTATAGGTATTGCTGATGTACTTGCAGATGAGTTTGGTTATGTGTATGCAAGCATTCCATCCAATTCACATAAAAACATTCCTGTGATTTGTTTCTGCAGCCATGTTGATACTGCACCCGATTGCAGCGGTACCAATGTTAAACCTATTCTGCATAAAGATTATACCGGAGAAGATATCGTATTGCCTGAAGATACCACTCAGATCATTTCAATAAAAGATCATCCTTATCTGAAAGAGCATATCGGTCATTCCATCATCACAGCAAGCGGTAATACATTGTTGGGTGCCGATGATAAAGCTGGAGTGGCGATCATTATGGACCTCGCAAATTATTTGATCGATCATCCCGAAATTAAACATGGTACTATTAAGATCTTGTTTACACCGGATGAAGAAATTGGAGAGGGAACCGAAAAACTGGACCTAGAAAAATTGGCTGCAGATTATGCATACACTTTGGATGGTGGCGAATGTGGCACTTTGGAAGATGAAACATTCAGTGCCGATGCAGTAACCATAACTATTCATGGTGTGATCGCACATCCGGGTTATGCAAAAAATAAATTAGTGAATGCTTTAAAAATTGCTGCTGAAATCTTAGCTGCATTGCCAATAGAAACATTGACTCCTGAATCAACTGAAAAACGGGAAGGATTTATACACCCTGTTCGTGTAGAAGGCTTGGCAGAAAAAGCAAACTTAGAATTCATCATCCGTGACTTTGTAACTGCTAATCTGGCTAAGTATGAAGATCAATTAAAGAATATTGCAGCAACAGTTTTATCAAAATATCCCAAAGCGAGTTTTGAATTTACCGTGCAGGAGCAATATCGTAACATGAAAGAAGTATTGGATAAATATCCGCAGATCGTTGCCAATGCAAGCGAAGCTTATCAACGTGCAGGATTGAGTGTGGTAAATGAACCCATTCGCGGTGGCACAGATGGCAGCCGATTAAGTTTTATGGGATTACCCTGTCCTAATTTGTTTACAGGCATGCAGGCCATACACAGCAAGCAGGAATGGATAGGGGTGAAGGATATGCAGAAAGCCGTTGAAATGCTAACTCATTTGGTTCAGGTTTGGGCAGAATAAATCGCTTATAAAAAATCATTTCAGTTGATTTTTAATTTATCTACCTTCATAAAGTAAAAATAATTTTTATGGAAATCTTCTTACATTTTTGGTGGGTACTGGTAGTACTCTTTATCATTTTCAGCGGATTGGTGACTGTTAATCAGGGAACCATTGCTGTTATTACAATGTTTGGAAAATATCAACGCATACTTCGTCCGGGATTGAATTTTAAGATCCCCGTTATTGAACAGGTATTCAAAAGTGTTAGTATTCAAAACCGCTCTGTTGAACTGGAATTTCAGGCGGTAACATTGGATCAGGCGAATGTTTATTTTAAAAGCATGCTGCTGTATTCGGTGATCAATCAGGATGAAGTGAATATTAAGAATGTTGCATTCAAATTCATCAGCGATAAAGACCTGATGCAGGCATTGATACGCACTGTTGAAGGAAGTATCCGCGGATTTGTTGCCACAAAAAAACAAGCAGAGATCTTATTGCTGCGCAGAGAGATCGTTGAATTTGTAAAAGGACAGATCGATCAGTCACTGGAATCATGGGGTTATCATTTGCAGGATCTGCAGATCAATGATATCACATTTGATCAGGTGATCATGGAAAGTATGAGTAAGGTGGTGGCGAGTAATAATTTAAAAGCTGCAGCAGAGAATGAAGGACAGGCTTTATTGATCACTAAAACAAAAGCTGCAGAAGCAGAAGGTAATGCGATCAAGATCTCAGCAGAAGCTGAAAAAGAAGCTGCTCGTTTACGGGGACAAGGTGTGGCTTTGTTCAGGGAAGAAGTGGCCAAGGGTATGAGTCAGGCTGCGGCAGAAATGAAAGAGGCGAATTTAGATACCAATGTTATTTTGTTCAGTATGTGGACAGAAGCCATCAAGAACTTTGCAGAGTTTGGCAAAGGCAATGTAATATTCTTAGATGGAAGTCCTGAAGGCATGGAAAATAATATGCGCCAGATCATTGCAATGATGAAATTGAAAGAAGTGAATGCGAAATAATAGTTCATCTTATTCAATCAATAAAAAGAGCGGATCAATTTTGATCCGCTCTTTTTATTGATTCGTACAACCTCATTTTCAAGTTGAGAAGATAAGTAACAATCTATTATAAAATACTGCAGCGTTAATAAAATATATTCTCTATATCTCCACTTTTCTAAAGAATATCACTTTAATGATATCAGCTGTTATCACATATAATATTAAAATCCCCGTAATGATCGCAAATAGTTTAAACGGAGGCACTACAAAACCCAATTGTGTTGCAAAAGGCGTAAATGGTAAGCCTGCGGTTATAACAAATGCCAGTAAACTCAATCCTATCAATAGTTTTCCGGGAACACTCTTCAGTAATGATTTATGTGTTCTCACCACAAACAGGATCAATAATTCGGTGAGGATCGATTCAATGAACCAGCCTGTATGAAACAGATCGGCATCAGCTTTAAACAATTTATATAATGCATAAAATGTTAAGTAGTCAAATACAGAACTGTGCAAGCCGAATACGATCATGAAGTTTTTTAGTTGCTTGATGTTCCAGCGTTGCGGTTGCATTAATTGGTCTTCATCCACATTATCTGCTGCCACTGCCATATATGGAAAGTCGGTCAAGAAATTGGTCATTAAGATCTGTTGCGGCAACATGGGCAGGAATGGCAATATCAAGGATGCACCTGCCATGCTGAACATGTTTCCGAATGTTGCACTTGTATTGGTATAAATATATTTCAGTGTGTTTAAAAAAGTTCTTCTTCCTTCCACAATACCTGCATTTAAAACGGCGAGGTCCTTTTCCAGTAAAACAACATCTGCGGCTTCTTTAGCAACATCAACGGCATTGTTGGTGCTGATGCCCACATCGGCAGCATTGATCGCGGCAACATCATTAATACCATCACCCATGTATGCAACGGTATTGCCTGCTTTACGGAATGCTTTTACAATACTTTCTTTTTGCTGCGGTTCTATCTCACTGAACACATTTACTGTTTGTACTTTCTGCAACAATTCATCAGGACTTAGTTTGTTGATCTCTGCACCTGATATCACAACCAGATTATCCAAACCGATCTTTTCAGCCATATAGGCAGCAACTAATTTATTATCGCCTGTAATGATCTTTAAACTAACACCGTTCTTTTTTAATTCTTTGATCACATCGATCACGCCTTCTTTTGGCGGATCGAATAATAAGATCAGTCCCCCGAATATCATTTGCGTTTCATCATCCTTGGTCAATGCTTTTTCTTTTTCACTCGGTTTATAACAAACACCAATCGTCCTGAAACCCTGGCTGCTGAACTGTTTGTAGAGATCATTCAGTTTGTCTTTTTCATCAGTGAATGGAACAACAGTGCCATCAGGCATTAAAACTTTATCGCAAATGGCAATGATATTATCCAATGCCCCTTTGGTGATGATCTGATCCTGACCATCTTTCTTTACAGCAATACTTAAACGTTTGCGGTTAAAGTCATAAGGGATCTCATCTGTTTTCTCATAACCATCAGCAGAAACGTTTTCAAGGGCACGTAATGCTTCATCCATCGGATTGGTAAAACCGGTTTCAAACTTTGCATTTAAAAATGCCAATTGGCGTATAAAGGCACTTTCATTGCCGTCAATTCCAACGATCGAAGAAACCTTTAAAACACCTTCTGATAATGTTCCTGTTTTATCGGAACAAAAAAGATTGATCTCTCCCAGATTTTGAATAGAAGACAATTTTTTGACGATCACTTTTTGTGCAGCCATTCTTTTTGCACCGGCCGACATGGCAATGGTCATGATAGCAGGCAATAGTTCTGGTGCCATACCCACTGCTAATGCCAGACAAAATAATAGACTGTCGATCAATGGTCGGCCGAAATACAGATTCACTGCAAGAATGATGATAGCCAGTACGATCGTTATTTGCATCAATAGGATCCCAAACTTTCTGATGCCGATCTCAAATGCTGTTTCTTCATCAGGTTTTGAGAGACTTGCAGAGATGATACCGAACACAGTATCTTTTCCGGTTAACACCGCAACTGCTTTTGCAGAGCCACTTACGGCACTGGTACCTTCGTATAGAACATTGCTTCTTTTGCTCATTCCTGTATCTGCAGGAATCATGCCCACTGATTTTTCTGCAGGATATGTTTCACCGGTTAATGTGGCTTCATTTACATGCAGGTCTTTTTCTTCGATCAATAAACAATCAGCAGGAATGATATCACCGGCTGAAAATAAAAGAATATCACCTTGTACAATGTCTTCTGTAAACACTTCAGATTCTTTCCCGTCCCGCAATACTTTTACTTTGGTACGGATGATCGATCTTAATTTCTCTACTGCTTTCCCTGCACGGCGTTCCTGAATGAAACCCATGATGCCGGTGGCCAATAAAATAAATGAAATGATAAAAACATCAGAGGTTTCTCCCATGATCCCTGAAAGAATCACAGCTGCTACTAATAACAAAACCAATGGGCTTTTAAACTGAGAAAGAAATAAAAGGATATCTGCCAGTATAGGCGATTTTACTTTGGTAGTGATACTGTTTGCGGCTAAACGTTTAGCTGCTTCGGTAGCAGATAAACCGTCAGTTGATGTTTGTAAAGAAACAATCACATCTTTTACATCATATTGCCAGAAGACTTTTAAGTCCATATACTATTATTTATTGTACAAGTTATGAATGAAGTTTTATTGTGCATCATTTTTCAGTAGTATCGATTATCGAATACAGATAAATCTTGATTTTATAGACCTTCATTCCTGAAACTTGAAACCAGCAACCTTCTCCAATGTGCAAAAGCTTTCCTAAAAATTAAACTATAACAATTTTATTAACAGCAGAACAGTTCCTTTGTGTAACTTGTTACTTTAGTATCACACAAAATCAACAACATGTTTTATTTTCTTCAAGTTGGCGTAAATAATGCAGTAGATACTTTGCATAAAGCTGCTGCTGCCATTGCAGTACCCGAAAAGATCTCGATGTGGGATATGCTGCAAAAGGGTGGGGCCATCATGTATCCATTGTATTTGTTACTTGTGATCGCCATATTTGTATTTTTTGAAAGAATGATCGCCATCCGCAAAGCATCGAAGATCGAAGGCAATTTCATGAACATCATCCGCGATAATATCATCAATGGGAATGTAACAGCTGCAAGAAGCCTTTCTAAGAACACTGATAATCCTGTTGCCAGGATGATCGATAAGGGATTGCAACGCATCGGAAAACCCATTGACGCCATTGAAAAAAGTATGGAGAATGTGGGAAAACTGGAAATGTATAAGATGGAACGCAACCTGAATATTTTATCATTGGTTGCAGGCATTGCACCCATGTTTGGTTTTTTGGGAACCATTATTGGGATGGTACAATTGTTTTATGGGATCGCATCAACAGGTGAATATACTCTGAACACCATTGCAGGCGGTATCTATACAAAGATGGTAACGAGTGCAACGGGTTTGATCATTGGTTTGATCGCTTATGTGGGACATAATTACCTGACCACACAAATTGATAAAACAGCCAATAAAATGGAAATGGCCAGTGCAGAGTTCATAGATATTCTGCAGGAACCAACGAGATAATGTAATAAGTTGTAAGTATTAAGTAGTGAGGTTTTATGACACACGTTTACTGTAAAGCCTTCTTCAACTTAAAACTTATAACCTAAAACTTAAAACTTTAGAATGAACATCAAGAGCAGATTCAGAAGACATCCAGAAGTGCATACAGGTGCATTGAATGATATTTTGTTCATTCTGTTATTGTTTTTCCTGATCGTATCAACTCTTGCCAATCCCAATGTGATCAAGGTATCTAATCCAAAGGCAAAAAGCGATACAAAGGCTAAACAAACAGTTGTAATTACAGTTGATAAAGACCAGAACATTTATATCGGACAAAAAAATATTCCTTTCGATCAGCTGGAAACTGAATTAAAAGCATTTCTTGCCAAGGAAACTGATAAGCCTTCCGTGGTGATCAATGGCGACAGTACTTCTCATCTCGGCACGACCATTAAAGTGATGCAGGTGATCAAGAAATTAGGTGCCACTCCTGTGCTTGCTGTGGATAATAACGGGGTGAAATAGCACTTTAACTTTTAAGTTTTCTCCTTAACCTATTTTAGCATTTCTTTTATTTAAACCCTCTCTAAATTGCTCGTCTAAATAAAAGCAAATTTTATTGATAATGAAAGCAATGCGATATATCCTGCCCCTTTTCTTAACAGTCCTTTTAATATCTTGTGCGCACAATGATGCACCACAGGGACATTACCAAACATTGCCCGTAACAGCAGACGGCAATGCAAGCGAATGGCAGTTACCACTCAGGTTCACGAATAAGGAGTACACTTTATCGTATAATATCACCAACGATAACAAAAATATCTATGTGGTAATGACTACGAATGATGATGATATGGAACGGAGAATCTTACGATCCGGTGTTACCATTTATTTCGATTGGAAAGCTGAAAACAATACACTTGTATCGCTTACTTATCCTGAGAAAAAGATCAGTAATACAAATCCTGTTCAACGCAATGGCAAGCCGATCATTCCTGATTCATCCGCTACAAAACATTCAATGGTACAGCAAGCTGATGTGTATGCTGTAAAAGGGTTTTATGAACTGGAGAATGGGCAGTTCTCTGTAAAAGATAAAAGGAGTAAAATTCAGTTGGGATTAAAAACAAATGCTGATAGCGGCTTGGTGTATGAAGCCGTAATACCGATCAATTATGTTTTGGATAATGGATTAACAGCAAAGAATCTCAGAAGAAACTTTAGTATCGGTATTGTTGTGCATGATGATGCAAGTAATTCTTTCAGAAGAGACCAGAATAATTATGTGGCGCATAACAATGCCAGTGTCGTACAGCCAAGGGTCAGTGTAGGTGGTGGCTTTGGTGGATTTGGTATGGGGGGAGTGGGTATTGGTATAGGCGGTGGAATGCGCAGACAGGGTAACTATAATAATCAGCAAAATAATGCCGTAAAACAAGAAGAACTTATGTGGTACCAATTCCGGTTTGCGGATAAGGCAAAATAAGCGACAGTATTGGATCAATAAAAAAGCATCGATCATCTCGATGCTTTTTTATTGATAGTTGATTAGTTTATTTCTTTGCTATTTGGGAATAGTATTGACGAATGACAGAAACTTTTCCGTCTTTATTAAACATCCAGTTTTCGTTCAGGAGCATCGAATCTTTTTTACCGTCTTTCATTATATCAACTTCCTTACCCCAAACACAAACCCAGGTATCATCTTTCCCTTTTGTCTTTAAAACAGTAACTGCATCTATACTGGAAGTGGCTGAAGCCATACTGCCTCTGGCTTTTGCAACAAATGCAATAGCGGAATCTTTTTTGTTTGAAATTATCGATCCTTCCGCAAAATACATGGTAACGCTGTCAGCAAAAACAGGTAAACTGTTTTGCAGTGTATTGTTATCATAATCTTTCCAGGCGGCTAAAACTATTTGTGCATATTTACTATCCCCGATCTCGAAATCGGATGCATAACCGATCTGATAAGGAAGTGTCACCGCGGTAGTGACTGTTGGTTTAGCTTCTTCCTTTTTTTCTTCTTTGCAGGCAGTTGATAAAGCAGCAACTGCAAGAAGGCAAGTGATCATTTTTTTCATGTTGTTTTATTTTGGTGTTTAACAAAATAGAAATTTGATTTGGATAATGCAAGCGATTATAAGAAATAAAAAAGCGTTGGAATTTATTCCGACGCTTCAATTATTAATTACTAATTATCAATTCTTAATTCCTGATCGGCCTTCCGCTTTTCAACACACTTTGAATCCTTTCCAATGTTTTCTTTTCTCCGCATAAACTTAAGAATGCTTCGCGTTCGAGATCCAATAAATATTGTTCGCTTACTAAGGTAGGCTCACTTAAGTCACCTCCACACATCACATACGCTAATTTGCGTGCTACCAAAGCATCATGATCGGTTGCATAGCCACCGCGCCACATACCATTGATGCCGGCAAGCATGGCACCTAATCCTAAACGTCCTAGCACTTTGATGTCTTTTCTTTGTTGTGGCATAGTATAACCTGCATCATAGATCTCTATCACAGACTTCTTAGCTTCTGCTATTCTTCTTCCGATATTCATCACTACTTCATCATGACCTTTTCTTAATATGCCCATATCATAAGCTTCCTGTGCACTAGTGGCAACTTTTGCAGTTGCAATGGCAAAGAATCTTTCTTTTAAGGTATTGGTTTCGGGTTCGTCATTATGCAGTTCATCACTTGCACGCAACACAAACTCCTTGGTGCCTCCACCGCCGGGAATCAATCCTACTCCTAATTCTACCAAGCCGATATAGGTCTCAGCAGCAGCACAGATCTTATCGGCGTGTAAATTCATTTCACAACCTCCACCCAGTGTTAATCCATGTGGTGCAACTACAACAGGAATGGAAGAATATCTGCATCGCATCATGGTATTCTGGAACATGCGGATGGCCATATCCAGTTCATCATATTCCTGTTCGATTGCCAGCATGAATATCATTCCTACATTGGCACCTGCACTAAAATTAGCACCATCATTTGCGATCACTAATCCTTTGAATTTTTCTTCTGCAATAGCAATTGATTTTTGAATGCCTTCTAAAACTTCGCCACCAATACTGTTCATTTTGGTGCTCCATTCCAATCCTGCAACACCATCGCCTATATCATATAATCTGCAAGCACTGTTTTTCCAGACCAATTTATCAGCATGATTATTTAAGATGATGAATGCATCACCTCCGGGTAATTCCTTGTATGATTTTGTTGGCACATCATAATACAATCGCTTGCCGTTTTCTACTTTATAAAATGAAGCAGCACCACTTTCCAGCATTTCATCTACCCATGGAGCAACCTTGCTGCCTGCAGCTTTCATGGCTGTTACCACTTTTGCAACGCCTAAGAGATCCCATGTTTCAAATGCGCCGATCTCCCATCCAAATCCTGCTTTCATTGCATCATCCACTCTATATATTTCATCTGAAATTTCAGGAATACGATGAGAGATATAAGAGAACAATGAATAATGGAATAAGCGATAAAATTCACCGGCTTTATCTGTTCCGGCAGAAACCATTTTAATTCTTTGCTTCAGATCATCAACAGGTTTGGCTGTTTCTATGGTTGCGAATTTGGGTTTGGTTCTTGGCTCATAGTTCATAGTTGATAGATTCAACACATGAATTAGTTTCTCCCCTTTAGGGGTTGGGGGCATCTTTTTGAAGAACCCTTGCCCTGTTTTATCGCCTAACCAATTGTTGGCAACGATCTTATCCAGCCATGCAGGGATCGTAAAAATATCTTTGGCTTCATCATCCGGACAATTATCTGCAACACCTTTTGCAACTTTCACTAAAGTATCAATACCCACAACATCTGCTGTTCTGAATGTGGCTGATTTTGGGCGACCAATAATGGGTCCGGTTAAAGCATCGATCTCATCAATACTTAAACCAAGTTTTTCCATGATGTGAAATATGCTCATGATGCTGAACACCCCGATCCTGTTGGCAATGAAAGCCGGAGTGTCTTTACACAATACTGTTGTCTTTCCTAAATACAGATCTCCATATTCCATCAGGAAATCAATGATGGCAGGATCAGTATCAGGTGTTGGTATGATCTCTAATAAACGGAGATATCTTGGCGGGTTAAAGAAATGGGTACCACAGAAATGTTTTCTGAAATCATCACTTCTTCCAACACTCAACATATGAATGGGGATGCCCGAAGTGTTCGAAGTGATCAATGTGCCGGGCTTTCTGAATTGTTCAACTTTTTCGTATACCAGTTGTTTGATATCTAATCTTTCTACCACTACTTCAATGATCCAGTCACAGGAAGCAATGTCTTTCATATTATCATCAAAGTTTCCGGTTGTGATCTTCTTGACAACATCTTTTGTGAAAACGGGAGAAGGATTGCTTTTGATGGCAGCAGTCAATGCATCATTTACTATCTTATTTTTCAAAGCTGGTTTGGCATCAACGGGAATATCTTTTCCCACAATATCCAATAATAAAACCTGGAGACCGATACCTGCAAAATGACAGGCAATGCGACTGCCCATCACACCACTTCCCAGAACTGCAACTTTCTTAATAGTACGTTTCATAACAACAAGCTTTTTGTAATTTCAAAACTAACAGAAATTAGTTAGCTATGCAACTAATTTCAATCGAAGTTAAAATAAAATCTGTTCTATCAAAATCAGGGAGGCTTAAAAGAATAGATTTCTTGAAAAATTAATTTACCCTATTACCGGCAATTGCCATTTACGATCAGCTATAATATTTTGACAAACTCTCTCAAAATTTTCTTTTTCGAAGAACTAAACCCTATATTCAAACCTTAAAACATACTTGCTTTATGGGAGATTTTCAGATCAAAAAACAGCCTAAACAATATGACGTGATCATAGTGGGTTCGGGAGCCGGTGGTGGAATGGCGGCTTATGTTTTAGCCAATGCCGGATTGAAGGTTTGTTTGATAGAAGCGGGACCAAATTTCGATCCTGCTAAAAACTCTGCCCAATTTAAGAACCCATGGGAGTCTCCGCGACGTGGTGCCAGCACTAAGTTTCGTCCTTTTGGTGATTTTGATGGTTGTTACTGGGGCTGGGATATTGATGGGGAGCCTTACACTCAAAGCGGTACCACAAAATGGGATTGGTGGCGTGCCAGAATGCTGGGAGGAAGAACCAATCATTGGGGAAGGATCTCTTTGCGTTTTGGTCCGAAAGATTTCAAAGGAAAAAGTATTGATGGCCTTGGGGATGACTGGCCTATTGGTTATGAAGATGTAAAACCATATTACGATAAGATCGATCAACTGATCGGCATATTTGGTACCAATGAAGGATTACCCAATGATCCGGATGGATTCTTTCTTCCGCCACCCAAACCGAGGCTGCATGAATTATTTATAAAGAGAGCAGCAACGAATATCGGTATCCCGGTGATCCCATCCCGATTATCGATTCTTACAAAACAACTGCCCAATAATAAAGACAGAAACTGTGTGTTCTGCGGACAGTGCGGCAGAAGTTGTAAACTCTATGGCGATTTTTCTTCTTCCTCTGTATTAATAAAACCGGCATTGGCAACAGGTAATGTTGATCTTGTTACTAATGCTATGGCTCGTGAAGTGTTGACGAATCGGGATGGATTGGCAACAGGGATCTCATATGTGAGTAAAGATGATATGCAGGAGTATCAGGTATTTGGTAAAACTGTGATCCTAGCAGCAAGTGCATGTGAAAGTGCCAGGCTGATGCTGAATTCAAAATCACCACGTTATCCGAATGGTATCGCGAACTCAAGTGGTGTGATCGGAAAATATTTACACGATTCAACCGGAGCTGATATGGGTGGCATTATTCCTGAACTGTTTGATCGCAAAAGATACAATGAGGATGGTGTTGGAGGGATGCATGTTTACACACCCTGGTGGCTGGACAATAAAAAATTAGATTTCCCTCGCGGATATCATATTGAATATGGAGGTGGATTTGGAATGCCTTTGTATGGATTTCAATGGGGTATTGAAAAATTGAATGGCATGTATAAAATCAAGGATAAACAAAAAGAAGCCGGAGGTTATGGTGTTTCACTGAAAGAAGACTATCGTTATTTCTTTGGTGCACATGTGGGCATGGCTGGCAGGGGTGAGGGAATTGCAAGGGAAGATAGTTATTGTGAAATTGATCCGAGCGTGGTTGATAAATATGGCATTCCTGTCCTGCGTTTTCATACTTCATGGAGTGATTATGAGATCAATCAGGCGAAACATATGAAGGAGACATTCAAAGAGATCCTGCATAGTATGGGTGCTGTTGTTACATGGGGTGGAGATGATGGTCCTCAAAATAATTATGGTTTGCATAATCCCGGTAATATCATTCATGAAGCAGGAACAGTAAGAATGGGTAATGATCCTAAAAGATCGGTATTGAATAAATGGAGTCAGGCACATGACTGTAAGAATTTATTCTGTGTGGATGGCGGACAATTTGTATCACAAGCGGATAAGAATATTACCTGGACAATTCTGGCATTGGCTATGCGTGCCAGTGAACATATTGTTGATGAATTAAAAAAACAAAATTTATAATAACTTATTCAAATGACATTGTATGGACAGAAGAAAATCCATTAAAGCATTACTGATCGGTGGGGCTGCAAGTGCTGTCTTCATTGAAGCCTGTAAGAATAGTGATAAGAAAGTAACGGAAGAAACAACCTTGACCAAATTCACAGGGGATGAGCGAATGCAGGAAGAAAATGATCATTATAAAAAAGTTGCTGCTGATCATTTTTTTGATCAACATGAACTAGCAACGATCACGGTATTAGCTGATATTATCATTCCCAGAGATGCGGTTAGCGGTAGTGCTTCTGATGCTAAGGTTACTGATTTTATCGAATTCATCGTAAAGGATATTCCATCGCATCAAACACCCATGCGTGGTGGATTGCGCTGGTTAGATCTGCAATGTTTAAAACGGTTTGAAAAAACATTTAAAGACTGCAGCAGCAAACAACAGATAGAAATAGTAGATGAGATCGCTTATCCCAAAAAAGCGAAACCGGAAATGCAGCAGGGTGTAGCTTTTTTTAATTTGATGCGTAACCTGACATCTACGGGTTTTTATACTTCAGAAATAGGAGTGAAAGACGTAGGTTATATGGGCAATACTCCCAATCAATGGAATGGTGTACCGGATGATGTATTGAAACAATACGGATTAAGCTATAGTGAAAAGGAATTGAAAGAATGCGTGAGTTTTGATAAAGGATAGCGTTTCTTAGTCCATGAACCATTTACCATGGACTATCACCTAACTAACTCACCCCGCTTCCTTCATCCACTTTAGTATCAGAATTTACAAAATGCAGTTTGCCGCTTTTATCTTCAGCCATTAAGATCATTCCGTTGCTTTCAATGCCACGCATTTTACGTGCTGCAAGATTGACTACAACAGTAACTTGTTTGCCAACAATATCTTCAGGTTTAAAATGTAATGCAATACCACTTACGATTGTTCTAGTTTCAAATCCTAAGTCTACGGTTAGTTTCAATAGCTTATCAGCTTTCTCCACTTTTTCAGCGGCAGCAATAGTTCCTACACGTAGATCGATCTTTGCAAAATCATCAAAAACGATCTCAGGTTTTATAGGAGCTGTTTCTATTTGTTTTTCTTCCACTTTAATTTCTTCTTTATTTTTTAAACTTTTATTTTTTAGTTTTTCTAATTGCAGTGTTATTTCTTCATC
>CAIKTE010000030.1 GCA_903830285.1 uncultured Chitinophagaceae bacterium | reverse complement strand
TTCTTTTAGCAACAACATTAGCAAGTTGCTTATGTTTTTCTCAGAACACACAGCCTACGGTATCAGAAGATTTTAAACCTTCTACTTTAAATCAACCCGGGCAGGAATATCCGCAAGTAAATTCACAAGGCTATGTAAAGTTTAAAATATTTGCACCAAAAGCAGATAGTATAAAAGTAAGCTTAGGTCTTGGCGGAAGAGGAGGTACTAAGCTTGCAAAATCTTCTGAAGGTTTTTTTGAAGGCACTACGGAAGGACCAATGGATGAAGGCTTTCACTATTACCATTTAACAGTTGACGGAGGAACTTTTAATGATCCGGGAACCTTAAATTTCTATGGCTCTACCCGTTGGGAAAGCGGTATAGAAATCTCCGCACATGATCAGGATTTTTATGCATTGAAAGATGTGCCGCATGGTAACGTACAACAAATTCTTTTCCCTTCTAAAAGCACCAACGCATCACGAAGAGCTTTTGTATATACGCCTCCGGGTTATGAAAAAGATAAATCAAAAAAATATTCTGTACTGTACTTACAACATGGTTGGGGTGAAGATGAAACTGCATGGACTAATCAAGGGCATGCAAATCTTATAATGGATAATTTAATTGCGGAAGGAAAAATTAAACCATTCATTATTGTGATGACTTACGGCATGACCAACGAAGTAAAGTGGGGGAAAATGAAGGATTTTAAAATTGATGCATTTCAAACAGTACTTGTTGATGAATTAATTCCTTATGTAGATGCAAACTTCCGCACCATTGCTAAACAATCTAATCGTGCTATGGCAGGACTTTCAATGGGAGGAATGGAAACACATACCATCACACTCAATAAACCTGAAGTATTTTCTTATTACGCACTTCTAAGCGGAGGCATTTATGCAGCAGCAGAAATTAAAGATAAATCCAAAGTTAAACTCATCTTCCTCAGTTGCGGTAGTCGTGAAAGACCAGAAGCTGTAATAAATTCTGTAAAATCTTTAAAAGATGCCGGCTTTAATGCTGTTTCTTATGTTTCCGAAAATACAGCACATGAGTTTTTAACCTGGCGCCGCAGCCTGCATGAACTGGCACTGCATTTATTTAAAGATTAAGAAAAATAATGGGAATTGGTTTATTAGAAAGTAAACACTGTCGTTTATGAATAAACATTGTTACATAAATTTTAGATGCATTTTTATTTTCGTAACTATCATACTTAGTTGCAGCCACTCTTTAGCACAAAATATTCAAATAAAAGCAACAGAAGATTTTAAACCATCATCAGTTAACCAACCCGGTAAACAATATCCGCAAGTAAATTCCGAAGGACGTGTAAGAGTTAGTATTTCCGTACCTCAAGCAATGAAAGTGCAACTTGATATTGGTGCTGTTAAATATGATCTGGTAAAAGATGAAAAAGGTATATGGACAGGCGAATCAGCTCCACAAGTTGAAGGCTTTCATTATTATCAACTCAATGTTGATGGAGCTTCAGTTCCTGATCTGGGAAGTCTTTTCTTTTACGGTGCCGGTCGATGGGGAAGCGGCATCGAAATTCCTGCAAAGGATCAGGATTTTTATGCATTGAAAGATTTGCCTCATGGTATCGTTTCTCAAAAAATTTATTTCTCTAAAACAACAAATGCATGGATAAGATGCTTCGTATATACTCCATCTGATTACGATAAGAATTTAACAACTCGTTATCCTGTATTATATCTTCAACATGGTAGTGGCGAAGATGAAACAGGATGGGCCAATCAAGGAAAAGCAAACCTTATTCTTGATAATTTGATAGCTGAAAAAAAAGCTGTTCCTATGATTATAGTGATGGATAATGGTTATGCTACAAAATCAAAACCAAAAGAAGTAAATACTCAACCAACAGGAATTGGAGCTTTTAATGCTTTTAAAGAAGTATTGATGAATGAAATCATTCCGATGATCGATGCTTCTTATAGAACACTTGCCGATCGCGAACACAGAGCCATGGCAGGTCTGTCAATGGGAGCCAATCAAACCATTCAGATCACAATCAATAATCTGGACAAATTTGCAAGCATTGGCGGATTTAGCGGAACATCAAATTATCCGAGTACTGCAGCAATCGATCCATCCACTTTTATGAATGGGAAATTTAAAGATGGAGAAGCACTCAATAAACAAATCAAACTCTTTTGGCTCGGATTGGGAACAAAAGAACCAAATCCTTTTCCGGGTTCTGTTGCAGCATTTCGCACGATGTTAGAAAAGCAAAATATAAAATATGGTTACTACGAATCAGTTGGCACATCGCATGAATGGTTAACGTGGAGAAGATGTTTGTATGAATTTGCATCCTTGCTTTTTAAAGAAAAATAATAAAAACAAAAAATGAAACTAATTACTCTTACTATCCTCTCTTTGCTATGTATCAATTGTTATAGCCAGCAATATTCAAAAAGCTGGAAAGATTTAAATTATGCGAATGATACATTGAAATATCACAACTTGGATATTTATTTACCGAAAGAACGAAAAGCAAGTTACCCTGTAATTATTTCAATTTACGGAAGTGCATGGATGGCTAATAATATGAAAGGAGCTGATTTAAGTGTATTGGGAAATCCATTATTAGATGCGGGTTTTGCAATAGTTACACCTAATCACCGCTCGAGCATGGATGCAAAGTTTCCTGCTCAAATGAATGATATCAAAGCCGTTATCAGGTTTGTTCGTGCAAACGCTTCAAAATATCAACTCGATACTACTTTCATTGGAATAACAGGTAGTTCATCCGGTGGAAACATGGCAGCGATGGCAGGAACATCACGATACATTAAAAATTACACAATTGGCAAAATGAGTGCCGATTTAGAAGGCAATCTTGGCTTGTTTACAAATTACAGCAGTTCGGTTGATGCAGTTGTTGATTGGTTCGGGCCAACAAACATGTTGGTAATGGATTCTTGCGGAGGAACTAATTTCATTCATAATTCCGCTACTTCACCGGCATCGCTTTATATTGGCGGACCCATTCAGGAAAATAGAGAAAAAACTTTACTCGCCAGCCCAATAACATACATCAATGCAAACAATCCTCCATTTCTCATTTTTCATGGAGATAAAGATCCTGTTGTTCCTCATTGTCAAAGTGAGCTTTTTTATCAGGCTTTACAAAAAGCAAAAGTTAATAGTCAATTTTATTTAGTGCCTGATGGGCAGCACGGACCCGGCGTACAAAAAGAGCCTTATTTAAAAATGATGGTTGACTTTTTTGTAACGGAATTAAATAAACCTAAGAGTAAAGCAAAATGAGAACAAGAATAACATTTATTGCACTTATATCAATGTTTGCTGTTAGTATTCAGGCACAGCAAATAATTAATTTGTACACAAATGGAATTCCTAATTCAAAGCCATCAGGTATTAAAGAAACATTTGGTGGCGGTATGTATAGAGGTACATCCACACCAACACTTGAAGCTTATTTTCCTGAAAAAGAAAAAGCAAGTGGTGCTGCTGTGATTATTTGTCCGGGTGGAAGTTATACAGTGATTGTTTATCAAGGCGAAGGTGTATCTACTGCAAAAGAACTGGCGAAAAATGGCATTGCTGCTTTTGTTTTAAAATATCGTTTACCGGATGACTCTACAATGTTGAATAAAAATATCGGCCCGTTACAAGATGCACAACAAGCGATAAAAACAGTAAGAGAAAATGCAGCAAAATGGGGAATTGATTCTAATAAGATCGGTATCATGGGATTTTCTGCCGGCGGACATTTAGCTTCAACAGCAGCTACACATTTTACAGAAGCATTGATCGAAAACAATAATAAAACAAGTCTTCGCCCCGACTTTCAAATTTTGGTTTACCCTGTTATCACTATGCAGGATGATCTTACACATAAAGATTCAAAAAGAAAGTTATTAGGCAATAATCCATCAAAAGAAACAATTGATCTGTTTTCGAATGAATTGCAGGTTAATGCAACAACTCCTCCTGCATACATAACACATGCTGCCGATGATAAAGTTGTTGACGTAGATAATAGTATTCAATATTTTGAAAAACTGCGTCATGAAAATGTTTCTGTCGAAATGCATATCTATCCTAAAGGCGGACATGGATTTATTTTCGGAATGAAAAACTGGATGGATCCATTATTGCAATGGATGAAGAAAAATAAATGGATGAATGATTGAATAAAGAAATAAAATGAGAAAAATAAATTTTCTGTCTGATACTGCGAGAATTGGTGCTTTACTAATGCTGATAATTGCATGCGCTGCATTTTCAGTTATTGCACAAAATAAAAAGAATAGAGATAAAACATCCGCACTCAAATCAGGTAAATACAGAAATGTTTTTCTGGAAGCCGGATATAATAAAACAGATATTGATAATAAACTGAACAAAGCTTATTACGATGTTTTTGAAGGCCCTACTAAAGTATATTTTGAAGTTGGAGATTCAATGGGTTATGTGTCTGATGTAAAAAATCATGATGCAAGAACAGAAGGTCTTTCTTATGGAATGATGATCGCTGTTCAGTTAAATAAAAAAGATGTTTTTGATAGAATATGGAGATGGTCTAAAAAATATTTACAACATCAGGATGGACCGAGAGAAGGATATTTTGCCTGGAGCATCAATCCTCAAACCATGAAAAAAAATTCAGAAGGTTCTGCTTCAGATGGCGAATTATATTTTGTTACTGATCTTTTATTTGCATCCAATCGTTGGGGAAATAATACAGGTATTCATTATTATGCAGAAGCCAGAAGAATATTAGATGCCATGTGGAAGAAAGATGGAACAGGAAATATTTTTAATCTCATCAATACAGAACACAAACAAATAAGTTTTGTTCCTGAAGGTGGTGGTTATAACTGGACAGATCCATCTTATCATTTACCAGCATTCTTAGAAATATGGGCATTGTATGCAAAAGATGGTCACGAACAATTTTATAAAGATTGCGCCGATACTTCACGTGCATATCTGCACAGAGCCTGCGATTCAATAACAGGATTGAATGCTGATTATACAGATTTCAATGGTAAAGCCCGTACAAGTCGTTGGATGCCTGCTGCATTTCGTTACGATTCATGGAGAGTTCCTATGAACATAACAATGGATTATTATTGGTTTGGAAAAGATAAAGCATGGCAGGAAGATTATGCAAAACGAATTCAAAATTTCTTCCGTTCAAAAGGTATTTCAACTTTCGAAGATCAGTTTAACCAAGATGGTTCACGACCTGAAGTTATTTTAAAGGCAGGCGGTTTCAAAAAATTAAGACACTCTATCGGTTTGGTTGGAACAGTTGCTTCTACTGCGATCATGAACAAAGAAAAAAGCAGTTTAGATTTTGTTCATGAATTATGGAATAACAAACTGGAACCATACGAAGACAAATATTTCGACCCTTACTATGATGGATTATTATACTTATTCAGCTTAATGCATTTAAGCGGCAATTATCAAATTATAAAACCTTAATCATTATTTAAAAAAAAATAACCACTAAACTGCCAAATATGAAAAGAATTCTGTTAACTGCTGTAGCAGTTGTATTTCTTGGCTCAACAACTTTTTCTCAAGGCATTGTTAAGCCTAGTGCAAAAGGCTTTGATACATTAAGATCAAACATTACTCATGGAACAATTGACACGATCAGTTACGAATCGAAAACTGTTGGCACTGTTCGTAAAACTTTAATCTACACTCCTCCCGGCTTTTCAACAAAAAAGAAATATCCCGTTTTATATCTCCTGCATGGAATTGGTGGTGATGAAAAGGAATGGTTGAATGGAGGCTCTCCGCAAATAATATTGGATAATTTATATGCAGAAAATAAAATAGAGCCAATGATTGTTGTAATGCCTAACGGCAGAGCTATGAAAGATGATAGAGCCACAGGCAATATTATGGCACCGGATAAAGTACAAGCATTTGCAACTTTTGAAAAAGATCTGCTAAACGATCTAATTCCTTTCATTGAAAAAAAATATCCAGTTATTGCAGACAGAGAACACAGAGCCATTGCAGGACTTTCAATGGGCGGTGGTCAATCTTTAAATTTTGGTTTGGGTAATTTGGACAAGTTTGCCTGGATTGGCGGATTTTCATCAGCACCCAACACAAAAACACCTGAAGAGTTGGTACCAAATCCTGCAGATGCAAAAGAGAAAATTAAACTGCTGTGGATGTCTTGCGGCGCAAGTGATGGATTGATTACTTTCAGTAAAAGGTTACATGATTATTTAATCAAAAACAATGTTCCGCATATTTATTTTGTTGAACCGGGTGTGCATGATTTTAAAGTATGGAAGAATAGTTTATTCATGTTCTCACAACTTATTTTCAAACCCGTTGATCAATCTTTATTCTCTAAATATCCTGTTGCAGGAGCACCAGCATCTACCAATATCAGGAATAGTAGTTATCCGCAAATACTTGCCGACCATAGAGTAATTTTTAGCACGAAAGCACCTGATGCAAAAAAAGTACAGGTTGATCTTGGAAGAAAATATGATATGGTAAAAGATACTGCCGGAATATGGACTGTTACTACCGATTCTATCAGTGAAGGATTCCATTATTATTCTTTATTGATTGATGGAGTTGCTATTGCAGATCCTGCAAGTCAAACTTTTTACGGCATGGGCCGCATGGCCAGTGGTATTGAAATACCATTTAACGGAGGAGGATATTATGCTTTAAGAGATGTTCCGCATGGTGATATCAGGATCAAAAAATATTTTTCTAAAGTAACCAATTCATGGAGACAGATGTATATCTATACGCCTCCTGGATATGATGTGAATACAACAGAAGCGTACCCCGTTTTATATATTCTGCATGGGGGTGGTGAAGACGAAACAGGATGGGCAACACAAGGAAAAACAGATTTAATTATCGACAATTTAATTGCAGCAAAAAAAGCGCAACCCATGTTAGTGGTAATGCCCGATGCAAACCTTGGTGCAGGTGGCTTTAATGCAGGTGGCATTGAAAGTTCATTAAAATTATTTCAAAGAGAGATGAAAGAGTCGATCATTCCTTTTGTTGAAAAAAATTACCGCAGCCTTAATAATGCCAATAACCGCGCAATAGCAGGATTATCACTTGGCGGTATGCATACTTTATATACAGGTATCAATAATACAGATATGTTTTCTTATCTCGGAGTATTCAGTTCCGGCTGGATAGTGCCGATGATGAATGATATCAGCGATGCTCAATATGCATTTATGAAAAATAACACTGATAAAGTGAACAATAACCTGAAAGCATTCTGGATTTCAGAGGGAGGCAAGGAGGATATAGCCTGGAAGAATGGTCAAATTATGATATCAAAATTTGATGAAATAAAAATCAAGTACACTTATAGTGAATATCCGGGCGGGCATTCATGGCCTGTTTGGAGAAACAACTTGTACAATTTTGCGCAGGTTCTTTTTAAATAGAATTAAAAATTATATCAAATAATAAGTTCATGAAATTATTATTCTTAAAAAACAAGATGTTTGTTTTAATAAGCTTTGCAATATCAGTAAATGCAATAGGGCAATTGCCTTATCAAAATCCATCATTGAGTTCAGCAGAAAGAGCTAATGATTTGATCTCTCGTCTAACGCTGAAAGAAAAAGCATCATTAATGTTCGACCAATCTCCTGCCATACCACGTTTAGGCATTAAAAAGTTTAATTGGTGGAGTGAGGCATTACATGGACTTGCCAATAATGATAATGTTACTGTTTTTCCCGAACCAATAGGCATGGCCGCTTCTTTTGATGATGCATTGGTATATAAAATATTTGATGCTACTTCTGATGAAGTTCGTGCTAAATACCATGATGCTCTTCGCAGTGGAAAAGAAAACAAACGGTTTCTTAGCCTTTCAGTATGGACGCCCAATGTGAACATTTTCCGCGATCCTCGCTGGGGGCGTGGACAGGAAACTTATGGTGAAGATCCATATTTAACATCCCGAATGGGAGTTTCTGTTGTAAAAGGATTGCAAGGCCCGGCTGATTCAAAATATCATAAATTACTGGCTTGCGCAAAGCATTTTGCAGTACACTCCGGACCGGAATGGAGCAGGCATACGCTTAACCTGAACAGTGTTAGCAATCGAGATTTATGGGAAACCTATTTACCTGCTTTTAAATCACTGGTTCAAGATGCAGATGTACAAGAAGTAATGTGTGCTTACCAGAGATTAGACGATGAGCCCTGCTGCGGTAACAGCCGTTTGCTACAAACAATTCTACGTGAAGATTGGGGTTTTAAGCATATTGTTGTTTCTGATTGTGGTGCGATCACTGACTTTTTCACAAGTCATAAAACATCATCTGATGCTGTACATGCTTCTTCCAAAGCTGTTTTAGCAGGTACAGATGTAGAATGTGTATGGCAAGGATATGCATATGAGAAATTACCGGAAGCAGTATCAAAAGGTTTGATTACTGAAAAGGAAGTGGACAGCCATTTAACAAAAGTATTAATTGGGCGTTTTGATTTAGGCGATTTTGATGATAATAAAATTGTACCATGGGCAAATATTCCAATGTCAATCGTAAACAATGAAGAACACAGAAAACTTGCATTGGACATGGCTCGCGAATCAATGACATTACTGCAAAATAAAAATAATGTACTTCCTCTAAAAGTATCTGAGAAAAAAATAGCAGTCATTGGCCCTAATGCCGATAATGAACCTATGCTGTGGGGGAATTATAATGGCACACCTATAAGGACCATCAGTATCATTAACGGTATTAGATCAAAATTAAATAAAAATAATATAATATACGATAAGGGCTGTGATTTGGTTGAGAATAAGGTAACTCAAAGTTATTTTTCTAAAGCAATCGCAAATGGCAAAAAAGGATTTAA